>JBFGCA010000036.1:0-40413 GCA_041567315.1 Thermoanaerobaculia bacterium | reverse complement strand
GGCGCTGACCATGGCCGAGTACTTCCGCGACCAGACCGGCGCCGACACCCTGCTCTTCATCGACAACATCTTCCGCTTCTCGCAAGCCGGCTCGGAGGTCTCGGCGCTGCTCGGCCGGATGCCCTCGGCGGTGGGCTATCAGCCCACTCTGGGCACCGAGATGGGCGAGCTCCAGGAGCGCATCACCTCGACCCGCAGCGGCGCGGTGACCTCGATCCAGGCGATCTACGTGCCGGCCGACGACTACACCGACCCGGCGCCGGCCACCGCCTTCGCCCACCTCGACTCCACCGTCAACCTCGAGCGTTCGATCGCCGAGAAGGGGATCTACCCGGCGGTCGACCCGCTGGCCTCCTCGAGCCGCATCGTCGCCCCCGAGATCCTCGGCGAGCGCCACTACAAGGTGGCCCGCCGGGTGCAGCAGATCCTCCAGCGCTACAAGGACCTGCAGGACATCATCGCCATCCTCGGCGTCGACGAGCTGTCCGAGGAGGACAAGATGGTGGTGCGCCGCGCCCGCAAGATCGAGCGCTTCCTCTCCCAGGCCTTCTTCGTCGCCGAGCAGTTCACCGGCTTCTCGGGCGTCTACGTCAAGCTCGAGGACACCATCCGCTCGTTCGAGGAGCTGTGCGAGGGCAAGTGGGACCACCTCCCCGACCAGGCCTTCATGTACGTCGGCACCATCGAGGACGCCGCCAAGCGGGCCGAGGAGCTGGAGAAGGAGTAGCGCCGGCGCGGCGGCCGCGGTCCAGGGAGCAGAGAGCCCGATCATGGCGAACACGTTCACGGTCAGCGTGGTGACCCCCGAGCGCGCGGTGCTCGAGACCGAGGCGCGGTTCGTGGCGCTGCCCGCCCACGACGGCGAGCTGGGCATCCTGCGCGACCGCGCGCCGCTGATGGTCAAGCTGGCGGCCGGGCGTCTCAGGGTCGACGCCGCGGACGGCGAGCAGCTGTTCTTCATCGGCGGCGGCTTCGCGGAGATGGCGGCCAACCGGCTGACGATCCTCACCGAGGAGGCGCGGCGGCCGGACGAGCTGGAGCGGGGCGCCGCGGAGGCGGCGCTGGAGGAGGCCAGGGCGATGGCGGTCCTCGACGACGCCTCCTTCGAGAAGCGGCAGCGGGCCCTCGGCCGGGCGCGGGCGCAGCTCCGGATGCTGCGTTAGCGCGCCGCTCCCCCCGGGGAGAAGCGGTACCTGGTCGCGGTCGCGGTCGCGGGACCGCGCGGCCGGCCCGAGGCTCGCAAGTGGCGCGGCGCCGCTGGCCCGCCGAAATTGTGCTCGGCGCCGCCGGTTCTATTCCCCTCCCGATCTCGCCGCGGCCGTGTGCGGGGACCCGACCCGGCGACGGCGCGGCGCCCCGAGGTGCGCCCTGGGGGGAGGGCGCTCTCCGCTCAAGCGCTTGATTTCAAAGGTCATTTCAAACAGAGCGCCCTCGGCGATCCGGGAGGGCGCGTCCAAGCGCGGCGGACAGATCGACTCATCGAGAGATCGGCACTTGCGGATGGCATTTCCGTTGCTCCGCAGAGGTCCGGCTGGAATCTCGGACGATGCTCCACGACCTCTGGGTGAATGCGGTACGGCGCTCTCGGCGGGGGTGCGCCGGCCGAAAGGGAATCCGCCGATGAACACCTACCAGATCCCCCGGGCGGCGGCGCTGCTTCTCGCGGCGACGCTGATCCCCGGCTCCCTCCTCGCCAGCAACGGCAACGGAAGCGGCAGCGGCAACGGCGGCGGGAACGGCAACGGCAACGGGCCTCCCGCGTTTGTCGACGTCGTCGTCACCTACGACCAGATGCCCGGCAGCTCCGAGCGCGCCCGCGTGCGCGGCCTCGGCAGCCAGGTGAAGCGCCAGTACGGCCACTTCAAGATGCTGTCCCTGCGGGTGCCGGAGACCGCACTCCACGGTCTCGCCCAGGGCCAGGGCGTGCGCTCGATCAGCCTGGATGCCCCGGTGGAGGGTCTCTCCCGGGCCGCCAGGGAGACCGCCAGGCTGCCCGAGCCGGGCTCGCCCCAGTACGTCCAGGCCCTTCCCGACGTCGGCGTGGCGGTGCTCGACTCGGGCGTGGGGGACCACTGGGACCTGGACCTCCGGATGCGCGTCGACGTCGTTCCTCCCTACCTGGTCACCGGTGGAGTCTTCCGAGACGAGTTCAACGGGACCTCCTACGGCGGCAACGACGGGACGCTGAGCTGGAGCGGACCGTGGCTGGAGATCGGGGAGTCCAACGGTCCGGGAACCGGCGACGTCGAGGTCGAGTCGGTCGGCGAGAACAGCCGCTGCTCGGCCACCAGGTGCCTCGTCGTGGAGGCCGACAACGTGGTGGGCAAGGGGGTCGTGCGGGAGCTGAATCTGAGCGGCGCCGAAGTGGCCACGCTGAGCTACGTCTATGGACACGACGACTGGGGCGGCAGCGTGGCGCTGGAGGTCTCGGCCGATGGAGGCGCCACCTGGACCCTGCTCCGCAGCTTCTCCTTCGACACCTGGGTGAGCGGCGAGACCGACACCTTCGATCTCACCCCCTACGCGTCCTCCACCACCCAGATTCGCTTCAGGGTGACGAGCGTGGACGACGGGGAGCTGGGCATCGACAACCTCCAGATCGAGATCCCGGGAGACGGTGACAGCTTCCGCGACGAGTTCAACGCCACCTCCTACACCAACAGCAACGGCACCGAGGACTGGAGCGGCAGTCCGTGGATCGAGACCGGGGACAACGGCAGCCCCTCCGGGGGCAACATCACCGTCGAGGTCGACGACTGCCCCTCTTCCAGCAGCCGGTGCATCGAGTTCGACGCCCGCAGCGGCCTGAACGACTCCATCGAGCGCGAGATCGACCTCGCAGGAGCGGACTCGGCGACCCTGACCTTCGACTATCACCTGGACCGCAGCGGCGCCGAGTACACCCTCGAGGTCTCGCCCGACGGTGGAGCTACCTGGCAGTCGCTGGCCACCTACGGCTCACCGGCGGTGGTCTTCGGCGAGACCTTCGATCTCGCCTCCTACCGCTCGGCACAGACCCGGATCCGCTTCCGCCTCACGGACACGGACTCGGATGCCCATCTCTACATCGACAACGTCGAGCTCAGGGTCGGGACCGTTCGCGCCGACCCCTGGGGTCACGGCACGCACGTGGCCGGGGTCATCGGCGGCGACGGCCAGGGCTCCGGCGGCACCTACTCCGGTCTCGCGCCCGGGGCGCCGATCTACTCGCTCCGGGTGCTGGACGAGAACGGCCGCGGGGTGGTCTCCGACGTCATCGCCGGTCTCGACTGGGTGCTGGCCAATGCCGCGGCCTACGACATCCGCATCGTCAACCTGTCGCTCGGCAAGGCGGTCGAGGAATCGGCGGCCACCGACCCGCTGGTCCAGGCGGTAGAGGCCGTCTGGGACGCCGGCCTGGTGGTGGTCTGCTCGGCGGGCAACTACGGCCGCGACGGCAATTTCACCATCACCAGCCCGGGCAACTCGCCGAAAGTCATCACCGTCGGCTCGCTGACCGACAGTGGCACGGGTCAGGACTGGAGCGACGACTTCGTCTCGACCTACTCCTCGCGCGGGCCGACGCTGCTCGACCACGTCTTGAAGCCCGACCTCTTGGCGCCGGGCAACCGCTTCGTCGCCCCCATCGCCAACCGCGGCAGGCTGAAGCAGGATCTTCCCGATCGTGTGGTCGGATGCTCCGGCAGCGGCTCCTGCCCGGGTGGCGAGTACCTGGAGCTCTCCGGCACCAGCATGGCGGCGGCGGTGGTGTCGGGGGCCGTGGCGCTGATGCTCTCCCAGGAGCCGACGCTCGAACCGGCGACGGTCAAGGCCCGGCTCATGCGCTCGGCGCGCAAGATCCCCGGCGACCCCGCCGAGGTCGGCGCCGGGGTGTTGGACGTCGAGGCGGCGCTGGCGGAGGACGGCTTCGTCACCGCCGCTCCGTCGCCGACCGTCGCCCGCTCCGACGCCGGCCCCGTCATCCTGATCGAGGACACCGGGACGACCTGGGGCGGGGAGGAGTGGTCCGCGGGCTTCCTGTGGTCGGACGGTTTTCTGTGGTCGGACGGTTTCCTGTGGTCGGACGGCTACCTGTGGGCCGACGGCTTCTTGTGGTCGGACGGTTTTCTGTGGTCGGACGGCTTCCTGTGGTCGGACGGTTTCTTGTGGTCGGACGGTTTTCTGTGGTCGGACGGCTACCTGTGGGCCGACAACGTCCAGAACGACGACCCGCTGATGGGCGAAAGCGTCGGTGGGCTCAACCTGAACGACGACGACTAGCCGACGGGCTTCCAGAGCGCAATCAACGGACGTTGAAATGCGGGTAACGGCATCTGTCGCGGTCGAGGCCGGCTTGCACGGGGCCCCCACGCCTCGTCGCGCGTCTGCGGCAAGGGCTCGGCGCCGACGGGCCCTCGCCGGGATGATCCTCGCATTGCCGTTCGTCGCGACGGCGGTCCGGGCGGCCGACCTTCCTGCGTCGGCGATCCGCCTCGAGCAGATCTCGCGGCAGCACGGGCTCTCGCAGGCGACGGTGCTGTCGATCCACGAGGACCGCCGCGGCTACCTGTGGTTCGGCACCGAAGACGGTCTCAATCGCTACGACGGAAAGCGCTTCGAGGTCTATCGCTTCGACGCCCTCGACCCCTCGTCGCTGCCCGCCAACACCGTGCGGGCGATCGAGGAGGGCGCCGACGGCAGCCTGTGGGTGGCGACCGAAGGAGGCGGCGTGGCGCGCTGGGACCCGGCGACCGACCGGTTCGTGCGCTATCGCAGCGCCCCGCGGTCGGCCGCGCCACAGCTGGCCAGCGACTACGTCAAGGACCTGGTGATCGATCGCCGCGGCGAGGTGTGGATCGCGCTGCGCGACGCGGGTCTGCAGCGCCTCGATCCGGTCAGCGGGAGGCTGACCTCCTATGTCCACGACGCGGACGACCAGCGCAGCCTGAGCGATGACCGCCTCAACGCGCTGCTCGCGGGCCGCGACGGGGCGGTGTGGATCGGCACCGCCGCCGGCCTCGATCGCCTCGACCCGGAGACAGGCACGTTCGAGCGCTTCCGACCCGTTTCCGGCCCGGTCCGCGCTCTGTTCGAGGATCGGGCGGGCGCCCTCTGGGTCGGCCTCTACGGCGGCGGTCTGGCCCGCCGCGATCCCCGGAGCGGCGAGTTCGAGCGCTTCCGCCACGATCCGGAGGACCCCGGCTCGCTCGGAGACGACCGCGTCCGGGCGATCCTGGAGGACGACCGGGGAACGCTCTGGGTGGGGACGGAGCGCGGCGTCGAGCTGCTCGAGCCTGCGAGCGGCCGCTTCGTGCGGGTGGCGAGCTCCGCCGCCGGCGCCGCACTCGGCCAGGCTCCGGTGCTGGCGCTCCATCGGGATCGCCGGGGGACCGTCTGGGTGGGCACCAACCTGGCGGGGCTCGGCCGGTGGGACCCCGCCCGACCGGGCTTCGCGCACCATCGGGTTCCCCCCGGCGACCCGGCCGCCGGGGATCGCCCCGGGATCGTCACCTCCTTCGCCGAGGACGAGGCGGGCGGGATCTTCGTCGGCACCTTCGGCGCCGGGCTGGCGCGTCTCGACCGGGCGACCGGGGAGCTGACCTGGTTCCGCCGCGACGCGGACGACCCCGCCAGCCTCAGCGACGACCACGTCATGGCCCTGCTCCGCGATCGCCGCGGCCGTCTCTGGATCGGCACCCGGGAGGGCGGCCTCAACCGTCTGGACCCCGGCTCGCGTCGCTTCCAGTCCTACGCCCACGATCCCGCGAGCGAGACCGGTCTGGCCGCGGCAGGCATCATGACGCTCTTCGAGGACGCCGCGGGGGCGCTGTGGATCGGCACCTTCGGTGGCGGCCTCACCCGGCACGATCCGGAGTCGGGCGCCTTCCGCACCTTCCGGCACGACGCCGGCGATCCCGACAGCCTGGGAAGCGACCGCGTGACCTGTCTGGCCGAGGCCGGGAACGGTCTTCTCTGGGTCGGCACCGACGGCGGCGGGCTCAACCTGTTCGACCCGGCGACCGGAGGCGCCCACCGGTTCCTGCATCGGCCCGAAGACGACTCGACACTCCCCTCGGACACGGTCTTCTCGCTCCATCCCGACGCCGCGGGCACGCTGTGGGTGGGCACGCGGGGCGCGGGGCTCGCCCGGATGATCGGCGGGCCGGAGGAAGCCGGCGAGGCGCGCTTCGAGACCTACACCGAGCGGGACGGGCTGCCGAACGGCGTGATCTACGCGATCCGGCCGGACGCGGCCGGCGGGCTGTGGCTGAGCACCAACAACGGCCTGTCGCGCTTCGATCCGGGGCGCGCGACCTTCACCAATTTCGACGCCAGCCACGGTCTCCAGGCCAACGAGTTCAATTTCGGCGCCTCGTACGCGAGCGCCAGCGGCGAGCTGTTCTTCGGCGGCATCAACGGCTACAACGCCTTCCACCCCGAGCGCTTCCTCACCCTCGGCGAGAAGACCGCGTCCCAGCCGGCGACCGCCGCCCCGGCGTCCCGCGCCACCGCTCCCTGAAGGCCCGCGGGCGGCGACCGTCGGTGCGGCCCCCCTCAGCCCATTCGGGCTGCGCCCGATCTAGGGCTTCGCGATGCGGGGTGGGCGCCGTCTGCCGCGGAAGACCCTCCCGCCGCTGGGCCCCCACCCAGGCACGGTCAGTGGCTGCGAGCTGCGCGGTTTCCCGTCCTACCTGATCTGGTTCGAGGGCGGTCGAGCGGGCCAACTCGTGTCGGTGAGCTCCGTGGCCGCGGACGACTCAGGCTCTACCTGATTCTGGTCCTGACAGCCGGGAAACGCCGTCGTCTTGGTCGGAGTCGTTGCGTTCACAGGTTCCTCCGAGGGCGACGGTCCCGGGCGGTAAGCTGGGCGCGGTGGGTTCCGAATACGACCCGATCGGGCTGCCGGGCGGGGGGCCGGTGGATGACGACCTCGAGGCCGTGCGGGAGAAGTTCGCGGCGGCTGGGGAGCCGTTTTTCAGCACGCCGTACTCGTGGCTGGCCTGGGGCCTGTTGCTGCCGGCGGCGGCGCTGGGGACGCCGCTGCTGGCGCGGGTCGGCGGCGGGCGGGCGGTGCTGCTGGGGTGGTCGCTGATGATCCTCGTCGGGGGGGCGGTGGAGGTGGGGCTGATGAGGCGCCGGCAGCGCGGGCCGTCGGCGATCGCCTCCTGGGTGTTCCGGGTTCAGGCCAACCTGTCGGTGGTGGCGCTGGCGCTGTCGGCGGCGCTGTTCCTGGCAGGGGCCGGCCGACTGGTGCCCGGGCTGTGGCTACTGGTGCTCGGCCACTCGCTCTACGGCGCCGGTGGGCTGGCCTTCGGGCCGCTGCGGACCGCCGGCTTGATCTACCAGCTCGGTGGCCTGCTGGCGCTGGTGATGAGCGATCAGGCACTCATCGTCTTTGCCGCCAGCGCCGCTGTCGGCAACTTGTGGATGGCCTGGGCGATCTGGCGCCGCCGAGAGACCGGCTGAGGCCTACCGCGGGTTGCTCAGGGTGCGGGTGCCGCTGAGGCGGTCGGTCAGGGAGCGGCCGTCGGCGAGGGTGAGGAGGAGGGGGAGGCCGGCGAGGGCGAGGGTGAGCAGGGCGCCGAGCCAGCGGAGGGTGGCCTGGCGGAAGGAGGGTGGCTGGTCGGCGGGGCCGCGGGCGACGAGGCCGGCCCAGGTCATCCCGGGAGTGCGGCCCCAGAAGGCGAGGGGGAGGACGACGTAGAGGAAGGAGAAGGGGAGAAAAAAGAGCACGGCGGCGGGCCAGGTGTCGACCGGCGGGCGGGCGCCCAGGGCGAGGACGCCGGCGGCGAGGAGCATGGCGACGCCGAGCAGCACCGCAAGGTCGAGGAGCCCGGCGCCCGCGCGGTCGGTGATCGAGGCGGGGGCGGGCTCGGTCGGTGCGGCGGCCTCCTGGCCGTAGAGCCGCGCTCCGTCGGGCGACGCGCCGGGGGCCGCCCTGGCGGTGGCGAGCGGCGCGCGTGCGGAGGCTGCCGGTGACGCGCCCGCCGCCGAAGCGGCCGGCCGGCCGCCGGCCGGACCCGAAGGTCGGGCCGAGGCCGAGGGACCGTCATCGGCCCCCGGGCTCGCCTCAGAGGGGTCCGCGGTGAAGAGCGGCAGCGGCTCGGGCGCGCGTTTGGCCGGGGGCCTGGCGGCCCCGCGGAGCGGCGCGGCGTCGAGGCCGGCCGGCGGTCGGGCGCCGGGGAGGTCGCCGGCCGGGCCGCCGGCGCCGCGAGGGCGGCGCTTGCGAGCGGTGCCAGCCGAATCGTCGGCCGGGCCGCCGGCGGTGCGGCGAGGGGCTTTTCGCGAGGTGCCAGCCGAATCACCGGGCGGTCCATCGGCGGGTGGGCGGTCCGGGTCGGCCGCGCCCTCGGCTGAGGCGTTCGGGCCAGGCGGGGTCAGCGGCAGGTCGAAGAGGCGGGGCTCGTCGGACCGCTTGGACCGGCGGCTCACGAGCGGAAGGGGTGGTACTTGACGAAGATCCGGTACTGGAGGTCGGAGGGGCGCTCTTCGTAGCGGCTGGCGAAGGCGGCGAGACGCTGGAGCTCTTCGTCGTCGGGGGCCAGCTCGCGGGCCTCCTTGAACTTGTCGGCGGCGGCTGCGGGGTCGCCGCGCTGGAGGTCGCGGATCCCGAGATTGACGTAGGAGTCGACGATCAGCCGCTCGACGTCCGGGTTGTCGGGATAGGTCTGGCGCAGCCGCCACAGCCGCGGCAGCGCGTACTCCCAGTCGCCCTGGCGGTAGAGGTCCAGCTCGCCCGCCAGCGGCTCGAGGCGCTCGCGGATCTCCTGGCGCAGCGCCGCCTCCTCGGCGTCGAGCGGCGCGATGGCCGCCGCCTGCTCGAGCGAGCTGGCGGCGGTCAGGTTGTCGCCCTGCCCGGCGGTGTCGCGGGCGGCGGCGACCAGCTCCTCGCGGCGCGCCAGCTCTTCGGGGGTGGGGCCGGTCGCCTCCTCGGGCTGCCGGGCCGTCTCCCACTGGGTCACCAGCGCCTGCGCCTCGGCGTGCTGGGGGTGGTCGGGCGGCAGGCGGCGAAGCTGGGCGACGGCGATCGCGGTCTTGCCCTCCTCGTGCAGGCTGCGGGCGCGCGAGATCGGATCGGCCACCGCCGTCGTGGGGGCGTCGGGGTCCGCCGAGTTGGGGAAGACCTGCTCGCGCCGCGAGTAGAGGAGCCAGCCGCCCACCAGAACCAGCAGCAGCACGGCGCCGCCGATGGCGGCGAAGGCCCGCTTGCGCGGGAAGCCCGCCGGCGCGACGGTGGCTTGGCGGCTGGCGGAGCGGAACATCTCGGCCGGCGGGCGGGCCGGCTCGGCGGGCGGCGGGGCCGCCTCGGCGAGGGCCTCCTCGTCGACCTCGAACTCCTCTTCTTCGGCGGGCTCGGGGCGGGGCGCGGCGGCGGCGGCGGGCGCCGGCTTGCTGCGGCCGGGCGCCAGCTCGCCGCTTTCGATCTTGTCCAGGTACTCGCGGGCGGCGAGGTGGTTGGGCTGCATCTCGAGCACCCGCTCGAAGGCCTCGGTCGCCTCCCCGAGCTTGCCCGCTTCGAGCCGCGACATCCCCTCGTGGAAGGCCTCCTCGATCTTGCGCTCGACCTCGGCCTTGAGCTTGCGGGCCAGCTCGATCCGGCGGTTGGCCTCGGCGTGGTCGATGTCGATCAGGAAGATCCGCGACCAGGCGTCGATCGCCTCCTGGTAGCGACCGTCCTGAAAGGCGCCCTGGCCCTCCTGCAGCAGCTCGGCGATCCGCGCCTCGCTTTCGGAGTCGAGCTTGACCGCGGGCTGGACGAACTCGCCCTCGATCGGCTCGAGCGAGGGCGTCGGCGGTCCTCCCTCGGCGGGCGGCACGTCGGCGGCCGCGTCCTGCGGCGCTGCTTCCTCCTGCGCCACGGCCTGCTCGCCCGCTCCCTCGGCCGGCGGCTCGGCGGCGATCTCCTCCTCGTCGAGCGCGTCGGCCGGCCGCAGCTGCTGGCGCAGCCGCTCGACGCCGGGGTGCTCGGGGTCGAGCTGCCGCGCCTTCTCGATCAGCTCCATGGCCTCCTCGCCGGCCCCGCGGGCGGCGGCACGCGCCGCCCCCTGGAGGAAGCGGTCGACGTAGGGCGCCGCCTGCAGGTGCTCGGCGGCGGTGGAGGCCAGCTGCTGCAGCTCCGGGTCGGCCGCGATCAGCGCCTGGTGGCCCTCGGCGAGCGCCAGCACGCGCGCGAAGTCGCGCTTGGCGAACTGCCGGCGCAGCTTCGCGGCCACGTCGCCGTCCGCCCCGTCGCCCGCGTCGCCGCCGTCGGGCGCCTCGCCGGCCCCCGGCGCGTCGAGCTCCAATTCGCCGGCGCCGGGCGCCTCCTCGGGCAGCGGCTCGAGTCCGGGCGTCGGTCCGCCGTCGCCGTCCCCCGGCGTCAGCGTCTCCAGGCCGGGCCTGGTCGTCTCCTCCGTCTCTTCGACCGCGGCGTAGGGCTCGAGGTCGGCGACCTCGACCGCCCCGGCCGCCGCCTCGATGCGGTCGTGGAGCGTGCGCGCCGGCTCGAACAGCGGATCCAGCCGCAGGATGAAGTCGCAGCCCAGGAGCGCCTCCTGGCGGCTCCCCTTGCCGGCCAGCGACAGCGTCTGGCGGAACGTGGAGAGGATCCGCGCCCGGATGTCCGGGGAGAGGGTCGAGTTGCCGGGATAGCTCATGGGCGGGACGCGGGGCAAGCCATTTTATACCCGCGTTTGCGGGCCGCGGGTTGTGGCGCGCGTCACCCTCTCCTGGCGCCTTTCGAGCGCCGCCAGCAGCCGGCGCGGCATCCCCCCGAAGGCGCCCGAGGACATGGTGACCGCGACGTCGCCGGGCTCGAGCGCCTCGAGCGCCGCGGCCGCCAGCTCGTCGTAGTCGCTGGCTGCCTGAGCCGGGGTGCCGGCGGCGGCCAGGGCCGCGGCGAGCGCCGCCGGGTCGAGGCTCTCCGCGGGGCCGAGCCGGGCGGCGTGGAACACCGGCGCCAGGAGCACCTGGTCGGCCCCGGCCAGCGCCTCGCGATAGGCGCCGGTGAAGCCCCGCCGGCCCGCGGTCAGGGTGCGCGGCTCGAAAAGCGCCACCAGCCGCCGGCCCGGGTAGGCGCCGCGCAGCGCCTCCAGGGTCTTGCCGACCGCGGTCGGGTGATGGGCGAAGTCGTCGATCACGGTGACGCCGCCGGCGGTCCCCACCACCTCCATGCGGCGCCGGACGCCGGCGAACTCGCCGAGCGCGGCGGCCACCGCCGCGGCCGGCAGCCCGTCGGCCCGCGCCGCCGCCCACACCGCCAGCGCGTTGGCGACGTTGTGGCCGCCGGCCAGCGGCAGCCGTACCTCGACCGCGCCGTCCTCGTCGTCGACCCGGAAGCGGCAGCCGGTGCCGTCGGCAGCGGGCGGCGCGGCCGGGCGCACCTCGTTGCCGGGCTCGAGCCCGTAGGTCACCACCCGCGCCCGGGCGGCGCTGGCCACGCGGCGGACCTCCGCCGAGTCGCCGCAGGCCACCACGAGTCCTGCGGGCGGCACCAGCTCGACCAGCCGCCGGTAGGCGGCGAGCAGCTCCCCGGCGGTGGGGTAGAGGTCGGCGTGGTCGTGCTCGACGCTGGTCAGGATCAGGGTCTCGGGCCGGTAGTGCAGGAACTTGGGCCCGCGGTCGAAGTAGGCGGCGTTGTACTCGTCGCCCTCGACGATGAAGCGGTCGCCGGCGCCGGCCCGGTAGCTGCGGCGGAAGTTGCTGGGCATGCCCCCAACCAGGTAGCCGGGGTCGGCCCCGCAGCGGCTCCACACCCAGGCCGCGAGCGCGGTGGTGGTGGTCTTGCCGTGGGTGCCGGCCACCACCAGCGGCCGCCGGCCGGCAAGAAGAAAGCGGTAGAGGGCCTCGGGCATCGAGATCCGCTCGAGACCCAGCCGCTCGGTCTCTGCCGCCTCCGGGTTGTCGCGCGGCACCGCGTTGCCCACCACCACCAGATCGGGTGGCGGCTGGAGGTGCGCGGGGTGGTAGCCCTCGAGCGGCGTGATCCCGGCCTCGGCGAGCAGGGTGCTCATCGGCGGATAGAGCGGGCCGTCGGAGCCCCGCACCCGGTGGCCCTGCTCCTGGAGCAGACAGGCGAGCGGCGCCATGCCGGTGCCGCCGATGGCGATCAGGTGGATCTCCAGGACTCCTGGCGGCCCTTCCGGCCCCGGAACTGCGGCGGGCGATGGCATCGGTCGAGAGCGTTGCGGCGGGCGGGAGCGCGGCGGGCGGGAGGCCTTTGCCGTGCGGGCAGCGAAGGATAGCATTGGCGGCGAGGAGGCCCCGATGCGTCACCGAGCCGTCGCCATCCCGTTTCTCGCCCTCGTGCTCGCCCTCATGGCAGCCCTCGGCGCGCTGCCGGCGGCGGCCCAGGACGCCGACCCCGAGGGGCCGCGGGCGGTGGTCGCCCAGCCGGTCGCCGACGCCGGGTCGGTGGCGCGCGGCCAGAAGGTGAGCCACGCCTTCGAGATCCGCAACGACGGCCGCGCCGCGCTCGAGATCACCCAGGTCAAGCCGACCTGCGGCTGCACGGTGGCCGAGTACGACCGCCAGATCGCCCCCGGCGCCGCCGGCACGGTGCGGGCGGTGATCGACACCAAGAGCTTCCGCGGCCCGATCGCCAAGAGCGTCCAGGTGTTCACCAACGACCCCGAGAACCCGCGCCTCAACCTGGTGCTCAAGGCCAACGTCTACGCGCGGGTCGAGGCCGAGCCGGGCTACGCGCGCTTCGTCACCGTCGAGGGTGAGGGGCGTCAGACCAGCATCCAGACGATGTGGTCCTCGGAGAAGCCCGACCTCCAGGTGCTGGGCGTCGAGTCCCCCTATCCGTTCGTCAAGGCCAGCCACCGCGAGGCCTCGGGGGACGAGCGCCAGCCGGGGATCGAGGGGCGCCAGTGGCGGCTCGAGATCACCCTCGAGCCCGACGCCCCGGTGGGGCCGCTCGCCGACTACCTCAAGGTGCGGACCAACCACCCCCAGCAGCGCCTCTACGAGCTGCCGGTGTCGGGCTTCGTGCGCCCGGTGCTGTCGGTGGTGCCGAGGATCGCCGACTTCGGGCGCCGCGAGCTGACCGAGCCGCAGACCGCGAGCCTCGAGATCAAGAACCTGAGCTCGAGCGCGGTGGAGCTGAGCGCGGCGACCACCGACCTCAGGGGCCTCGCCGCCGAGCTCGAGTCGGTCGAGGCGGGCCGCCTCTACAAGCTGCTCCTGACCCTCGAGCCGGGGATGACGGCGGGGCCCTTCGAGGGCGTGGTGCGGATCACCACCACCAGCCGCCGCCAGCCGCTCCTCGAGGTGAGCGTCAAGGGCGTCGTCCTCTAGCGGCGCCGTCCTCTGGGGACGCCGCCCTCTGGCGGCTTCCGCGCCTCAACGAGACCGCGGGCCGCCCACCGGCTCCTCGGGCCGGCCCCACAGCTCGCGCTCGTCCTTGGGCTCGGCCGGCCGCCGCTTGCCGCGCCGGCGGACCTCGTCGACCTCGGCCAGCAACGCCGCGAGCGTCCGCCGCTGGGCCGCCGCCAGCTCGCCGATCCCGGCCAGCGCCAGGTCGAGCAGTGCGTCCAGCTCGTCGCGGCTGAAGCTCCGCGCCTCGCCGGTCCCCTGGACCTCGACCAGCCGTCCGCCGGCGGTCGCCACGACGTTCAGATCCACTTCGGCCCCCTGGTCCTCGGGGGCGTCGAGGTCGAGCAGCGGCGCGCCCTCCACCACCCCCACCGACACCGCCGCCACCTGGTCCACCATCGGCCAGCGCTCGAGGTCGCCGGCCAGCAGCAGGTTGCCGAGCGCCTCGACCGCGGCCACCCAGGCGCCGGTGATGGCGGCGGTGCGGGTGCCGCCGTCGGCCTGCAGCACGTCGCAGTCGAGGGTAAGGGTGATCTCGGGCATCGCCTCGAGGTCGAGCACCGCCCGCAGACTGCGGCCGATCAGCCGCTGGATCTCGGCGCTCCGCCCGGCCGGGCGGCCGCGGGTCACCTCGCGCCGCGAGCGGGTGGGGGTGGCCCGCGGCAGCATCGCGTACTCGGCGGTGGCCCAGCCGCGGCCGCTGCCCACCAGGAAGGGCGGCACCCGGTTCTCGATCGAGGCCGCGCACAACACCCGGGTGTCGCCCATCTCGATCAGCGCCGAGCCCTCGGCGAACTTGAGCGGCCCCAGCTCGATGCGGACCGGGCGCAGGGCGCCCACGGCGCGGTCGTGGGCGCGCCGGAAGCTGTCGCCGGCGGCGGGCATGGCCCGCATTCTACCCGCCGGCGACGTCGACCAGCTCGAGCGAGACCTTGTCGCGGCCCAGCACCCGGCCGGCGATGCGGCGGAAGCGCTCGCCGGCGTCGGTGACGCAGAAGTGGTGCTCGGGCACGGCGTCGGGGGCGAGGAGCGAGAGCCGCCGGAGCCCGGCTGCCACCGCCTCGGCGGCGGCCTCGGCCGAGTCGACCAGCCGCACCCCGTCGCCCGCCACCCGGCCGAGCACCTCCCTGAGCAGCGGGTAGTGGGTGCAGCCCAGGACCAGCGTGTCGACGCCGCGCTCGAGCAGCGGCTCGAGATAGCGCCGCGCGATCTCGGCGGTCACCGCCTCGTTCTCCCAGCCCTCCTCGACCAGCGGCACGAACAGCGGGCAGGCCTGGCTGACCACCTCGGCCTCCGGGCTCAGCCGGCGGATCGCCCGCGCGTAGGCGTCGGAGCGGATGGTGGTCTCGGTGGCGATCACCCCGATGCGGCCGGTGCTGGTGGCGACCGCCCGCGCCGCGCCGGGCTCGATCACCCCCCAGACCGGGACCGGGGCCTCGAGCGAGTCGAGGGCCATCGCCGAGGAGGTGTTGCAGGCCACCACCACCGCCTTGACCCCGCGCTCGATCAGGAAGCCGACGTTGCGCCGGGTGTAGCGCACCACCGTCGCCGCCGACTTGGTGCCGTAGGGCAGCCGCGCGGTGTCGCCCAGATAGAGGATCGACTCGCCCGGCAGCCGCCGCTCGAGGGCGGCGACCACGGTGAGACCGCCGACCCCCGAGTCGAAGACCCCGATCGGCCGCCCGGCGAGGCGTACCGCCATGCCGCCGATCGCCCCCACGGTGGCCGCGCCGGTCACCCCTGCGGTCGTCACCGGGCTCAGCCCCGCGCCAGCAGCCGCCGGTCGAGCGTCAGCGGGCGGGTGGTGTCCAGGTGGCCGGCGAAGCTCTCGCGCTGCTGGCCGTTCCACATCAGGACCACGCCCTCGATCTGGGGCAGGTTGAGCAGCACGGTGTCCACCAGGCTGTAGGCCGCCAGCCGCTCGTGGAGCGACCCCCAGGGCAGCCGCTCGGGCGCCTCCGGGCTCTCCAGCTCGACGTAGGCGACGGCGCTGGCGTCGAGGTGGACGCCGGTCACCCGCACCGACTCGGGGAGCGGCCGGTAGAAGCGCTCCTCGGTGGGCCCGGCCAGCAGCTCGTTGACGAGCTGGAGCACCGCGGCATCCGGCTCCTCGATCGCCGGCAGCTCGCGCGCCTCGGGCCACAGCCGGCCGCCCGGACCCGGGAAGTAGAGGTCGACCTCGACCCGGCGGACCTCGGCGCCGTCCGAGTCGCCCGACGGCCCGCCGTCGGTCTCGCCCCCGGGCCCGTCGCCCGGACAGCCGGCGGCGGCGAGGACCGCGGCGAAGAGCAGTGCGAGAGCGAGGGGTCGGCCCGCCGGCCGGGGGCTCACGGCAGGGCCTCGGCGGCCACCATCTCCTCGCCCGAGGCCCTTGCCCGGTAGCGGGTCACGGCGCGGACCAGCGCCTCGACCAGCTCGGCCCGGTGGGCGGGGTCCTGGAGCAGGTCCTCCTCGCGCGGGTTGCTGAGGAAGCCCAGCTCGACCAGCACCGCCGGCATCGCCGCCCCCATCAGCACCCGGAAGGGGGCCTGCTTGACCCCCCGGTCGCGCAGCCCGAGGGCGCCGTTGAGCTCCTCCTGGATCAGGTTGGCCAGCCGCTGGCTGGCCGCCAGGTGCCGGCTCTGGGCCAGGTCCCAGAGGATGAGCTGCAGGTCGTAGAGCGGGTCGGCCTCCGAGCCGCCGGCCAGGTTCTCGGTGGCCGCCGACCGCGCCGCCCGCTCGTCGCTCGCCTCGAGGCTCAGGAAGTAGGTCTCGGCGCCGTGGGCCGAGGCCTCGGGCACCGAGTTCAAGTGGAGCGAGATGAACAGGTCCGCCTTCTGCTGGTTGGCGAGCGCGGTGCGGGTGTCGAGCGGCAGCTCGGCGTCCTCCTCGCGGGTCAGCACCACCTTGACCGGCAGCCGGCTCACCAGCTGGTTGCGGAGCGCCCGGGCGATCGACAGCGCGAGGTCTTTCTCGGCCACCCCGCTGGCCCCGATGGCGCCGGTGTTGGAGCCGCCGTGGCCGGGGTCGATCATGATCGTCTGGACGCCGGGCGAGCGGCTGGGCTTCTGCGGCACCACCGGCGCCGCCGCCTGGGCGCTGGCCCGCCGGTAGACGTCGAAGACCAGCCGGAAGGGCTGGCGCAGCACGTAGTCCTGGGCCTCGGCGTCGGGCGCCAGCGCCACCCGGATCGTGTCGCCCTCGAGCGCCACGTCGCGGACCAGCCGGTCGCCGGGAAGCGGCCGCCGCCGGCCCGGCGCCAGCCGGTCGCCGATCAGCGCCACCCGCACCTCGCCCGGCCGCCGCTCCACCCGGTAGCGCGGCCGGAACGGGAACTGGAGCACGACGGTGGTGACCCCCTGCAGATGGACCAGGTCGACCTCCACCGGCACGTCGCGGCTGGGGCTGCGGCTCACCGTCAGGAGCTTCTCCCGCCCGTCCCACAGGAAGTCGTAGCCCAGCAGCTCGCTGTAGGTCGTCTCCAGCAGATCGAGCGGCACCCGCAGCCCGTCGGCCGCCGCCACCGGCCGCTGCGACAGCGCGGTGATCTCCTCGCCGTGGGTCGCCACCGGGCTGTCCGGCCCGAAGACGAAGGCCACCTCGTTGACCTTGAGCTCATGGCTCTGCCCCAGCGGCCCGATCTTGAGCTGCCCGCCCAGTGCCCCGACCAGCGGCGCCAGCGCCACCAGCGGCCCGACCGTGGTCACCGAATAGCCCAGCGGCACCCGCCGGTCCTCGACGCGGGCGGTCGCCACCCCCGCCTCCAGGATCGGCAGCCCCGGCTCCTCGGTGGGCACCTCGGCCCCCACCGCCGGCGCGGCGGTGGCGAGCAGGATCAGCAGAGCGGCCAGCGCGCCGCGGCCCCGGTGCACGCCGCGCAGGATACCACCGGGCCCGGGGCCGGCCGGCGGTCCGCGAGGCGGCGGCCGGGGTCTCGCGGGGCGACAGCCGGGCGGGACGGAGGCGGCTGCCGGGCCCTTCAGCGCCTCCGGCGAGGGGCCGCGGCGAGTATTATCGGGGGAACGCAGCGCGGCCCGGTGCCCCGCACCGGCCCGGTCGCTTCCAGAGGAGGGAATCGATGGAGATCCGGCAGTTCCGCGTCGTCCTCAGGGCGCGCGACTTCGACAGCACCTGCCGCTTCTACGCCGACGTGCTGGCGCTGCCGGCCCTGCGCACCTGGGACCACGGCGAGGGCCGCGCCGCCCTCTACCGGGCCGGCGGCGGCCTGATCGAAGTCCGCGGCCGCCCCCGCGCCGCCGAAGGCCGCGGCCGCGACGAGGCCTTCGACTACCAGGGCCCCGACCACAAGCTCACCCTCACCCTCCTCGTCCCCTCCGCCGAGCAGGCCTACCAGGAGCTCCTCCACCGCCACCCCAACATCCCCGGCGGCCTCCAACAGCTCCCCGGCGGCACCCTCGCCTTCGAGACCCACGACCCCGACGGCGTCAAGATCCTCCTCGCCGAGCCCGAGGACTGAGAGCCCTCGAGGCGGTGCCCGGCCCCCCTGCCGCCGGCGAGCGAGCCGGCCCTCACAAGGCCGCCAGCCTTGAGCGGCCCGGCCGCATCTGCTAACCTCCCGCGGTTCGGCCCACCCGGGCCGCCCCCCTCGTGGCGCGTTCGTCTAGGGGTCCAGGACGCCGGCCTCTCACGCCGGTAACACGGGTTCGAATCCCGTACGCGCTACCAACTGTCCAGTTCTAGCTCTTGGCGCTCGACCTCTCGATCGAGTCGAGCCGGGGGGCTCGGGCAGCTCACGGTAGGCCGCGGTCAGCTCAGGCGATCCCGGACAGCGCTCAAGAACCCCCGAGATCCGCCAGGTGGTTCTCGGCCACGTCGAGCACGATGGCCAGGTCGACGTCGTCGTAGCCGTGGACGAGGACGTTGCGGAAGCCGGCCATCTGCTGAAGCGTCTCGGACAGGTCGCCGTCGATCCAGCCTCCGCGTTCGAGCAGCGCGAACAGCTCGCGGTTGGTCCGGGGCTGGCCCAGCCGCTGTTCGGAGACGATGTGCGAGGCTACGTCGAGAGCTGCCTGGATCGCGAGCTGCAGCGTGTGCTCGACGAAACGCTCCTCGAGGACGTCGGTGCGCAAGGTCTCGACCCGTGCCAGGGTTCTTGGCTCCTCGAGGTAGGTCTCGATCGCCGCGAGCTTCTTGGCGATGAGCTCGGGATCGGTCATGGCAGAGGCTCAGCCCGCTCTGCGGTACCTGGCGAGATGGGGAAGCAGGTCGAAGTAGCGGTTGCGCGCGGCGACCTCGAAACGGATGCGGCGGCCTGGATCGGCATCGCGCAGGATCACGCCGTCCCTGAAGACTCGGTGGACGAGGTCCGGGGGAGCGGTGTTTATAACCGTTACCTGAACCACCAGGCCCAGGGCCAGCTCGAGGCGTGATTCCAATCGCGAGGCGGCGTTGTCGAGCTTCGGTGCCGGCGTTTCGGCGAACAGCACACCGAGGTCGACGTCGCTGGTGGGGCGCTCCTCGCCCCGTGCCCGGCTGCCATAGAGGTAGGCCGCGACGACTCCCGGATCGGGTGCGAGCAGCCGTCGGAGGGTGGCGATGAGGTCCGTTCGTTTCACTGTTTCAGCAGTTCCGCGGGCTCGACGTTGGCGGCTCGAGCGCTAGGGCGCGCCCGGGTAGGCGCAGCGGAAGCCGATGAACTCACGGGCGTTGGTCACCACGTGGCTGTCGCGCCAGCGGGTCCGCAGGTTGACCACGGCGCCGCCGTAGCTGGCGCCGCGGACGGCGCGGCGGCCGGTGATGGAGAGCAGGTTGTCGTCGGTGACGGCGCTTCCGGCGACGGGATCGACGACCGGGCCCGGCTCGTAGCTCTCTTGCCACTCGTCGAGCAGCAGCTCCCAGACGTTGCCGGCGAGGTCGAAGAGGCCAAGCCCGGTCGGCGGGTAGGCGCCGACCGGGGAGGTCCCGCTGATCGCCGACGCGTGGTAGTTGGCGAGTCGGGGGTGCGGCGGCTCGTCGCCCCAGGGGAACTCGCGGTCGCCGCCTCCGGCGCGGGCCGCGTACTCCCACTCCGCCTCGGTGGGGAGACGGCCGCCCGCCCAGCGGCAGAAGGCCTGGGCGGCGTGCCAGTTGACGAAGACGACCGGATGCTCGGCCAGCTCCGCTGGCGGCCCGCTCGCGGTCCAGTGCTCGAGGTAGCGGCCGTTGTGGAGCTCGGCGGCCAGGCTTTCCGGCCGCCACTCGGGACGCTCCTCGAGGAAGCGCGCGAAGCGGGCGTTGGTCACTTCGTAGGGGTCGAGGCGAAAGGGGCTCAGGGTGACCCGGCGGGCCGGGGTCTCGTTCTCGAAGGCGCCGGGGAAACCGACGCCGTAGGACTCTCGAAGCTCGGGGACGCGAGCAGCGGGAGTGCCCTGGAGAAAGGTGCCGCCGGGGATCGGGATCGGCTCGGCGGCAGCAGGGAGGACACGGGGCGGTCGCTCGCTCTGGCTCCACTTCGCCGTGGCCCAGGCCGCGAGGTTCTCGAGATAGCCGGGCGGCCAGCCCATCTCGAAAAGCCCGCGCCACGACGCGAGGCTGTGGCCCAGGCCCGGATAGACGGTGTAGTCGATCTCCTTGCCGTGCTCGCCGATCAGGACCTCGAGGGCCTCGACGGAGCGGCGGGTGGGGATGTTGCGGTCTTCGGCGCCGTAGGCGTAGTAGAGCGGGACGTCGAGCGCGAGGAGGTACGGCCGGGGGTCGTAGAACAGCTCGGCGGCCATCTCTTTGTAGCGCTCGGCGTCGTAGGGCGGCAGCTCCTCGGGCAGCGCCTCGGCGGCCCCGGCGACGGTGGTCCGAAGTGTTGCGAGCTCTGAGGCGATGGCGTCGCGTTCCGGACCCTCGCCGAGCTCCGGGTTGTTCGCCGCCTCGCGGTAGTAGGCCCACCTCCTCGCCGCGTGATCGACCAGCGGTTGAACCTCGGATTCGTCCACGCCGCTGGCGACGTAGTCGTTGCGCGCCTCCCAGAGCACGGTCTCGGCGACCGGGAGCGGCGCGGCCACCTTGTTGAAGACCAGCGACACCTTCTGGGTTCTGAACGCGATCTCGGGGCCGAACCAGCCGCTCTCGCTGACGGTGTAGAGCCCGATGCGACCGGGGTCGACGTCGGGCCGACTCGCCAGGTACTCGACGGCCGCGCCGGCGTCGTCGATGAAGTCGGCGTAGGTCGCCGACTCGAAGTCGCCGCCGCTGGCACCGACGCCACGCTTGTCGTAGACGAGCGCCGCGATGCCGCTGCGGACCAGCGTGTTGATCACCGCCCGCGTCGGCGGCTCGGTGCGCGGTTCGGGCCCCGAGCCGTGCAGCAGGAGGAGGGCCGGGAACACCCCTTCTTCGGCGGGCTTGACGAAGGTCCCGGCCAGCCGGGTCTGGCCGCTCGAGAAGGTGACCTCCTCGGCCGGCGACCAGTAGACGTAGTGGCGGGCGAGGGTGTACCCGAAAAGAGCGACGACGGCCGCCAGGAGGACGGCCGCGACCAGGCCGAGTTTCTTGAGCACGCTCCTGAATACGGCACCGATCGGGATCGGTTTCGGTGGAGGCACCGGAGCCGGGCGGCTGACCACCGTGCGGTCGTCGGCGTCGCTTCAGGGCGGCGTGTGGTCCGCCGTCCCCGCCGGCCGTCAGAGTCTGAGCAGGACGACGAGGAGCAGCACGACCACCAGGCCGGCGAGGGTCGTCCGGATCGAGTTCCAGGTGTTCCAGCGGGGTTCGAAGTTTCGGCGCGCCGCATCCAAGGCGGCCTCGTCCATGCCGTCGATCTCGAGCGCCTGCACCGCGTTGTTCAACGGGAAGTTGATCGCCACGGTCGGCAGCTGAACGCCGAGAAGGTACGTGAGCAGGGCCACGATCATGAGCAGGCGTCCGCTGCCGTCCAACTGCCCGATGCCGAGCGCGGCCGCGGCCAGCAGGGAGACGACGGAGCCCATCCAGACCAGCAGGAAGAGCGGCTGGTTGTTCTGGATCACGCGGTCCATCACCTGGAAAGCCCGGAGAAACTCCCGGTCCGGCAGGCTGCCGATGCCCGGCATCGCGACGACGGCAAACGCGAACAGGAACCCCGCCACCAGCGAGCACAGCAGGGTCGCCACGATCAGCGCGAATGGAAAGATCTCCATAATCCTCGTCCTCCGGTCAGCGGGGCTTCGTTCGGTTCACACCAACGCGAGCTGAGCCAGGTGGCGGAAGTGCCCGTCGCGGGAGCAGAGGGTCAGGTTGTGCTCGGCGACCAGGGCGGCGATCCACAGGTCGTTGATCGGGATCGGGGTTTCCTGCCGGCGGAGCTGGCGGTAGAGACCGGCGTAGACCCGGGTGGTTCCTTCTCCGGCGTAGAGGACTTCGACGCCCGGCTTGCGGAGGAACTTCTGGAGCACCTTCTCGTTCTCGGCGCCGCGGGCGCCGACCGCGAAGCCGGCGCGGAGCTCCGCGAGGACTATGAACGGCAGGTAGACGCGCTCGACTTCCTCGACGAGGCGGACCAGCTCGGCGTCGCCCCGGCAGAGGTCAATGTAGCGATTAGCGTCGAGCGCGACCCTCATGGATTTCCTCGGGGTGCGCATCATCGGGCGGCCAGGCCTCCGGATCGATCCGGCGCTGATCCTCGAGCGCCGCGAGGGTCTCGGGGTCTTCCCGCCAGCTGCCGGCGATGTCCGAGAGATCGCGCCGCCGCTCGGGCTGCTCGGCGACGCCGAGGCCGCGGCGGAGCACCTCGACGGCCGTCTGGTTGAGGCTCTTGCCGGCCTCGCGGGCCGCGCGTCGTAGGGAGCGGTCGACCTCCTCGGGGACGTTTCGGAGGGTGTACTGCGTCATGCCTGCATATTATGAATTCAAAGCATGCAAGTCAAGCAGGCGAAGCCAGGATCCGCCCGACTGAAGCGCCAGAAAGGGGGGCGAGCCACCCCTGCGGGTGGTGCGGTGTTGCGGAGGTCAGGCGTAGGCTGTCCGGTGCCTCGATAAGGGCACCCCCGGGGCGATCCGGGGACGCAAAGCCACGGGTCCCGCGCCACGGCTCCGAGACCGCCGGGCTGCCGAAGGGCCGGGCGCCGAGAATGACCCCAGGCGCCGTTCCCAGCGGGGAGGATCGCTCCATGTTCAAGGTCGAGAAGACGGTCACCGTCAACGCTCCGGTCGAGAAGGTCTTCGGCTTTCTCGAGGACAAGACCCACCTGCCAGAGATCTGGCCGAGCATGATCGAGGTGCGCGACGAGGAGGTGCTGCCCAACGGCGGCAAGCGCTTCCACTGGACCTACAAGATGGCCGGGATGCGCTTCGAGGGCGACACCGAGGAGATCGAGTTCGAGCGCAATCGGCGGATCGTCGGCGAGTCGAAGAAGGTGGTCGAGAACAAGGTCACCTGGACCTTCGAGCCCCACGAGCAGGTCACCGACGTCCGCTTCGAGGCGGCCTACAACGTGCCGGTGCCGCTGGTGGGCAAGGTCGCCGAGTCGGTCCTCGCCCGCATGAACGAGGGCGAGGCCGAGCTGGTCCTCGACAACCTCAAGACCCGGCTGGAAAGCTAGGGCTCTCGCCGTGGCGATGGCCCGGGGGTCCCGCGACCCCCGGGCTCAGGCCGTCTCCGGGCGCTGGTCTCCGGCCTCAGGAGCGCGAGCCGGTGTTGGCGAAGTCGGCGCCGCGCCAGGTCTGCTCGAAGCGCTCGCGGACGGCCAGCGCCTCGCTGTGCCGGCCTTGCGCGGCCAGGGCCTGCCACAGCCCGTAGAGCGCGTAGCCGTTCTCCGGGTTGTGCTCGAGGTCCTGGTAGAAGACCGTCTCTGCCTCGCGCGGCAGGCCGGCCTCGAGGAGCAGGGCGCCCAGGGTGTGCCGCACGGGCGCGAACCAGGCCGGCGGCTCGTTGTACTGGAGCGCGTCTTCTACTCGCAGGGCGCGCTCGGCCCGGCCGAGAGCGCTGTGGTAGCGGCCCCGCTCGGCGTCGATCTCGGCGCCGAGCAGCTCGCTGGCGATGGTGAGAAGCGAGCTGGCGTCGCTGAAGCCGATCACTACCTCGGCAGAGCGCCGGTCGCGCTCGATGCGCTGGAGCTTCCTGAGCTCCCTGGTCGCCGGTCCCGCTCCCCTCGTGCGTAGCAGCGCCATCCCGCGGGCGTAATGCCAGATGCCGGTCAGGAACGGCTCGTCGGCCCGCGGCTCCGGCTCGGCGAGGATCTCCCGCCACATGCCGAATCGCACCATCGTCGACAGGGGCATGCTGGAGAAGGTCTCGAAGAGCGCCCAGGCGTCGCCCTCGCGGTCCTCGGGCACGTGGGCGGCGACCTTGCGCGCGGCCTCGAGCGCGTCGGCCCTGCGGCCGTCCATGGCCGCGGCCCAGACCAGGAAGTGGACGTTGTGGGGGTAGTAGGTCAGCGGGTAGATCCCCTGGCTGAGGCACTGGGTGAAGTAGTCCTCGTCCGCCTCGGCGGCGTGGACGTTGGCCTCGTAGGCCTCGCGGTAGCGCCCCACCTGCATGTAGATGTGCGAGGGCATGTGCACGAGGTGGCCGGCGGCGGGGGCCAGGCCGCGCAGCAGATCGGCGGCCCGCTCGCCGCGCCAGGGATCGACCGGCTCCACCAGGTGGATGTAGTAGTGCAGGGCGCCCTCGTGATGGGGATCCTGCTCGATCACCTTCTCCAGCACTTCGGCGATCGTCTTGGTGTTCTCGCGGGGCCGGCCTTCCGGCGTCCAGTAGTTCCAGGGCGAGGTGTTCATCAGCGCCGAGGCGTACAGGGTGGCGACGTCGGGATCCTCCGGGTATCTGCCGTACACCCCGGCCATCGCCTCGGCGTAGGCGGCGTCCAGGGTCGCCCGCGCCGCCTCCGGGTCCGGGCCGTAGCGCGTCGCCAGGGCTTCGATCAGGCGCCGCTCCTTGTCGCCGGCGCCGTCGATCCTCTCGAGCGCCAGCCGGATCGCCTCGTAGGCTTGAGCCCCGGCCTCGGCGCTCATCGCCAGGTTGAGGTTGGGGCCGAGGACCAGCGCCCATCCCCAGTAGGCCATCGCCAGGTCGGGGTCGAGTCGCGCCGCCTCCTTGAACGCCCGCAGCGCCTCCTGGTGGTTGAAGCCGTAGGTCAGCAGCAGGCCCTGGTCGAAGAAGCGCTGGGCTTCGTCCGACGAGGTGGTCACGGGGAAGTGGTTCTCGCCCAGCCCCTCGAGCACCGGTGCGATCCGGCCGTCGGCCTGTCGCGGATCCTCGGCCAGGGCGCGCGGGTCGTGGGCGTCGGGATGGGCGGCCAGGAGCGGCTGGCTGCCCGCTGCCAGGGCCGCCGCCACGGCGAGGAGCCAGCCGCCGAAGTGGTGTGCTTTGACTGGGTACATTGCGGTTCTCCTTTCCAGGAAATCGATCGGTAGCCGTCGTCTACGGGGGACAGGCTACGGTCGGCGACGGGGCCCCAACAACGTGGGAACTACCGTATTTGGCGGGGCGAGCTGCCGTAGGACGCGGCGGTCGGCCGACGCCGCCGCGATCGGCCGGACGGCCCGCGGCCCACGGTCTTCGAGGTGGCCCGGGCGCCCGGGTCGGTCAGGCGAGCAGGCCGAGGGTGCTCGCCTTGCTCACCGCCTCGGTGCGGCTGCGGCAGTCGAGCCGGTCGAGCAGGTTGCGGACGTGCATGTCGACGGTGCGGGTGCTGACGAAGAGGCGCTCGCCGATCTCGCGGTTGGTCAGACCCTCGGCGATCAGCCGGAGGACCTTGAGCTGCCGCCGGGTCAACCCGGCGCGGCTGGCGCGGCTCGCCGCCCGCGGGCTTCGCGGCTCGCCGGCGGTGGCGCCGTGCGCCGCGAGCTCGCTGGCGATCCGGCCCGCCAGAGGCCGGGCGCCGAGCTTGCGAGCCAGGCGATGGGCGTCTCGGAGCCGCTCGACCCCTCCTTCGCGGTCGCCGGCCCGGATCAGCGTCACTCCGGCGCGGAGCGCGGTGGTCGCCTGGAACAGCGGCAGCTCGAGCCCCTCGAGGTTGGCCAGCGCCCGCGAGAAAAGCTCCGCGGCCGAGGGCGCGTCGTCGCTCAGCAGTGCCGTCTCGCCCAGCCCGAAGGCGAAGGCGGCGCGGGCCTCGGGGTTGCCGGTGGCCGCCATTTGGGAGAGCGCCTCGACGCAGCGCGCCACCTCCGCCTCCAGCCCGCGTTGCGCGAAGAAGCTCGCCGCGGCGCAGAGGCCGCCGGCGGCGTCCAGGCGGTCGTCCGACTGCGACCAGAGCTCGAGCAGCCGCCGGTAGAGACGCTCGGCCTGCTCGGGGTCGGCCTCGCTCTCGGCGACGCCCGCCAATCCTCCGAGAACGATCAGCTCCATGGCCACCGTCTCGTGCGGCCGGGTCAGGGCTGCCGATTGCTCGAGGAGACGGCGCGCCGGCCGGAGCTCGCCGCGGTGGGCCTTGACGAGACCGAGCACGCCGAGGGCGATGGCGCGCAAGCCGGCCGGCGTCTCCTTGTCGGCCCGGACCTGCCGGCACAGGTCGCCGGCCCGCTGCCAGTCGCCCATCTGGAAGTGGGCCCACGCCATGCACCCGAGGCAGAGCTTTCGCTGGGTCTGGTTGCCGTGGGTCTGGCAGAACTGGACCGCCTCGGAGAAGGCCTTGCCGGCCGTCCGGTAGTCGGAGTTGTACGAGTAGGCGATGCCGAGCCGCCGGTGGGCCTCGGCCGCCGCATCGGTCAGCCCGTGCTCGAGCGCCAGCTCGAGCGCCGCCTTGATGGTCCGGATGCCCACCGGCGCCTCGCCCCCGGCCGCCAGCAGCAGCCCCTCGAGCGACAGCCCCTGGGCCCGCAGATCGATGCGTCCGGCCGTTTCGGCCAGGGAGACGGCGCGGCGCACCGCTTCGAGACCGAGCGGCACGCGGACGGCTGCCGCGTAGCGATCGGCGAGCGCCAGGAGCTCGGTCGCCGCCTCGGCCGAGAGGGCCGCCGCCTCGAACGCCGCCGCCGCCGAACGGCTCGCGTCGATCGACTGTTCCCAGGCGCCGACCAGGGCGCTCGACTCGGCCAGGACGCGGAGCGCCGCGCCGCGCCGCCGGTCGTCACCCTCCAGCTCGGGGCTGGTCAACAGCTCGCGGAGCACGCGGATCGCCTCGCCTAGCTGACCGGTCACCTGGGCGCAGTGCGCCAGGCGCTCCAGCACGTCGGCCCGGCGCGGCTCGTCTTCGCCGGCCGGCCAGATCTCGAGCGCTCGCCCGGCGTCGCGGGCGGCGTCGCGATAGGCGTGCACGCGGCACGACTGGTCGGCGGACTCGATCCACGCGTCGCGGGCGGCGGCGAGATCGCGGGCCGCCAGCCAGTGCTCGGCGATGAGCCCGGGGCGGGCGCCGGCCGCCGCCAGCAGCGCGGCCAGGCGGCGATGGAGGCTCCGCTGCCGCGACCAGGTGATCTCTCCCTTCACGGTCTCGCGGATCAAGGCATGGCGAAAGGCCGCGGTGCCGGGCGTGCGCTCGATGACCCACTGGCGTGCGATCAGCTCGTCCAGGGCTCCATCGCTTGCCGCCAGCCGGCCGACCAGGTCGACGTCGAACTCGGTGCCGACGACGGCGGCCGCTTCGAGCAAGCTGCGCGCCGCCTTCGAGAGGCCATCGAGCCGCAGGAGGACGGCGTCGCGGATGGTCTCGGGAATGGGCAGCGAATCGCCCGGTGCCGTCTCCAGGCCGTGCTCCCCCGTCCGCAGGCCGCCGGCTTCGGCCAGGGCCCCTGCCAGCTCTTCCACGTAGAGCGGCACGCCGCCGGTCAGCTCGAAGACCCGACCCGACAGGGAGGGCGCCGGGGCTGCGCCGAGGGTCGCTTCCACCAGTGCCGCGCACTCCTCGCGGTCGAGGGGGTCGATGGCCAGCTCGCGAAGATGCCCGGACCGGCGCAGCTCGTTGCGCAGGCGACGGACCGGGTGGCCGCGAGAGAGCTCTTCGTTGCGGTAGGTGCCCAGCACGAGGAAGGCCGATCGATCGAGCCGCTCGACCAGCGGCGGCAGCAGATCGACGGTCGCCCCGTCCGCCCACTGCAGGTCCTCCAGCAGCAGCGCGGTCGGGCCGGTTCGCAGGGCACCGGTGAGCGCCGCCGCGATCGCCTCGGTCAGGGCGCCTGGCGGTGACTCGGCGGCGGCCGGCCCGAGCTCGGGCAGGAGCAGGGCGAGGTGGGTCGCCAGCGGCCTCGGGAGGTCATCGAGCCCGGCGCTCCGCCGCATGCAGCTGCGCAACGCCGTGACGATCGGTCCGTAGGGTGGGGTCGCCTCCTCGCGGGCGCGCCCGGCGTGAACCGCGAAGCCGCTCTGCTCGAGGGCCTCCCCGGCGAGCCGGCTCTTGCCCACCCCCGCCTCCCCGGCGAGGAGCACGACGCTCGCGCGCTCGGAGCGCGCCGCCGCCTCGAACGCTTCAGAGAGCTCGATCAGCTCCCGCCGCCGGCCGACCAACGGGCCAGCCTTGCGCACCGGACCCTCAGGCCGGACCATGGCGCATTCTAAAGTGGCCGCGGGGGCCGGCCCGGCTACTGGTGACGCGAGGCTCCGAAGGGCTCCGGGCTCATGGCCGGCTCCTGGGCCGCGGGCGGACGCCGAGGACGTTGGGGACCGGCCAGGCGAGCTGGTTGCTCTCGTTTTCGAGGAACAGCGTCTCGAAGCTGCCGACCAGCTCGAGCTTGCGGCCGCCGGCGGCGACGTAGAGCTGGGCTTCCGGGCCGCCCTCCAGGTGCTGGGCGGCGACCAGGCCGACGTCGAGCGCCAGCAGCTCGTGGACGAGGTCGTACATCGAGTAGGGCGAGCGGCAGAAGATGAAGAGGATCCGGCCGCGGGCGTCCTCGCCGAGGGCCGCCTCGCTCCACTTCTTCTCCTGCTGCGACCAGCGGTTCTCGCCCGGCCGCTTGATCAGCCGCAGGTTCTGGACCAGCGACGAGTAGTCGCTCCGGATGGCGTCGAGGGTCACCCCGGGGGCGTCGAGATCGAAGATCCGGAAGTGGGGCACCCCTTCCCGCCGGCGGCCGAAGGCGGCGACCGACTGGTAGCCGTTGACGTGGCGGCTGTTGACGTGGTCACCGACCCGCAGGTAGCCGACGTGGGTCTTGTAGTCGGTCGCGAACATGCCGGCGTTGATCGCCGCGGTCAGGCCGTGCTCGCGGCTCCACTCGCGGACGCTGCGCCCGGAGCTCTCGCCGCTGCGGCTGATCGCCAGGACGTCGAGCTCCCACAGCTCGGGGTCGATGCGCAGGAGCGTGATCTTGGAGTCCCCGAGGGAGCTGGGCTGCCGGGCGCGAATCTCGCCGAGCTCCATCCCCGCGGCCAGGGTGGTCCAGTGGACCGCGCGCCGCTCAGCAGCCCAAGCCGCGTCGCAAGGAAGGGCCACACAAGTCAGCAGGGCCACGAGCGCGAAGGGCTCGGAGGCGCTTCCGGCAAACCCGTCGCGTGACATGGCGGGTACCCGTCTCCTGGTCCTCTTGCCCGTCAGCTGCCCGACCTTCTCGCTGGGTACGAGCCTATCGCGAGCCCTGCGGTCCCGCTGGCACTTGTACGTGTCCCCTCAGATCCCGAAGAAGCTCTTGAGCTTGCGCAGGATCTTCGACTTCAGGTCGTCGGCCTCGACCGCCTGATCGGCCCTCGGTAGCTCCTGTAGCTTCTGATCGCTACGGATCCGGTGCTCAGCAATGATCTTCGCCAGCTCGCCGGCGAGCTCGGGGCGTTTGGCGAGCAGTTCGTGCAGGTCGCTCTTGGTGATCTCGTAAAGCAGCGCCCCGGTCTCGGCGCGGATGGTGGCGGAGCGGGGCTCGCCGGTCAGCAGCGACAGCTCGCCGAAGAACTCCCCCGGGCCCATGCGATTGACCCGGATCTCCTCGCCCCCGTCCTCTTTCGTGATGTAGACGTGCACCATGCCCTCGGAGACGATGAACATCGACTCGCCGGTCGCGCCGCGTTCGATGATCACCTCCCCGGCCGCATACTCGCGCTCGCGCATGCGCTTGGCCAGCCAGGTGAGCTCCTCGGCCTCGAGCGTGGTCAGCAGCTCGACGTTGCCGAGCAGGTTCAGCTTGCGCTCCAGTGGGCTGGGGACCTGACTCTGCATCGCCGTGTACTGGAAGCGCAGACCGTCGACCGGCAGGGGGCGGATGCCGGCGATCATCATGTGGCGCTGGATCGCCTTCACCAGGCGCCGGTGATCCTCCGGCAACGTCGCCTCGTGCAGCCAGTAGCGGAGCCGGATGCCGTAGCCCCGGCCGTCGACCTTGAAGATGTTGAGCTTGGTCTTGCGCTCGCCCAGGTCCTCCTGGGCGTCGGCCGCTGCGGCGGCGAGCACTCGGAGCGCGCGGTCGACCGGCACGTCGTAGTCGAAGTGGAAAAACATCGGCGACAGGAAGGGGTCGCCTCCCATCGTCCAGCTGGCGATCTTCTGGTTGATCACCTGGCTGTTCGGTAGCCGTACCCGCTGGGCGGTCGGGCTCTCGATGAAGGTCGTCGAGCGCCAGTTGATGTCGACCACGGTACCCCAGAAAGTGTCGTCGAGCACGATCTCTTCGCCGATCTTGAACGGCTGCTCGAGGTTGATGACGATGCCTGCGAAAAGGTCGCCGATCATCTTCTGGACCGCGATACCAATGATGAAGCCCGCGCCGCCGGTGAAGGCGACAAAGACCGTCAGGGACTTTCCGAAGACGACGCTGATGATGCCCGCCACCGCGGTCAGAACGATCAAGGTCGCGAACAGGTCTCTCAGCAGCTTGGGCACGGTCCAGCCGAGGCGCCTTTCGATCACGCCCTGCCACAGCGCCACGTTGACGATCCGGATCACGACCACCGCCATCATCAGCCAGATGACGATTCCGAGCAGATGCCGCGCCACCGACAGGGTGCGCAGCAGCACGTCGAGCCCCAAGGCGTACGCGAGGTCGTCCCAGTACAGGAACGGCACGGTCAACAGCGCCAGCAATAGGGTCGGCAGCAGCAGCTGCCGAGCGATGGACATCCTGGGCTCGCTCACTTCTGTCTGGCTCTACCCAGATCCCGCGCCGCCGCGGATGACGGCCTGGTCTTCTGCGGTCTGCTTGAAGTAACGGAGCGCTCCCGGATGGACGGGAGCGGTGAAGCCGCGCAGCATCTTCTCGCGGATGAAGAAGGCGAACGCTGGGTGGAGTTCCCGCGCCTCTTCCAGGTTTTCGAACAAGCCGGAAGTGGTCGCGTAGACGTACTTGTCGGCGACATCGACGGAGGTGATGAGTATTGCCATGGTGCCGACCGTCGCCACCGGCTGCCGGTTGGCCGCCGCGGGATAGAGGTGGGTCGGCACCTGGAGGGCGACATAGTAGGGATGCTGAGCGAGAAACTCCTCGCTCGCCAGCTCCACGAACCGCACCCGGGACTGCCGGGTGATCGCCGCCAGGGCGTCGTTGGGATGGCCCACGGTCAGGAAGGCCGCATCCAGCTCACCGGCGGCGAAGCTGGCGATCGTCGCGTCCAGCGGCAGCTCCGCGGCCGTCAGGTCCGAGGTCCAGTCGATGCCGGCGAAGCGCAGCAGCTCCTGGGCGTTCTTGCGCCGCCCCGAGCCCGGGCGGCCGATGTCCACGCGCTGGCCCTTGAGATCCTCGAGCGTCTCGACGCCGCCGGCGACCCCCGCAACCAGCACCACGGTCTCGGGCAGCAGGCTTGCCACGGCGCGCAGCTTGTCGCGCGGCCCGGTGACCTGCCAGGGCCCCTCGCCGTGCACCGCCTGGTACTCGAGGTCCGCTTGAGTGATGCCGAAATCCAGCGCGCCCGCCAGCACCGCGTCGATATTTTCAAGCGCGCCGCCGGTGGACTCGACCACTACGCGGAACCCGTACGCCTCCTGCTTGCGATTGACCAGCAAGGCGATCATCCCGCCGGTCGGGTAATACACGCCGGACACCGGACCCGAGCCGAGGGTCAGGAGGTCGGCGCCGTCGTCGTCCCGCGGCTCATTGGAGAGCAGAGCCGTGATGATCACCAGGACCAAGAGACTCGAAACAGCAATCGACAGCCGCTCGGCGGTCAGGAGCTTCTCCAGCATGAAAGTAGCCCCCCACCGCCGCCGTGCTGTAATCCGCGACGTTTCGCGCTCAGTAAGAGCCGCTGACGAACAGGGAAGTTGCTTTGGGTATGAGAGTCAAGGTAGAGGTGTTCGGTGGACTCGCGCGGAAATACCCCCGACCGTCGGAAGCAGTCGCTTCCGAGGGTCCGTCTGCTACTCCCTAAGGGAACTTGCGGCTAGCCCGTCTCTACCCTACCCGACAGGCTTATCCGGAGGAACCCGGTCGCCCTCTGTCTCTTCATCGTCACTCGCGAGGGCCAACAAAGCCTCGACCTCTGGCATGCATCCTCCTCTCGGGCGCTGCTGCACCCTTGGTTACAGGGCCTTGCAAAGGCTGGTTGCAATAACCTATCACAACGTCCCTGGGAGCGGCCCCGCCGCGCTCGCCAGTCGATCCGCCCGCCTCCCACCACGGACTGCCAGGCGTCAGGGCGGACCCCGCAGCCCACTATCCCGAACCAGCTGCAGAAACTCCGCATCGTCCCAACCGCGCGCCAGCAGGTCCAGGACCAGAGGTCGGGCTTCCTCGATGCGACCGAGGCTAAGGAGGGCCTGTGCGTGAGTGTCGCGGTACGACACTTGGTCGGTACGGGCGGTGACCGGCTCGATGATCTCGAGCGCACGGGTCCACTTTTCTCGGGCCAGATCTCCTTCCTGCCTTTGAGCGTGAACTTTGCCGATTGTCACCAGGGTATTCGCCAGCGCATTCTGGGGACCAGGATCGTCATCGGCAGCAGCCGCCAGCCTTTCCCTCAGCTCTCGCGCGGCCTCGTAGGAGGCCAGAGCCGACCCGGTATCGCCGTGCTTCAGATGGGCGGAGCCGGTGGAGTCGTGGACGCGAGCGAGCCATGGCAACCAGGAAAGGCGCGTCGGATCCTCCGACACCAGCCGCTCCATGACCGCCAGAGAATCGGCGAGGAGCCGCATCGCGGATTCCGGCTCGCCCGACAGGTCATGGATCTTGCCGATCATCCGCAAGCTCTCGGCAAGCAGGCCGCGCCAGGTGACCCGCTCTGGATCGGTCCGGGTCAGGAGCTCATAGGCCGCCCGTGACGCTTCAAAGGACTCCAACGAAGCCGGCAAATCCGCCTGCTCGAACAGCAAAGCGCCGGTCTGCAGGTGGATCCATGCGAGTTGGCGCGGCCAGACGGCGTTGGTGGGATCCTCCGCCGCCAGTCGCTGCGCAAGGAGACGAGCCCGGTGCCACTCGTCCGCAGCCACTGCTAGCTCGTCACGATAACGCAGCATGCCCGCAAGAAGCATGCGGGCATCCAGCAGCAGCTCCCACTCCCGCCAGTCGACTTCGCTCGCCTCAGCGGTCAGGGCCTCTATCTCTGCAACGTTCTCCCGCAGGGTCTTTACCGCCGCCGCCGTGTCACCGATCCGGGTCTCCAGTCTGGCCAGTTGATATCGAGACCGCGCCACGGCGAACTTCGGCTCAGGATCGCCGGGCCGGCGGGCAGCCAGCTGCTGCGCGGCATCGATAGCTTCACCAAAGACCCGCTGCGCCGCGTCATTCTCGCCCTGGGCGACCAGCACCAGACCCAGCCGTAGGCGGCTCGCGCTCAGGCCCTTCAGCCAGGCGTCGTTCGAGGGCTCGCGGGACATGGCATCCTCGAACAGGCGCACCGCCGATTGCTGAGCTGCGAGCGCCGATTCGGCGTCGCCTTGATCGAGCAGCACGTTGCCGATGTTCTGGAGCGTAGTGCCTCGCTTTTCGAGGGCGTCAGGCGACTCGTCGCGGTCGGTGAGCGAGTCGAAGTACTTCTTCGAGCTCTGCGCCACTCCCGCCAACAGATCCAGCCGGCCAATTCTGTCGAGTCCCTCATGCAGGTCGTTCAGCATGAAGTCGATCAGCTGCTCGGCCTGGCCGCGACGGCGCTCGGCATCGGCCCGGGCACGCATGGCCTGGATCGCGAGGAAGCTGACCACCACCAGAAAGACGCTCGACACCGCGGCGACGGTGGTGAGCACCTTGCGCCGGCGCTGGGCCCTCTGGGCTGCTTGGGCTGCGCGCTCTTCGGCCTGACGAGTCGCCCGTCGCTCCTCCAGCGTGCGCAACCGCTCGGCCACGACCTCGGCGTTGCCGGGGCGGCGGCGCGGCGTGCCTTCCACGCAGGCGGCGATGTCGTCGCGCAGGATCCGGTCTTCGACGTGCCGTTCCCAGCCGTGGGCCAGGGGCCGGCCGAGCTCGCCGGCCGCGACCTGATAGAGCATCACGCCGAGGGCGTAGATGTCGGCCTGGATCGTCGAGGGCTTGCCGGCCAGAAGCTCGGGAGCCATGTACATGTGGGTGCCGCTGGCGGAAGCGCCCTCGGTCGCGACGTCCATCTCGGTGAGGCCAAGAACCGTGATGCCCTTGGATGCCAGTCGCTCTCGGTCGGTGACCAGACCAACGCCGAAGTCGGTCAGGACCGCCCGCGGTCGTCCCTCGGCGTCGCGAGTCATCAGGACATTGGCCGGCTTGATGTCCTTGTGGAGCACGCCGACCGAGTGCGCGGCACCGAGCGCCGTCGCCACCTGGGCGACGATCTCGAGCCGCTCAGCGATCGGCAGCTCGCCGATCCCGCCCTGCGCCTCGGCCCAGTCCACCAGGTTGCCGCCCTCGACGTAAGCGAACTCGACGAAGTACGGCGCCTCCTCGAGGTTCCAATCGAGGACGCGAGCGATGTCGTCGCGCAAGCCGATCTCTTCCTTGAGCAGACGGAAGACGGTGATCTCCCGCTGCAGTGAGCGCAGCCGCTCGGTCTCGTAGCAGAACTTGAAGACTCGGACTTCGCCGGTCTTTGTCTGCTCGCAGCGCCACACCTCGCCGAAGCCGCCCTCGCCCAGCTTCTCCCTCACTACCCAGCTGGAGCGGTAGGGAATCTCGAGACCCGGCGCCGGCCGCCAGCCGAGGATCGTTTCCTCGTCGGCGACTCGGGTCACCTTCTCGGAGCTCGTCGGCGCCGCCAGCGGCGCGACGCCCTCGACCCCGACCTCGAAGACCTCGACCGGCTCCTCCACCCCCTTGAACAGGTAGCTTCCGTGGGCCAACCACTGAAGACTCTCGGTGCTCTGTGCGCTGCCGATCGCGCTGCGCCGCGCCAGGTCGAAGGCCGCCTGGGTCATCAAGGTCTGCCGGCCCCCGGCCACCGACATCAGGCGCGCCGCCGTCGGCTTGGCCAGACCCTCGACCTCGAGCGGCTTGGCCCCCCGGGCGACGTCCTGGGGCGGGTTCCGGCGCAGGATGATCTCCCCGAGGTGGATCCCGACCCGCGACTCCAGTTCGACGCCTGCGGCCCGCGACAGCCTGGCCAGCGCCCGGTGGTAGTCGAGCGCGTAGAGCACCGCCTGCCAAGGGCGGTCGAAGAGCAGCAGGAAGCCGTCGGTCTTGTCTATCTCGAGCCCACGGTGCTCCTCGAGAAGGTCGCGGGCGAGGCGGTCGTGCTTCTTGAAGAGCTCGGCGCTGGCGGCGTCGCCGGAGCGTTGCACCATGGCGCTACTCCCCACCAAGTCGCTCAGCAGCAGGGTGGCGAGCCGGGCGCCCTCGGCCACGCCTTCCCCTGCCGTCAGAGCCGCCGTAACCGTGCCGGACTCCAAACGCCGCTCGACGGCGGAAGCCGCCGCCGGCCGCGGTCTGCGGGCGCCCTCCCGGGTCACCGCCGTCGCACCGCGCTGCTCGGGGGACTCCCGAGTCACTTCTGTCTGGTCGCCGTCTCCTGTTCGCTCCGCCATGGGCGTGTAGCTGGACGAGTCTATTCGAGACCTCGGCCGCAGGACGAGGTCGGCCAAGGTGAACCGTGGGCCTTTCCACGTGGACCCACCATCCAGGCGGGGAGTGGACCCGACGATTGGCTGTCGGATCGTAGACCGGAGGACCATCGACCATGAAGCTGAGACAGTGTTCTTCGACGGCGTTGCTCTTCCTGGCGGGTGCCGCCGCCGTTTCGGCGCAGGATCTGTTCGTCTTTCACATGGACGGGAGCCAGGAGGTGCCGCCGGTGTCGACCTCGGATCGCGGCGGCTGCCGGCTGGACCTCGACGAGGCGCTGGCGGAGCTGACCGTGACCTGCACCCACACGGTGGCGGCGCCCACGGCGGCGCACATCCACAAGGCGCCGACCGGGGTCGGCGGCCCGATCGTCTTCGGCCTCGGCGACCCGACCAGCCCGATCGAGGAGGTGTGGTCCGGGATGACGGCCGGCGAGATCGCCGACCTCCAGGCGGGCGTGCTCTACGTCAACGTCCACACCGCCGCCAACCCCGGCGGCGAGATCCGCGGCCAGATCCTGCCGCGGACCGTGGATCGCTTCTTCACCCGCCTCGAGGGCGGCCAGGAGGTGCCGCCCACCGGCTCGGCCGCCAGCGGTCTGTGCCGGTCCGACCTGAGCGACGACGCCACCGCGCTGGTGGTCAGCGAGTGCGTCCACGACGTCTTCGCCCCGACCGGCGCCCACATCCACGCCGCCCCGGCCGGCGTCAACGGCCCGATCATCTTCGACTTCGGCGACCCGACCAGCCCCTTCTCGGGGACCGCGCCGCTGGCCGCGATCGACGCCGCCGACCTGGCCGGCGACCTGCTCTACTACAACGTCCACTCGATGGCCTTTCCCGCGGGCGAGATCCGCGGCCAGATCGCGAGAGGGCCGATCTTCGACGACGGCTTCGAGTCCGGCGACATCGCGGCCTGGACCACGTCGGTGCCGTAGCCAGCCGACTCCGCCGCCCCGCCGCGACCTAACGGCCGGCGCCTGACCCGCGCCCGCCCGCCGGCCACACCGCCAGCGCCAGGCCGGCGAGCGCCAGGCCGCCGCCCAGCCACTCGAGGGCGCTGAGCTGGAAGACGAAGGCCGCCGGCAGCAGCGTCGCCAGCAGGAGCTTCGAGACCGTGGTGAGCGGCGGGTTGAGGAAGACCGTGAAGCCGACGGTGGTGGCCGGCAGGTGGCGGAGCAGCCAGTTCCAGACCGCGTAGCCGGCCAGGGTGCAGAGCACCGAGAGGAAGAGCACCGCCGTCCAGCCGTCGGCCCCGAGGGTGGCGATCTGCGGGCCCCCGTACCAGGGCAGCAGCAGGTAGAGCGGCAGGCTGCCGACCGCGACCCCCAGGTAGGTCCAGACCAGCGGCGAGGCCAGACCGCTGACCGGCTTGCTCAAGATCGAGTAGACCGACCAGGAGAGCGGCGCCAGGGCGGTGACCCCCAGCACCAGCCCGTAGCCGGCGATCGCCCGCGGGTCGCCCTTGGAGAGCGCGATGAGCACCAGCCCGGCCAGCGCGACGAGGAAGGCGCCGAGCTTGCGGGCGGTCAGCCGCTCGCCGAGGAAGACCGCCGCCAGCAGCATGACGAAGAGCGGCAGCAGCGCGGTGGTCAGCGAGGCGAGCGGCGCCGGCACCCCGTGCTGCTGGCCGTAGTAGAGCGCCAGCGCGTAGGCGCTGGTGGCCAGCGTCCCGCCGGCCGCCAGCCGCAGCGGGTAGGTCCTCAGGATCTGAAATGTTTCGCGCCGCCGGAACACCAAGCAGTAGAGGAGGCAGAGCGGCGCGATCGGCACGTAACGCAGCACCGTAAGACCGATCCAGTCGAGCTGCGCCGGGCGCGCCTCGCTGCCGAGCACGTAGGAGGCGGCGATGAAGCTGTTGCTCCAGACCACAAAGAGAGCGAGGGCCGCCAGCAGGTAGGGCCACGCCGGGCGTCCGGCCGCCTTGTCGTCTCCGGGCATGGCGTCGCGAAAGGGCTATCCTGTCACCGGGAGTGGAGATTCGGGAGTGGAGATGCGCGGGGGGCTACCGATCGCGAAGCCGCCGGTCCTCCTCGCCTTGCAGCTCGCGGGGTTCCTGGCCGTGGTCGGGGCGGCCGGCGGGCTGCGCATGGTGTGGACGCCCGACAGCCTCAGCTACGTGCGGGCGTCGCGGGCCGAGGAGCTGGCCGCGGCGCTGGCGCACTACCGGACCGTCGGCTACCCGCTGTTCCTCGAGACGGCCGGCCGGCTGGGGGCGGCGCAGCGGCCGGTGCCCTGGATCCAGGCGCTGGTCTTCGTGGCGGCGGTCCTGGCGTTCTGGCATGGGCTGCGGGTCTACGCGGGCTCCGGCTGGTTCGCCTTCGCGGCGGCCGCCGCGCTGCCCTTCGCCGGGGTGATGGCGCTGGTGGCGATGATCCAGCCCGACTTCCTGGCCGCCTGCGCGACGCTGCTGGCGTTCGCCGCCCTGCTGCTGCTGGCCGCCGGGCGGTCGCAACCTCTCGCCTGGGTGGGGCTGGCCCTGGCGGTCTTCGCCGCCTACCAGCTCCGTCCGGCGGCGGCCTTTCTGGTCGGCTTCGTGCCGCTGATCGGCGCGGCGCTCCGCCATTGGCGAGGCGGCGGGGGGCGCCGGGCCGGCGTCTTCACGCTGGGGCTCGCCGCCGCCATGCTGGTGCCCTATCTGTCGTTCTGCGCGCTCCGCTGGGCGACGGTCGGCCACTTCGGTCTGGTCTCTTTCGGCGGCACCAACCTGGTGGCGCTGGCCGCCAACTTCCTCGACGAGGAGCTGCTCGGGGAGCTGCCCGAGGGGCATCGACGGCTGGCCGGACGGTTGCTCCATCAGCGGCAGAAGCGTGGATGGGAGCCGATGACGCCCGGCGCCGACACCATGCCCTACCTGGTCCAGTACAACTCCAACCTGTGGCGGATCGCGGTGCCCGCGGCGGGGCACGAGATCGCCGCCCGGTCGCGGGAAGCCGTCGCCGCGGGCGAGGAACCCGATCCGCGCAACCTGCGGATCGTGCGCGACGAGCTGCTCGGCGGGGTGGCGGTCGAGATCCTGGCGCGCCGTCCGCGGCTCTACCTCCAGTGGGTGCGGGACGCCCACCTCTACGGCCTCGCCCAGCTCGGCGACGACGCCGCGCTCAAGGCTCTGGCGGTCCTGGTCCTCGGCTCGCTTCCGGTGCTGGTGGTGGCGCGGCGGCGGCACCGGCGGGGGCCGTCCGGTAGATCAGCAGCGGGCCGGCCGCTGCTGGCGCTCGGGGCGCTCGGAACCGGCTACTTCGTCACCTATCTCGCCCTGGTGAGCCTGGTCTCGTATCCGTTTGCGCGCTACTTCGTCTCGACAACGCTCCTGCTGCCCAGCGTGCTGGCGGCGGCGCTGTTCGAGATCTGGCGCCGCATCCTAGTGGCCGGAAACGCCGCCGGCCGCCGCCTGAGGCCGACCTCCGCGGAGCGGCCGTCGCCGGCCGGCGCTACTCGCGCTCCTGGAAGGGGATCCTGAGACTGTAGGCGTTGCCCTCCAGCCGGCTCTCGACCGGGTAGCCGCAGCGGTGGAAGACCCGCAGCATGCCGCGGTTGTCGGCCAGCACGTCGGCCGTGAAGCCGGCGATCCCCTGCCGGCGGGCGGCCTCGACCAGCGCCTGGACCAGCCGGGTGCCGATGCCCTTGCCCTGCCAGTCGTCGCGCACCAGGAAGGCGCTGTCGGCGAAGTTGGTACGCGGGTCGCGCAGGTAGTGGGCGATGGCCAGCATCCGGGCGTCCTCCTCGGTCGAGCTGGTCAGCACCACCAGCGCCATGTCGGCCTCGTAGTCGATGCGCAGGAACTCCTGGAGCTTCTGGTGCGGCATCGACTTGAGGAGCTGGAAGAAGCGGTAGTGGATCGACTCGGGCGACAGCCGGTAGAAGAGGTCGCGCAGCAGCGGCTCGTCGGTCAGCTTGAGCGGCCGCAGGAAGACCCGCGAGCCGTCCTTGAGCTCGAGCCAGCGCTCCAGCTCCTCGGGGTAGGCGGGCGGCCGGATCGGCAGCTCGATCTGGTCGGCGTAGACCAGCTTGCGGGCCTTGGCGTCGGCCATCAGCCAGGGCCGGAACTTGGGGTGGGCGACGTTGATCAGCGCCATCGCCCGCTCGCGGACGGTCTTGCCGTGCAGGTAGGCGGCGCCGTACTCGGTGACCACGTAGTGAGCGTCGCCGCGGCTGGTCACCACGCCGGCCCCCGGTTTGAGCATCGGCACGATCCGCGACACGGTCTCGCCGGCCACCGTCGAGGGCAGGGCGATGACCGGCCGGCCGCCCCGCGAGCGGGCGGCGCCGCGGATGAAGTCGACCTGGCCGCCGATGCCGCTGTAGAACATCTCGCCCAGCGAGTCGGAGCAGATCTGGCCGGTGAGGTCGACCTCGATCGCCGAGTTGATCGAGATCATGTTGTCGTTCTGGGCGATGACGAAGGGGTCGTTGACGTACTCGGTGGGGTGGAACTCGACCAGCGGGTTGTTGTCGATGAAGTCGTAGAGCCGGCGCGAGCCCATCACGAAGCTGGCCACGATCTTGCCGCGGTGGAGGGTCTTCTTCGAGTTGTTGATCACCCCCTTCTCGACCAGCGGGATGATCCCGTCGCTGAACATCTCGGTGTGGACCCCGAGGTCCTTGAACTCGGTCAGGTAGTGGAGCACCGCGTCGGGGATGGTGCCGATGCCGAGCTGCAGGGTGGCCCCGTCGACCACCAGGTTGGCGACGTGGCGGGCGATGCGGCTGGCCAGCTCGTCGGGCTCGCCCTGGACCGCCTCCAGGATCGGCCGGTCGCTGGGCACCATGAGGTCGAGGTCGCGGGCGTGGATGAAGCAGTCGCCCAGCGCCCGCGGCATCTGCTCGTTGACCTCGGCGACCACCAGGTGGGCGGTCTCGGCGGCGGCCTTGACGATGTCGGTGGAGACCCCGAAGCTGCAGTAGCCGTGGGCGTCGGGCGGGCCGACCTCGATCATCGCCACGTCGATCACCACCCGCCCGCGCCGGAAGAGCCGCGGGATCTCGGAGAGGAAGACCGGGGTGTAGTCGGCGCGGCCCTCGTTGACCGCCTGCCGGACGTTGGGGCCGATGAAGTAGGCGTTGTGGCGGAAGCGGCTGCCAAAGCGCGGCTCGGCGTAGGTGGCCACCCCCAGGGTCAGCAGATGGACGATCTCGGTGTCGCTCAGGTCGTCGCGCGCCGAGAGCGCCTCGACCAGGGTCTGGGGCTCGCCGGCCCCGGAGCCGATGAACACCCGGTGGCCGGGCCGCACCACTGCCGCCGCCCGCTCCGCGGTGGCGATCTTCTGCGCGTAGAGCTGGCGCCAGTCCGCGGTGGTCATGCCCACCCACCATCCTAGTGTCCCGTGCGGTAAGTTCGTTGTCACACCGAGAGCGGCGAAGCGCCCGCTGGGCAAGGCGCGACGATTGAGCGTATCGGGCTATACGTGACCGAGGAGCAACGCCGCCCAGCGGGATG
>JBFGCA010000035.1:0-41293 GCA_041567315.1 Thermoanaerobaculia bacterium | reverse complement strand
GCCGCCCGCCCGGGTCGAGGTCGGCGGTCGCGACGAGGTGGCGCGACTGGCCGCGCACTTCAACGACATGGTGGCCCAGCTGCGTTCGGCGCGCGAGGAGATCGAGACCGGTTTCACCGAGACGGTGAGCGCGCTGGCCGCCGCCATCGAGGCCAAGGACGCCTACACCCGCGGTCACTGCGAGCGGGTGGCGCGGGTGTCGCTGGCCATCGCCGAGCGGCTGGGGCTCGCCGGGGCCGAGCTCAAGGACCTCGTGCTGGCGGCGATCCTCCACGACGTCGGCAAGATCGGGGTGCGAGCCGGGGTCCTGGCCAAGAACGGGAGGCTGGAAGAGGCCGAATTCGAGAACATGCGGCGCCATCCCGAGATCGGTGAGAGGATCTTGCAGCCGCTCACCTTATCTGGGTCGGGTCGGGACCTATGTTCGCTACCATCACGAGCGCTGGGACGGCACCGGCTACCCCGAGAAGCTCCGGGGCGACGCCATCCCGCTGCCGGCCCGCATCATCCACCTGGCGGACGCCTATGACGCGATGACCTCGACCCGCCCCTACCGCGAGGCACTGTCCCACGACGAGGCCATGCGCCGGATCCTCGAGGGCAGCGGCACGCAGTTCGACCCCCGGCTCGTCGACCTGTTCGCCGGGCTGGTGGACGAAGGCGTGGTCGATCGCATCCGCGCCGAGACCGGGGCGCACGAAAGCGGATGAGGGCCCCGGCGGCAACGCTGGCCGCGACGCTGGCGACCGCATGGGTGGCCGCCTGTGCCAGCACGCCGGCGGATCGCGAGCCCGGTCCGCCTGAGCTGCCGGGAGCTGCGGCTGGCGCGCCGGTGGACGAGCGCTGCCACGAGGTAGAGGCGCTGGCCGCGGCCGGTGAGCACAAGCCGGCCGCCGTGGCACTGGCGGCGTTGACCGAGGCCGGAGTGGGCTGTCCGGAGCCGGCGCTCGCCGCGGCGGCGGCTTCGGCGGCGCGGTGGGAGGAGGCCGACGCCCACCTGCTCCGTGCCCAGCAGAGCAAGGAGGCGGGGGACCTGGCTGCGGCGCGCGCCGCCTACCGGCAGGCGCTCGAGGTCTATCCCCGGTACTACTGGGCGAGCCGGCTGCTCGCCAGGCTCGAGGAGACGATCCAGGCGCGGGCCGTCGAGCTGGCGGCGAAGGCGGCCGCGGCCCGCGACGCCGGCGACCTGCAGGCGGAGCTCGAGGCGCGGTCCGCCGCCGCCGCCCTCGATCCCGCCGACCCCGCACCGGCCGCCGATCTCGCCCGGCTGCGGCGGCAGCTCGCTGAGAAGAACCTGTCGCTGGCCCGCCACGCCGAGCAGCTGGGCGACCTGGCCGAGGCGGGTCGCCGCCTGGAGCAGGCCCTGACGGCCGGCCCCATCACCGATCCGGACCTCCGCCAGGGCCTGGTCGACTACGCCCGACTCCTCGGACTGCGCTTCTTCTCCGATGGCGACCTCACCCGGGCGCGGGAAGTGTGGACCCGCGCGCTCGCCCTCGACGACGCCAACGAGAAGCTGCGCGAGTATCTGCGCCAGGTCGAGGAGCGGCTGCTCAGCCTCGGCCGCATCCAGCACGAAGACGGCGGCACCCCGCCGCGCTAGGAGCCGCCGAGCCTACTTCTCGGCCGGCCGCGGGCGCGAGCTCAGCAGGCAGGCGAGCACGCCGAGGACGAAGCCCACCAGGGTGGTGAGCAGCAGCAGCACCGCCCGTGGCATGGTGAGGGTGAAGAACAGCAGGCGGGTCTCCACCGGCTCGGCGTTCTGGACGATCAGAGCGACGCCCAGGAGCGCCAGGACGAGGGCGGCGACGAGCTTGGCCTTGCGCATCCGGGGTTCCCTCCCTGGGGTGGATTGTATACGCCTGGTACTCGACGGCCGGCGTCAGCCGCCGGGGACGACCGGCGGTGCGTCGCCGGCCTCCGGGGTGGGCGTCGCCGGCGGCTGCCGGCGGTTCTTGCGCCGGCCGCCGGGCGGCCGCTCGAGGCCGAGCAGGGCGTAGGGGAAGCTGGTGAGGCGGCGCAGGCCGGCCACGTTGGAGACGTGTCGCACGGCGCGGCGGACCTCGCCGTAGAGCTCGAGGGCGGCGCTCTCGTCGATCTCGCCCTCCTCCTCGACCGCCAGCAGCCGGTGGAGCGAGTAGAGACCGAAGAGGACCGCCAGCACGAACAGGAAGTCGAGTCCGCTCAAATCGAGGGCGGTGAGCACCCGGCGGCCGTCCTCGCCCGCCGACCAGTTGAACTGCAGGGTGAGCCGGTCGGCGGCCAGCCAGTCGGCGACCACGCCGGCGATGGCCGGCGCCACGGTGGCGGCGACGCCACTGGTCAGGGAGTTGGTGGCGAGGAAGGCGGTGGCCTTGCCGCGCGGGGCCAGCTTGAGGGTGATGCTGCCGGCGCAGAGGTTGACGCCGGCGGTCGAGATTCCGGCCAGCACGTGGATGGCGAAGAGCAGCGGCAGGGTGAGCACGTAGCGCTCGGGCATGGTGGTGAACGGCCAGACCGCGATGCTCAAGACAAAGAGCGAGCCCGACAGTCCCAGCACCCGCTTGTTGCTCAGCCGGTCCGCCAGCCGGCCCCAGATGCGGAAGAACGAGACGTTGGCGAGCTGGCTGACCACCGATAGCCCCAGCACCCAGGCCATCGACAGCTCCAGCCGGGCCAGCATGTAGACCGAGAAGAACGGGGCCGCCAGGTTGATGGCGAAGTTCCAGCTGGCCAGGAAGATCAGCAGCTTGCGGAAGTTCTCCTCGCGCAGCGGCTCGCCGAAGATCGCGGCCAGGCTGCGGCGGCGCTGGAGCACCATGCGGGGCTCGGGGATGCGGCCCAGGAAGCCCACCCCCAGCAGCCCGGTGAGACCGCCGATCAGGAAGAAGGGGCTGAACACCAGCAGCGGCTCGGCGGTCGCGCGGGTGCCCCAGTCGATGCCGAAGCCGCTGGCCAGCGTCACCGCCGCCCCCGCCGCGGTGGCCAGGGTGAGGCGGTTGGCGAAGTAGCGGCCCATCAAGGCGTCGGGCACCAGGTCGCGTTTCCACGAGTTGTAGGCGGCGCTGGCGATCGACGAGCTTGCGAAGTAGAGCACCAGGCTGGTCACCAGGGTGGCGACCCGGTAGGGCGGTGGCACCAGCCAGGGGATGGCCGCCACCACCACCCAGAAGAAGCGGCCGACCATCGAGACGACGATGACCAGGGTCTTGCGGCGGCGGGTCTTCTCGACCAGCAGGATGGCGGGCAGCTGGAGGAGCTGGGTCAGCGGCCCGACCGCGGCGATCAGGCCGATCACCTTGTTGGAGGCCCCCAGCAGCAGCGCGAAGCCGACCAGCAGCGCGCCGCCGGTGAGCGCCCCCATCACCTGCGAGGAGACGCCGTCGAAGAGCAGCATCCGCAGCCCCTCGTTGACCTCGCGGGGATCGAGCCGCTCGCGCGGCGGCTCGCGCCAGCGCCCGCCGCGCCGCCGCCCCCGCCGCGGCCGCCCCTCCTCCTCCGGCGGCAGCGCGCCCGGCGCCCGACCCTCTGGCGGTGGGAGACTCATGCCTTCGAGATCGGGTTGCCGGGCGCCGCCGCCCGCTCGGGACTCAGCCGGCGGGGGCGGGCCACGACGGCGCCAGCAGGCGCTCGGCGACCGGCACCAGGTCGCGCAGGATCTGGTCGCCCTGCGGGCTCTCCACCATCCCCGTCAGGATGTAGCGCCGCCAGCCGGGACCCCAGACCAGGATCGAATCGGAGTGCCACTGCTTCCAGGTGCCCGACTTGCGGAACAGCCGCGCCAGCGGCGCGCGGCGCTCGAGAACGCCCACGAACTTGTGGTGCAGACCGGGGTCGGCCAGATCCTCGAGCATCTGGCGCGAGCGCTCGGGGCTGAGCACCTGGCCGGTGGCCAGCAGGTAGTAGAAGCGGCAGACCTGGGTCACGGTCGCGGCGTGCGAGATGCCGCCCAGCGGATCCCCCACGCGGCGGCCCTGCTTGGCGTAGCGTTTGCCCACCCACAGCCCACCGCCCCGCTCGCGGTCGTAGAGCCGGAAGCGCGGATCGGTCATCACCCGGGCGATCTTCTCGAAGCCCAGCCGGTCGATCACCGCGGTGGCGGCGGCGTTGTCCGAGGTGCGGATCATCGCCGCGAGATCCCGGTGGACCTCGGGGGTCTCCTCCAGGGAGCCGTCCTCGAAGCTGGCGTAGGCGGCGAGCAGGAGGGCGATCTTGGGCAGACTGGCGGCGTACATCATGGTGTTGCCGTTGACCCGGGCGAAGCGCGGCTGCTCGGGGACGGCGAGGTCCACCACCCCGACCGCCAGCTTCTTCTGCCGCACCAGCGGCCGCCACTCGGGGACCCGCTGCAGGGCGATCTCCAGCGCCTTCTGGAGGGTGGCGTCGACCCGCTCGTAGAGCGGGCGATAGACGCCGTCGGCGAGGTTCAGCGGCAGCTCCGGGGCCTCGGCGCGGGCGGCGCCGGGGGCGGCCAGCGCAACCGCGGAGAGCAGCGGAACCAGGACCAGGTAGAGGATCGACTTCAGACTGCCGGAGAGGGCGACGCGTCGGGTCATCCGGGGCCTCCGTGAACGGGCCGCGCCGCCATCGGGCGCGCCTCGAGAGCGGGCGTGATCATATCCGCAGCCAGCCGGGCCGGCTTCGTTTTTGAAATACCATTCGGACGTCCGTCGGCCCGACCGGGCCCGGGGCCCTCCGCATGCACAGCTCGCACCCACGCCGACGGCCGGCAATCCTGCCGGCGCTGCTCGTGACCCTGGCGCTCGCGCCCCGGCCGGCGCCCGCCGCCGCCCCGGCCCTCGACCCGCCGCCGTCCGAGGTGGTGGACGAGGCCCGGCGGTTGGTCGAGGCGATGAAGCTCGCCGAGCGCGGGCCCTATTCGCGGCTGCGCTGGTACTGCAAGGACGGCACCGTGCTGCCGCCGGTGCCCTACGGCTGCCGCGACCACGGCGGTGGCCGCCAGCACGGCGAGTACAGCCCCGAGCGCCAGCGGCTGGCGCAGCTCGGCTGGTCGGTGGGCACGGTGGTGGCGGCGCTCGACTGGGAAGAGCTGTGGGACGCCGGGCGCCGCCACCAGCGGCTCCGCGAGCTGCCGCTCGAGCGCTCCCTGGTGGAGGTCGACGACGGCTGGGTGTTGCGGCGCGCGCTCTTCTACCGGGGGCGGATACAGGTGGAGGACGAGGAGCAGGTCGGCCGCGAGCTGCTGGTCCGCCTGCTGGGGCGCCCCGAGTGGCTGCGCGAGGAGTTCCTGCTGGCCCGCGAGGCGGTCCGGACCCTGCCGCACCACGGCGGCTCCGACCGCACCCGCGAGGTGCGCCGTCTGTCGCAGGAGATCGCCGAGCGCGACCGCGGCTTCGAACCGCTGCGGATCAAGATCCACACCTCGCCGGGGCCGGCCGACGTCGCCGCGGTCCGTGAGTGGCTGCAGGCGGCGCGCGGGCGCGGCGCCGCCGCCGAGCTGCTCGAGCGGGGCGATCGGCTGCTCGCCGGTCTCGAGGCGATCTACGGGGCCGGGGAGGCCGCCGCGCTGCGTGAGGCCGGCCGCGCGCTGGGCCGTCAGCCGCGCTGGCCCGAGGTCGAGCCGCTGCTCGCCGAGCCGCCGGCGGGCGGCGGCGGCTCCCGGACCGAGACCGCCGAGCGGCGGCTGGCGCGGCTCGCCTCGGCCCTCGCCCTGGTGCGCGAGATCGTCGGCAGCACGGCCGACGGCGCCGCCAATCTGGCGTGGATGGACCTGTCGCTGGCGCTCGAGCGCGAGGTCGTCCGCACCGCCTTCCGGCTGCTCGAGAGTCCGGGGCTGACGCGGCGCCGGCTGCTGGCGGCGGCCGGCTCGCTGCTCGACGCGGTCTATGGGAGCGGGCTGCTCTCGCACCGCGAGCGCGACGCGCTGACGGCGCCGGCCGAGCGCCTGACGGCCGCCGGACCGGCGGCGGGCGGCGACTATCTCGCCGCCGTCCGCGAGCTGCGGCGGGCCGGCTCCTGGGGGCTGTCGACGGTGCGCTTCACCTTCGCCGAGCCGCTGGTCCGCTACGCGGCGCTCGAGCCGCAGGCGGCGCGTTTCGGCGACGACCTGGTCCGTGGCTCGCCGCTGCTACCGCTGTCCGAGGTGACCGCTCGGCTGGCGGCCGACGCCGACCGGCTGGCGGGAATCGCCCACCGGCTGTTCGGCGAGACCGTGGGCGGCGTGCTGGCGCTCAATCCCGGGGTGGCCAGCGGCCGGCTGCGAGTGCTCCCGGCCGGCGGCGGTCCGCCGCCCGAGCGTGGCGACGTCGTCGTCCTGCCGCAGACCGTCTCCGAGCTCGAGCCGGTGGCCGGCATCCTCACCCTGGCCGAGGGCAACCTGCTGTCGCACGTCCAGATCCTGGCCCGCAATCTGGGGATCCCCAACGCCTCGCTGTCGCCGCTGCTGGCCGGCCGGCTACGCCGCCACGACGGCGAGGAGGTGCTGCTGGCAGTGGGCAGCGACGGCTCGGTGCTGCTCGAGCGGCTGGCCGACCTGCCGGCCGCGGTCCGCGCCTTGCTGGCCGAGGCACCGGCGGCGGGCGCCGCGACCGGCGGCGCCACCGGACCGGGCCTGATCGAGGCACCGGCTCCCGACCTCGGCGTCCGCCGGCCGCTGCCGCTCGCCGAGCTGGAGGCCGGTCTGGCCGGGCGGGTGGTGGGGCCCAAGGCCGCCAACCTCGGCGAGCTGGCGCGCCTCTTTCCCGGCCGGGTGGAGCAGGCGCTGGCGCTGCCGTTCGGGGTCTTTGCCGAGCACGTGGCGGCGGGCCCCGACTCGCCGAAGGCTCGTCTCGAGCGCGCCTACACCCGCCACCGCGCCGGCCAGCTGGACGCCGACGGCCTGGCGGCCGAGGCCGAGGCGGTGCGCGCCGAGGTGGCGGCCCTCACCCTGCGGCCCGAGCTGCGCCGCACGCTCGAGGAGATGATGGGCGAGCTGTTCGGACCGCCCGGCAGCTACGGCGTCTTCGTGCGCTCCGACACCAACGTCGAAGACCTGCCGGGGTTCACCGGCGCCGGTCTCAACCTCACCGTGCCCCACGTCGTCGATCCGGCGGCCCAGCTGGCGGCGATCCCCAGGGTCTGGGCGTCGGCCTACGCCCCCCGCGCCCTGGCCTGGCGCGGGGCGGTCCTGGCGCGGCCGGAGGAGGTGTACTCCTCGGCCCTGCTGATGAAGAGCGTCGGCGCCGACAAGTCCGGGGTCCTGGTCACCGCCGACCTGGCGACCCGCGGCCGGGGGCTGACGGTCGCCACCGCCTGGGGCGTGGGGGGAGCGGTCGACGGCGAGGCCGCCGAGACCCTGGTGCTGCGGCCCGACGGCTCGACCCTGCTGGTCGGCGAGGCCAAGGCCGCCTATCGCCGGCGGCTGGCGGCGGCCGGCGGGGTCGAGTGGGTGCCGGCGGCCGCCGGTCAGGTGCTCACCGTCGAGGAGCGCAACGAGATCCGGCGGCTGGCGCGCGAGGTGACCGAGCGGATGAAGCCGGTTCTTGGCGCCGACGGCCGGACGCTGCCCTGGGACGTCGAATTCGGTTTCGTCGGCGGCAAGCTGACCCTGTTCCAGGTCCGACCGCTGGTCGAGCGGGGCCAGCGCCGGGCCGATCGCGTGCTGGAGACGCTGCTCCCGGCGGCCGGTCCACCGCCGGCGACGGTCGATCTCGACGCCACCCCCGGAGGTGACCGATGAACGAAGCGAAGCTCTCCACCCGGCCGCGTCGCCGCGCGGCGCTGCTGCTCTGGGTTCACGGCGCCGGCTGGCTGGCCGCGGCCGGCGGGCTCGGCGCCTACCCGCTGGACGGCTGGGAGCGCACCGGGATCCGCCGGCTGCTCGGCTACCAGCGGCTCCAGGAGGCGCCCAGCGGGCCCAAGCTGCCGCCGGGCGCGCTGCTCTCGAGCGACGAGATCCGGCTGAATCTCGCCGGCTCCGCCCCCGGCTGGGACCTCGACGGAACCGGCAAGGACCCGGTGCTCCAGGCGGCCCTGGAGTCGATCTTCCGCCAGCGCGACCCCTCCTACGCGGTGGCGGTGGTGGACGTCACCGACCCCCAGGCCATCGCCTGGGCCGGGGTCCGCGAAGACCGCGCCCAGCTCCCCGGCAGCGTCGGCAAGGTGCTGTGCATGATCGCCCTTTTCGACGGCCTCAGGCGGCTCCATCCCGACCCGGCGGACCGCCTGCGGGTGCTCCGCGAGCGGGAGATGGTGGCCACCGACTGGGCGCTGGGCGACCCCCACACGGTACCCAAGTACGACGCCGAGGCCGAGGTCAACCGCTTTTCGGTGATCGGCCTGGGCGACCGCTTCAACCTCGCCGAGTGGGTCGACCACATGATCTCGGCGTCGGCCAACTCGGCGGGCGCCATGGTCTGGAAGGAGGCCATGCTGCTGCGGCAGTTCGGTCCCGACTACCCACCGACGCCCGAGCAGGAGGCCACCTTCTTCCGCGACACCGCCAAGTCGGAGCTCACCCGGCTGTCGCAGGTGGTCATCACCGAGCCGCTGGCCGCCGCCGGGATCGACCTCGAGGGGATCCGCCAGGGCACCATGTGGACGCGGGTCGGCCAGGCCCGCATCCCGGGCATCAGCTCCTTCGCCAGCCCCCGCGAGCTGGTCAGGGTGCTGCTGCGCATCGAGCAGGGACGGATGGTCGACGCCTGGTCCAGCCTCGAGATGAAGCGCTTTCTCTACATGACCAAGAAGCGCTACCGCTACGTCTACGCCCCCGAGCTGGCGTCGGCGGCGGTCTACTTCAAGAGCGGCTCCTTCTACCAGTGCGCGCCCGAGCCCGACTTCAAGTGCGGCAAGTACCGCGGCAACGTCAAGAACCTGATGAACTCGATCGCCATCGTCGAGTCCCCGGCCCGCGGCGAGGGCCAGGTGCGCTACCTCGTGGTCCTGCTCTCCAACGTCCTCCGCGTCAATTCGGCCTGGGACCACTCCCGCGTCGGCGCCGCCATCGACACCGTCGTCCGCACCCGCCAGCCCACCACCGTCCAGCAAACAGGCACCGACCGCGACCTCCAGGAGGTCGGCCGCTCGGATTAGCCCGCCTGGGGTCCCGGCCTCGGCTCGGATCCCCGAGGCCGCCAAGACAAGAAAAACCGGCCGCCCCACGTGGGGCGGCCGGCGGTGGTGGACCGATTCTCGGTAGGCCCGCCAGGGCCCAGGCCCTAGAACTTGTAGGCCAGGCCGAGGGTGAAGATCAGCGGATCGACGTCGAGGTCGACGTTGTCGACCTCGGCGCTGGTGGCGATGTAGCGCAGCGAGCCGGTGATCGCCCACGGGCTCTCCCAGCTGAAGGGGATGTCGACTCCGACCTTGGCCCCGAACCCGGTGTCGCTGCCGAGGTCCTTGCGGAAGCTCAGGCCGAGGTCTGAGTAGGTGGCGTCGCCGTAGTCGACCGCGCTGACGAAGGCGCCGAGGAAGACGTCGGCCCGCTTGTCGGGGGTGAGGTGGTAGTTGATCCCCAGGCTGATCGGCTGGAAGTCGACGTCCTGGTGGTCCATGCCCCACAGCGGGCCGATGTCGAACACGAACATGGTGTCGAGATCGGCCAGCATGGCGTCCAGCTCGACGCCCCAGTTGGGCCGGAAGAGGTACTCGACCGCGCCGCCGAAGCCGGTGGCGTTGCCGATCGAGAACTTGGTCCGCTCCTCGGGGAAGTCGCCGACCGCCGGGGTGACGGTGTTGAACTCGTCGCCCGAGCTGTCCACCCGGGCGGCGTAGCCGCGCACGATCCACTGACCGCGGCGCCGCTCCTTGGTGAGGGTGGCGCCGGCGCTGCAGGTGGCCTCGTAGCCGTGCAGGCGGCTGACGGCGTCGAAAGTGAAGGTGTAGTCGCCCGGCTTCTTGGGCAGCGTCGGGCCGGCCGCGAAGGTCCACTTGCCGGCGCCGGCCGACTGGAGGGCGCTCATCTCGCCGCTCGAGCCGTCCCACATCTTGAAGCCGGTGATCTCGGCGCTGCCGACGCTGCCGGCGGTGCTGACGGTAATCACCTGGGTGTCCGGGTCGACGCTGGCCGAGATGGTGCAGACCGGCTTCTTGCGGGTCACCGGGACGCTCGCCGAGCAGGTCGAGCTCTGCCGCCCGCTGGCGCTGGTCGCCCTGGCTTCGAACGAGTAGGTGCCGTCGGCCGACACCGGATAGCTCCAGCGCCCGCCGTTGAGCGGCTTGAGGTCGCCCAGTTTGCCGGCTCCGGCCGGGGTGGTGATCTTGGTGACCTCGATGGAGGCGCCGTTGGTGGTGCCGGTGACCGTGATCGCGTCGGCCTCGGGGTCGAAGCTGGCCTTGAGGTCACAGGTCGGCGGCGGCACCGGCTTGCGGCCCTTCTCGGCGGCCAGGTTGAGGCACTCCTGGGGGACCATGAAGACGTATTCGACGTCGTTGGAGACGACGGTGATGCTCCAGGCCGGGAAGGTCGACTTGCCGGCCCAGCGGATGTCCTTGACGCAGGCCGGCTGGCCCTTGCGCCGGAAGGCCATCCAGGCGAACTCGGCCCCCGGGGCGACCTGCTTGACGGTGACCAGCGGGCTGCCCTCCTCGGCCATCCGCACGGTCCGGAACAGGTCGTCCGGGTTGCCCTCCCAGCCGGCCCGGCCGAGGACCGTCCTGAGGTCGCTCTCGTAGCGGTTGAACAGGTCCTTGAGCTCGCCCAGGCTGCGGGCCGGATAGGGCGAGAAGGTGGTGGCCGGACGGCCCCAGGCCGTCACGTCTCGCACCCGGTCGCCGCCGATGCACTCGTGCTGGCTGGCCGTGGCCGGTAGGGCGGCCACCGCCAGCAGCAGGGTCAAGACAGTGGCCCACCGGGCCAACCGGAATCCGCTCTGTTGGTTCATTCTTCCTCCTCCCGCTGCCGATGAACGTGCAGCTTTCAAAGACCCGCGGCCCCCGGGCGCGCGGGCTCGAACCGGGCGAGTCTACAGCAAAACGCGCGCCAGGGTAGTGGCGGAGAGCGCCTCATCTTACTACCGCCCGTCAGAGCCACTCCTTGCGCCGGAAGTAGACGAACAGGGCGCCGCCGATCCCCAGCATCACCAGCCAGACCGCCGGGTAGCCCCACCGCCAGCCCAGCTCGGGCATGTTCCAGGGACTGGCCTGGGGGTCGAAGTTCATGCCGTAGATGCCGGCGATGAAGGTCAGGGGGATGAAGATCGAGGCCATGATGGTGAGCACCTTCATCACCTCGTTCATCCGGTTGCTGACGCTCGACAGGTAGACGTCCAGCATGCCGCTGGCGAGATCGCGGTAGGTCTCCAGCATGTCCATCACCTGGATCGCGTGGTCGTAACAGTCGCGCAGGAAAACCCGGGTCTCCTTGCGCAGGTTGGCCGACTCCAGCCGCTCCAGCCCGTTGACCACCTCGCGCTGCGGCCAGGCGGCGCGGCGCAGCAGCAGCAGCTCCTTCTTGATCCCGTGGATCCGGGCCAGGGTGTCGGTGGTGGGGTTGTCGACCAGCTCGTCCTCGAGCGCCTCGATCTTCTCGCCGTAGGCCTCGAGCACCGGGAAGAAGTGGTCGACCAGGGCGTCCAGCAGGGCGTAGGCCAGATAGTCGGCGCCCGCCCCGCGGATCCGGGGGCGCCCCTTGCGGATGCGCTCGCGGACCGGCTCGAAGACGTCGCCCGGCACCTCCTGGAAGGTGATCAGGAAGTTGTAGCCCAGAAACATGCTGATCTGCTCGGTCTCGATCCGCTCGCCGGCGTGCACCAGCTTCATGACGACGAACTGGTAGTCCCCGTAGTCCTCGAGCTTGGGCCGCTGGTGGGTGTTGAGCACGTCCTCGAGAGTCAGGGGGTGGAGGCCGAACCGCTCGCCGAGGCGCTCCAGGGGCCCCAGGTCGTGGAGCCCGATGACGTTGATCCAGGTCACCGACGACCGGTCGCGATAGACGAAGGTGTCCTCGACCCGCTCGACGGTCCGCTCCTCCAGGTGGTCGGGACCGTAGTCGATCACCTCGACTCTGACGGTCTCGACTCGCTGCTCGGCGGCGCGCAGCGTGCCCGGGGCGGTGCCGGGGGCGGAGAAGCGCTTTTTCCACAGGGACATGGCCAGCTCCTTTCAGGGCGTGGTGGCGGTGGGCTAGGACCGAGTCTAATGACCCGGCCGCGCGCGCCGCCCCTTCAAGAAGGGCGCGAGCGGTAGAGCGACGGGAAGCGGGCCAGGAAGGCGATGACCGGCGCCAGCTCGCGGACGTCGACGCACTCGCCGATCTTGTGGGTGTTCTGCTCGACGCCGGGGCCGATGCCGAACATCGCCGGGTGACGGAACGGTCCGGCGCTCACCCACTGCCTGGCGGCCGCCACTTCGGGGCCCGAGCCGGCGGCGACCGGCACCCCGACCCCGTCGGTCGAGAAGTTCCAGCGCGACACCCGAGCCTCGGGCGGCAGCGCCGCCGGCGCCCCCGCCTCGCGGGTGAAGGGCGCCACTACGCGCTCGTAGGTCTCGACCGCGGCGGTCACCGCCGGGTGCCGGGCGGGCGTCACCCAGCCGGGGTAGATCTGCCGGTTGTCGGGCGCGAATCCGCGCCAGGTCGGGCGGTCGTAGACCGGGACCCGCACCTCGACCTCGAGGCCCGCCCGGCGGGCCCGGGCGACGGTGGGCAGCTCCTCCACCTGGCGCCGCGCCGCCTCCGGGTCCTCGCCCGCGGTCAGCCGCCGGTCGAGCCGGAAGGTGAAGCGCTCGGGGACCGCGCAGTCGCTGGGGGTCTCGAGCCGCGCCCAGCTGGCGGTGCGCGAGCCGGACCCCAGGAAGTCGTCGGCCGCGAAGCCGTCGCCGGCGGCGCGCTCGGCGGCCTCGGCGACGATGGCGGCGCCGAACTCGAGCGGGTTGCGACCCTCCCAGGGCATCGATCCGTGGCAGCTCTTGCCGGTGACCTCCACCTCGACCTGCATGCGCCCGCGCTGGCCGCGGTAGATCCCCAGCAGACCGCCCTCGGCGCAGCCGGTTCCCTCGGTCAGCACCACGGCGTCGGGGGGCTCGCCGGCCCGGCCGGCCGGCAGCTCGTGGCGCATGACGTACATTGGGCCGCCGCCGTCGTTGTCCTCCTCGGCGACCGTGGCGTAGCTGCGCACGGTGACCCCGCGGAGCGCGCCCTGCGGCCGCAGGGCGCGCAGGATGCGGGTCGCCAGCACCTGGCAGACCACGCCGCCGAGCTGGTCGGCGGAGCCGCGGCCCCACAGCAGGTGCTCCCACTCGCGGTCGGGCGGCAGGTGGCCCAGCTCGCGTCGCAGGAAGCCGCGGTCGATCCGCCGCAGGTCGGTCAGGCCCAGGTAGGCGTCGACGCCGCTGCCGATCGCCTCGCGCCAGCGTTCGCGGAGCGCCCGCACGGTGTCGGTGTGACCGTCGAGCCAGATCACCGTCCTCTCGGCCGGGGGCACTCCGTCCTCGGGGTCGGACACCTCCCACCACAGGTTGCCGAAAGCGTCGACGCCGAGCCGGTCGGGACCGTCGACGGCGCCCAGCTCGAGCAGTTTTCGCCGGAGCAGCTCGAGGCGCGGGCCCTCGTGGTTGGAGAGACCGCAGTCGGGGTCGCCGCCCTCGGCGGCCGGCCGGTCCACGTAGTCGGCCGGCAGCCGGACCAGCTCGGCCAGCAGCTCGACGGCGAGCGGCCGGGCCTGGCGCGCCAGCTCGGCGATCGGAGCGTCGAGGCTCATCCGGCCACCGCCTGGCTCAGCCGCTCGGCCAGCCGCGGCTCCTTGGCCGCCGCCAGCACCGCCAGGATCACGTAGAGCTTCTGGTTGGCCTGGCGGGCCAGGTCATGGCGTGCACGCTCCATGACCGGCGGGCTCACTTCGGCGCCGATGTCGGCCGGCAGGCAGTGCATGTAGAGGGCGCTGCCCTGCCGGGTCAGCGCCATCCGCCGCTCGTCGCAGATCCAGTCGCGGTGGCCGCGGTTGCGCTCCAGGGCCCGGCCCTCGATCTCGCGCATCGCCCCGGCGTCCCTCCGCCGGTTGGCCTCGACCCGCTCCAGCATCAGGTCGTAGGGCCCCCAGCTCTTGGGGTAGACCACGTCCGCGCCGGCGAAGGCTTCGTCCATGTCGGTGCCGGCGGCGAAGCTGCCGCCCGAGCGGCCGGCGAACTCCTCGGCCGCCGCCAGGGTCTCGGGCAGCAGCCCGTAGCCCTCGGGGTGCGCCAGCCGGACGTGCATGCCGAAACGGGTGAGCAGCATGATCAGCCCCTGCGGGACCGACAGCGGCTTGGCGTAGCTCGGCGAGTAGGCCCAGCTCACCGCCACGGTGCGTCCCGCCAGGCCGTCCGGGAACCGCTCCTCGAGCCAGGCCAGGTCGGCAAGCGTCTGGGTCGGGTGGTCGACGTCGCACTGCAGGTTGACCAGCGGCACCACCCGCGGGTCGCCGGTGGCCTCCAGGTAGGCGTCGAGCCCCTCCTTGGCCTCGCGCATGAAGCGCTGCCCTTCGCCGAGGATGAGATCGTGCCGGACGCCCAGCGCGTGGGCGTTCATCCCCAGCATGGTGCCGGTCTCCTGGGCGGTCTCGCCGTGCGAGACCTGGGTGGTGGCGCCGTCGATCACCAGCGGCCGCGCTCCCAGCCGGGCGGCGGCCCCCGCCCAGCTCGACTTGGTGCGGGTCGAGCTGTCGAAGAACAGCGCCAGGTGCAGCTCGCCGGGAAAGAGCAGCGGCACCGCGCCGCGCCGGTCGAGGACCGCCAGCAGCCGGGCCAGCCGCAACAGGCTGTCGAGGTCGGCCGCCGGCCAGTCGCGGGTCTGGAGCAGGCTGCGGCCGCGGAGGGCGGCGAGCCGCTCCTCGCCGAGGGCGGCGAGGAGCGCCGCGGCTGCGGACCGGCTCAAGCCCCGCTCTCCCCGGACCGGAGGGCGTTGACGTAGTTGACCTGCGCCGAATCCAGCACCGCCCGGCGCAGGTAGTCGAGGATGTGGCAGTAGGTGAGGTCCACGGCACCCTCGCCCTCGCCGGTGGCCGAGCCGGCCGGGTCCTCGGGTCGAAAGCGGATGCGGAATCCCTCCCCGGCGTAGATCATCTCGTCTCCCTCCACCTCCAGCCGAAACTCCCGGCCGTCGAACCGGCCGAGCGCCAGGTCCCGATCGGTCCGGCGCTCGAGATAGAAACCGTCGAGCTGTGGCGACCCGCGCCAGTCCTCGGCGCGGCCGAAGAAGCGCGGCTTGATGACGTACGGGCCACCGTCTTCGGGGCAGAAGATGTCACAGTTGCCGCAGTCGTTGCAGAAGTCGGCGAAGCTGGCGATCTGGTGGCGGCGGCTCAACATCAGGGGCGGCCGCCGCTCGAGCCGCCAGCCGCCGTCCTGGCGGGTCAGGCTCTCGACCGGGATCTCGCGCTGCTCCGAGCCGTAGGTGAAGTTGGCGTCGTTGGGGCAGACCGGTACGCAGATGTCGCAGGTGATGCAGTCGAACAGCTCGAGGTGGCTGCCGATCTTGCGCGGCGGCGTGTCGGTGGCGGCCCGCGCATATCGCGGGTCGCCGGTCGCCGCCTCGACGTAGCGCTCGGTGTTGAGCAGGGCGGCGGCCGACGTCCAGCGCTGGTAGAGCTCGTCGCCGGCGGCCGCCCGCAGGTCGGCGCCCCGCTCGAGGGCGGCGCGGCAGCGCTCGCCGCGCGGATCGCCGGCCGCCAGCCCCAGCCGCTCGAGGGCGGCTTCCGCCTGGCCGTAGGCGGCGAGGATGAACCCCGCGACGTCGGTGGCCCCGACCGCGGTCAGGCGGCGCCGCAGCTCCTGGTGATAGCCGTGGAGCCGCCCGTATCCGCCCTTGCGCAGCAGGTCGGTGCAGACCGTGATCGGCACCAGACCGAGCGCCACCGCGTCGGCGAAGTTCTGGCGGTCGACGCCGGCCGCGAACGAGATCGGGAAGCGGTTGCCGAAGCGGCGGCGGAAACGGCGCACCAGTTGCATCGCGAGCACGTGGAGCGGCTGCCCCGAGAGGTAGACCTCCTTTTCCCCCGGGGCCAGGAAGCCGCGGTCGTTCTCGACGATCAACGTGTTGCTGAACTTGACCCCCAGCCCGAGGTCCAGCTCGGCCGCGGTCTCGGCCAGCCGCTCGACGATCTCCACTGCCTGCTCCCAGGTGGTGTCGCGCTCGAAGGCGCTGTCGGGCACCTTCATGTCGTGGTAGCCGAGCACGTCGTAGAGCAGCCCGTGGGTCTCCTCGGGACCGAGCAACATGGGATTGAACTTGATGATCGAGTGGAGGCGGTGCTCGCGCATCAGATGGTCGATGATGCGCTCGATCTCGGCCGGCGGGCAGCCGTGGAAGGTGGAGAGGGTCAGGGTGTCCGAGAGGCGGGTCGGGAAGTCGAGGTCGCACAGGCGCGCGAACTCCGGCGGGATCTGCGAGCGGAACTCGTCGACCCGGCGTTGCGCGTCCTGCATGCCGCGGATGAAGGCGGCCACCCGTGGACTGGCGACGCCGGCGAGGTCGTAGCCCACGCTCATGTCGTAGACCACGTCGCCGAAGCCCGGCGCCGGCGGCAGCGCTTCGGCGCGCAGCATCTCCACCAGCATCGCGCCCTTGACGTACTCGTCGAGCGACTGCTCGAGCTTGAGCTCCTGTGACCACTCGGCGTTGAGGCCGACCGTGTGGACGTCGATGCACGGCCGCGGGATCTCGAGCTCATCCAGGATCTGGACGGTCTTGAGCTCCATGATCCGGCAGCCCCCCAGCCACGACAGCACGACGTTTTGCGCCATCTGGGTCTGCGGCCCGGCGGCCGGCCCCAGCGGGCTCGAGGCCCGCTGGCGGTGGAAGCGGACCGACAGATCGAGGTCCTGATCGCCCCGCACGAACTGCCGGGCCGGCAGGTCGAAGACGCTGTCGCTCTGCGCCAGCTCGCGGAACATGCGGCGCACCAGGGCGGTGAAAGGGTAGGGCCGCAGCTCGGCCATCGTCGGCGGGGACTCCCGAACCGAGCATAGCAACGCCCCCTCCCCGGCGGTCCTGGTGGGGGTCCGCCCGCCCGTCTGGCGGGGCGCAGCCGCCTGCTGGGCGAGCCGCCCTCGCTCGATCGTTGGCAACGATCTGTCAGATCCCGGCCGCCGCCGAGCACTCCACCGCTGGACGGGCGCGAGCGGCCACTGAGGCCCCCTCGACGGCCCGCCGGAGAGGAGTGCGTCGATGTGGTTTTTTGCTTTTCTGTGGGATCTGTTTGCCGAGCAGTGGCTGCCGACCGAGGGTGCGGCCTATGTCGATCCCCACGGCTGACCGCCGGGGCCGGGGCGGCAGCGACTGGCGAGTGGGCCGCTGACCCGCTCGCGTGGGTCTTTTTCGCCTGGACAGTGCCCGGACCGGCTGATAGTCTGGCCGCGACCGGTGAACAGCTGATGGAGTCTTTCGAAGGCCCGAGCGCAAGCGTATCGTTCGAGGATCTTCTGGAAGAGTTGGGGCCGCGCGCGCGGGGGGTTTTCGCGCGCTATGGGATCCCGGAGCAGGATCGCGGCGACCTGGTCCAGGATTCCCTGCTGGTGTTCCTCTACAAGCAGTCCGAGGTGCGCGAGCCACAGGCCTGGCTGCTCGGCACCCTGCGCAAGAAGTGTCTGAGCTACTGGCGCCGGCGGCGTCACAAGCTCTACCGGGGAGTGGATGCGGCCATCCTCGAGAGCCTGGCGACGCAGGCCCCGGCGCAGGAGAGTTCGGACTTCATGCGTGACCTGGGCAACGCGGTGGCTCGCCTGCCGGCCCGCTGCCGGGCGGTGCTGACGCTTCGCTACCGGCAGGGCTACGAGCCCGCCGAGACCGCCGACCGGCTGGGCTACAAACGCTCCGGCATCTATAAGATCATCGAGCGCTGTCTGGCCTCCCTGACCTCGCGGATGGTGGCCAGCGGCCTGCTCTCCGGTGAGGCGCAATGAGCAGCTACCACCCGGACCCCGCCGCTCTCGAGCGCTTCATGAAAGGCGAGTCCGAGCCGCAGGAGGGGCGCGAGGTCGTGCGGCACCTGCTGGCGGGCTGCGACGAGTGCCGGCGGGAGGCCCGCCGCCACGCACCCGGGGCGCAGCCGCCGGCGTCGTCCCGGCCCAGCGCCTGGGCGCCGGAAGGAGTGGGTCTGGCCGGCGACGCCATGGCCAGAGTGCAGCGCGACCTGGTGCAGCGCAGCGCCTCCCTGGCCACCGAACGGGCCGAGGCACTGGGGCTGTTCCGGGAGCTGGAGAGCCTGCCACCGGGCCGCCAGAGCGTGCTGGTCCGCAACAGCCGGCGGTTTCAGACCTGGACGCTCGCCGAGCTGGTGCTGGCCGAGGCCTTCGAAGCGCGCTCGGGCGACGTCCAGCGCTATCAGCGCCTGGCCGAGCTGGGGCTGGCCCTGGCCCAGTCGTTGGACGAGGCGACCTACACCGCCCCGCTGGTTGCCGACCTCGAGGCGCGGGCCTGGGCCTATCTGGGGAACGCGCTGCGTATCCTGACCCGTCTGCGGGCGGCCGATCAGGCCTTCCGCCGCGCGCGCAAGCTCCTCGACGAGGGCACCAGCGACCCGCTCGAAGAGGCGCGGGTGCTGGCGCTGCAGGCCTCGCTGCGCGACCAGCAGGGCCGCCCCAACGAGGCGATCGCCCTCGCCAGCCGCGCCGCGCGGATCTACCTGCAGCTCGGCGAGGAGCATCTTGCCGGCCGCACGCTGATCGCGAAGTGCGCCTTCATGGCGCGCGACGGCAGGACCGATTCGGCGGTGGCCGATCTGGAGCGTGCTCTCGAGCTCATCGAACCGGAACGGGAGCCGTACGTGACCATGGCCGGCCACCACAATCTGGTGCACATGCTGCACAACCAGGGGAAGAACCAGGAGGCGCTCAAGCTGCTGGCCAAGGCGCAACCGGTCTACCGCAAGTTCGGCAAGCCGCAGGCGAGGTGGCGCCTGCAGTGGCTCGAGGCCAAGATCGCGCTCGCCCTGGGTCGGCCGCGTGAGGCCGAGCACGCGCTGCTCCAGGTGCGCGACGGGTTCTTCGAGGCCGGCATCTACCTCGACGCGGCGGTGGCCTGTCTGGAGCTGGCGCATCTCTACCTGGGTCAGGGCCGGTTGGCGGAGGTCCGCGAGCTCGCCGCCTGGATGGTGCCGATCTTCAAGAGCCAGGAGGTGCACCGCGAGGTGCTGGCGGCGCTGTCGGTGTTCCGTCGCGCGGTGGAAGAGGAGCGGCTGACCGCCGGGCTGGTGCAGTCGGTCGCCGAGTACCTGGAACAGTCGCCCCACAACCCGCAGCGCAAGTTCGAGCCACCGAGCCGGTCCTGAACGGCCGCGAGTGGTGCCGGGCCGCGCCCTGATCTGACTCCGCCGGACCTGCGGTGCTGCGTCTCGAACGGGTCAGCAAGCGCTACGACGGCGTGGTGGCGCTCGACGTCGGCGAGCTGGAGATCGAGCGCGGCCGCACCACGGTACTGATCGGTCCCAGCGGCTGCGGCAAGTCGACCCTGCTCAAGCTGCTCAACGGGCTCCTCCGGCCCGACACCGGCCGGGTGCTCTTCGAGGGGCGCGAGCTGGCGGTGGAGGACCTGCCGGAGAGGCGCCGGCGGATGGGCTACGTCATCCAGGAGGGCGGTCTTTTTCCCCATCTCACGGCGCGCCGCAACGTCACCCTGATGGCCGAGTTTCTCGGCGTGGAGCCGGCGCGCCGCGAGCGGCGCGTCGCCGAGCTGGCGCGGCTCACCAAACTGCGCGGTGCGCTGCTCGACCGCTATCCACGCGAGCTGTCGGGTGGCGAGCGCCAGCGGGTGAGCCTGATGCGGGCCCTGATGCTGGACCCCGACCTGCTGTTGCTCGACGAGCCGCTCGGGGCGCTCGATCCGATGATCCGCTCCGAGCTGCGGGGCGACCTCAAGGAGATCTTCGCCACCCTCGGCAAGACCGTGGTGCTGGTCACCCACGACCTGGCCGAGGCGGCCTCCTTCGCCGATCGGGTGGTGCTGCTCAGGGCGGGACGGATCGCCCAGCAGGGCAGTCTCCGCGAGCTGCTGGAGCGCCCCGCGGAGCCCTTCGTGCGGCGCTTCTTCGACGCCCAGAGCCTCGAGCTGCCGGCGGCGGGGGAGCGGTCGTGAGCCGGTGCCCGGTCCGGGTGGTGGCGCCGCTGCTGGCCGCCGCCGCGCTCGCCGCCTGCGGGCGGCCGCCGGCGGCGCCCACCGTGGTGGTGGGCTCCAAGCCCTTCACCGAGTCGGTGGTCCTGGGCGAGGTCGCCGCCGCGCTGGTCCGCGGGGCCGGTCACCCGGTGCGCCACCGCCGCCAGCTCGGCGGCAGCCGGGTGCTGTGGAAGGCGCTGCTGGCGGGGGAGCTCGACCTCTACGTGGAGTACACCGGCACGCTCAGCGAGGAGATCTTCCGCGGCACGGTGGTGGCGGAGCCGGCCGCCGTGGCCCGCGAGGTCGAGCGCCACGGGGCGCGGACCGGACCGCCGCTGGGGTTCAACAACACCTACGCGCTGGGGGTGCGGGCCGCCACCGCCGAGCGTCACCGCCTCGAGACGATCTCCGACCTGCGCCGTCACCCGCAGCTCCGGTTCGGTCTCAGCACCGCCTTCATGCGCCGCAGCGACGGCTGGCCGGGCCTCAGCCGGCGCTACCGGCTGCCGCAGACCGCAACGGGGCTGGATCACGACCTGGCCTACCGGGCGCTGGCCGCCGGCGAGATCGACGTCACCGACCTCTACTCGACCGACGCCGAGATCGCCTACTACGGGCTGGTGACGCTGACCGACGACCTCGGCTTCTTCCCACGCTACGACGCGGTGCTGGTCTACCGGGCCGACCTCGAGCGGCGGGCGCCGCGGGCGCTCGCCGCCCTCGAGCGCCTCGGCGGACGGATCCCGGAGCCGCTGATGGTGGCGATGAACGCCGCCGCCAAGCTCGAGCGGCGGCCCGAAGAGCAGGTGGCGGCGGAGTTCCTTGAGTCCGAGCTGGGCCTCGAGGCGGCCCGGATCGCGGACGGGCCGGCCACCCGCGAGCCGGCGCCGCTGCTCCGCCACACCGGCGAGCATCTGGCGCTGGTTGCGGTGTCGCTGGGCGGGGCGATCCTGGTCGCGATTCCGCTGGGCATCCTGGCGGCCAGGCGCCGCCGGGCGGGACAGCTCATTCTCGGCGCCACCGGCATCGTCCAGACGATCCCCTCGCTCGCCCTGCTGGTGTTCATGATTCCGCTGCTCGGGATCGGCGCGCCGCCGGCCATCCTCGCCCTCTTCCTCTACAGCCTGCTGCCGATCGTGCGCAACACCGCCGCCGGTCTCGGCGCCATCCCGCGCCCGCTGCTGGAGTCGGCCGAGGCGCTGGGGCTGCCGCCGGGCTACCGGCTGCGCAAGGTGGAGCTGCCGCTGGCCGCCAGTTCGATCCTGGCCGGGATCAAGACCTCGGCGGTGATCAACGTCGGCACCGCCACCCTGGGGGCGCTGATCGGGGCCGGCGGCTACGGACAGCCGATCCTCACCGGCATCCGGCTGGACGACACCGGTCTGATCCTCCAGGGGGCGGTGCCGGCGGCGCTGCTGGCGCTGGCCGTCCAGGGCCTGTTCGACCTCGCCGAGCGGGCGGTGGTGCCCCGCGGCCTGAGGATCTGAGCTACAAGTGGCCTGTAACACCCAAATCGGTAGTGCCTGAGCGGCCCTCAGAGCCGATCTCGGCGTTGCGCCTCCTCGCCATAGTCCCCGCTATGACTGCGTCGGCGCGCCTGGATCTCGGCCGCGATGGCTCGCCCATCCACTACCGATTCGAGTGTTACAGGCCACTAGGCGACCGCGATCCGCTTGGTGGTCCGGCGGTCGACCGGGACGACCAGTTCGCTGCCCGCCGCCACCGCCAGCCGCAGCTCCATGGGCCGCGCCGGCTGATACTCGAGCTGGAACTCGCCCGCCCGGTTGCTCACCGTCCGGGCCAGCGGGCCGCCCTCGGAGCTCAGCTCCACGTCGATCGCGGCCAGCCGGTCGAGGGGCCGGCCCAGCCGGCCGAGCTGTCCCACCAGCACGGCGCCCGGGGCGCGGCTGCGGCGCTCGAGGAGCAGATCGATGCAGTACTCGCCGGCGTGGAAGACCTGGTGCCGGCTGGTCACGTCGCGCCGCCGCACCCCCCGCCGCAGCGGGTAGTCGGCGGTGTCGAAGACCAGCCGGGCGGGGATCCGTTCAACTGGCGGGGGAGTCGTGGGCTGCATCGAGGTCTCCCGGTCGGATCGGGTCAATGGGGTGCCGCCGTGTGGGCGAACTGCAGCTTGAAGACCTCGCTCTGGCCGCTGCCGATCCGGCGGTCCGCGACCTTCCCCTTCCAACCGGAAGAGATGGTAGCCGAGGCCGGATCCAGGCTCTGCTGATAGAAGGTCTTGGTCAGCTCCATCTTCTGGAGCGCGCCGTTTTCCTCGGGCCAGCTCACCGTGACGCTGGCAATGGTCGCGTCCTGGTCGCCGACGTTGGTGAGCCGCCAGCGGATCTGTTTCTGCTGGGCGGTGAGCTGGGTCTCGACCTCGACGCTGCAGCCGTTGCCGGTCGTCGCCGGTGGGAAGCTCACCGAGCATCCCTCGGCGAAGACCACTTCGATCGAATACGTCGACTCGGCCGCTCCGCCGTTGTCGTTGAGGGTGCCCTTGCGGAGCTTCTCCACCGCCAGGGCGAGATCGGCCCGGCCGTGCCCGGCGGCGCCGAAGGGGTCGTCCTGGACCGGCGCCGCCCACGACAGCGCCTCGGCGGCCAGGTAGTAGTCGGCCCTGCCGGGCAGGCCCTGGCGGCCGTTCTTGTCGATGAACACCGCCGCCGCACCGCTGATCCAGGGGGCCGCGAACGAGGTGCCGGTGGCCAGCGCCCAGCCGCCCCCGGGGAAGGAGGTGAGCAGGCTCTCGCCGGGGGCCGCCACCGTCACCAGGTCGTTGCCGCGGTTGCTGAAGACGCTCAGGCGGTCGTCGTCGGTGGTGGCGGCCACCCCCAGGGCGTTGCCCAGGGCGGCGGGCAGGACGAGGATCTCGCGGCCCTTGTTGCCGGCGGCGGCGACGCAGACGACGCCCTTGCGCGCCGCGTAGTTGACGGCCCGCATCAGCTCGGGCGAGAAGGTCTCGAGACTGAAGCTCATGTTGATGACGTGGGCGCCGTTGTCGACCGCGAAGTAGATCGCCCGCACCACGTCGAACAGGTTGCCGTAGCCCCAGCCGTCGAACGCCCGGAGCGGCATGATCGAGGCGGCCGGGGCCACCCGGTGGACGATCCCCGCCACCATGGTGCCGTGTCCGAAGGCCGGCGGCAGCGCGGCCGGATCGAGCGCCGTGCTCTGGTCGGTCGACAGGATGGCCATCGAGGACTGGCTGAGCGGCACCACCTCCTCGTCCGACAGGATGGCCATCGACGACTGGCTGAGGATGGCCATCGAGGACTGGTCGAGGTCGGCCCACTCGGAGGCCGGACCGGGCTGCTCGGTCAGGAAGTCGTAGCCCGGCACCAGCCGCTCGGCCAGCAGCGGATGGTAGGGGTCGACCCCGGTGTCGATGATCGCCACCGTCGCCCTGCCCTTGTGGGTGGCGGTGGCCTCGGCGACCCGCAGGCTGAGCGCCGCCGGCTGCTCGAGGTAGGCGCGCCAGACGAAACGCGGCGAGCCGTCGGCCTGGGTGTCGTGCGGCAGGTCGACCGGCTCGGCCGCGAACAGCTCGGCATCGTCCAGCCGCACCCCGAGGAGGGTGCCGCCGACCTCGGGCCAGGCCAGCGCGAGGCCCTCCAGGGTGAGCGGCGTGGCGCCGGTGTTGAGGACGGTCCACGCCACCTGGCTGCCGGAGATCTCGAGGAGCCCGAAGCCGACCGCCGACGGCCCGGTGCTCAGCTCGACGCCGCAGCCCTCGGCGAACTCGACGGTGATGTCGTAGCCAGCCTCGTCGGCCAGCGCGTCGTGCTCGAACTCGAGGCGCAGGTCCTGGCTCTCACCCGGTCCGAGGCGACGCTTGGACGGGCCGCCCCGCCAGCTCCCGTCGACCACCGTCGACGACGGCGCCCGGCTCTTGTCGAAGATCTCGTCGCCGCCCAGGTGGATCTTCTGGAGGTCGCCGTTGACGGCCGGCCAGGCGAGGGTGATCTGGGCGATGGTCAGATCGCCGAGGCCGGTGTTGATCAGCCTCCACTCGATCTTCTCGTTGTTGAAGTCGAGCCAGCCGTTGGCGCCGGCGACGCAGGCTCCACCGGGGGCGAAATCGACCGCGGCGCCCTCGGCAAAGGAAGCGCCGAGCGCGTAGCCCGTTTCGTCGGGATCGGCGGTCCGGCTCAGCTCGAGGACCAGCTGACGCGCCTGGCCGGCGGCCAGCGTGCGGTCGCCGGCGCCGCCCAGCCAGTCGACGGCCGCCAGGGCGCTCGGCGAGCGCAGCTTCTGGGCCTCGCCCAGGGCCGAGAGAATGGCCATCGAGGACTGGTCGAGGGCGGGACCGTCGAGAGTCTCGGGCAGCGAGGCCAGGAACACCTCCTCGATGTTGACGGCCGCCGGCTCCAACGCCTCGACGGCGGCCAGCACCTGCTCCGGCGGCGTGCCTTCGGGCGCGCGTACCAGATAGACCGAGCGGCCCAGAGCGTCCGGCGAGGCGTCGACTTCGTCGACGATCACCAGGTCGTTGCGGTAGGCGATGCCGGCGATCTCGCTGGCCGGCGCCCGCAGGATGAAGTCGTTGGTGTCCGGCTTGGGGGGCCGCGCGGCGCCCGCCGGCGCCGCCAGTCCGAGCAGCGCAGCGCAGATCAGCAGGCTACCGGCGATGGGCGACTGTCTCATTCGATGGTCTCCTCGGAGGGCGGCCCCCCCAACTACTTCTTGTCGTACTCCCAGACCGCCTTGTCGAGATCGGCGCGGCCGTAGCCCACCAGACCGCCGCCGTCGCCATGGACGGGCAGCGCGTAGGAGAGGGCGTCGGCCGCCAGGTAGTAGTCCTTGTGCCCCGGCGCGTCGTTCTTGTCGGCGAAGATCGCCGCCACGCCGCTGATCCACGGCGTGGCGAACGAGGTGCCCGAGGCCAGCGCCCAGCCGCCGCCGGGGAAGGTGGTCACCAGGTTCTCGCCGGGCGCGCCGACGGTCACCAGGTCGCTGCCCCGGTTGCTGAAGGCGCTCAGCTCGTCGCCGCTCGTGGTCGAGGCGACGCCCAGCGTGTTGCCCAGCGCGGCGGGGTAGACGATGGTCTGCTGGCCGTCGTTGCCGGCCGCCGCCACGGACACGACTCCCCGGCGCGCCGCGTAGTTGACGGCGCGCATCAGCTCGGGCGAGAAGGTCTCGAGGCTGAAGCTCATGTTGATCACCCGCGCCCCGTGGTCGACTGCCCAGTAGATCGCCCTGACGACGTCGAACAGCTCGCCGTGGCCGGTGCCGTCGAAGACCCTCAGCGGCATGATCGAGGCCTTGGGCGCCACCCGGTGGATGATCCCGGCCACCATGGTGCCGTGGCCGAAGGCCGGTGGCAGCAGAGCCGGGTCGAGCGCCGCACCCTGGTCGGTCGAGAGGATGGCCATTGAGGACTGGCTGAGCGGCACCACCTCTTCGTCCGACAGGATGGCCATCGAGGACTGGCTGAGGACGGCCATCGAGGACTGGTCGAGCGCCGCCCACTCCGAGGCCGGACCCGGCTGCTCGGTGAGGAAGTCGTAGCCCGGCACCAGCCGGTGGGCGAGCAGCGGGTGGTCGTGGTCGATGCCGGTGTCGATGATCGCCACCGTGATCCCATCGCCTTTCTTGCTCTGCTGGGCGGCGTCGACCTTGAGCAGCTGGACCGCCGGCTGCTGGACGTAGCCCTGCCAGACCGGGCGGTCGAGGCCGGCGGCGTCCTTGCCGAAGATCACCTCGCTGGGATCCTGCAGCTCGGAGAGGATCGCCATGCTGGACTGCCCGAGGTCGGCCTCGGGGTAGGACTCGGGCAGCGCGGCGATCCGCGCCTGCTCGATGTTGAGCGCCTGGGGCTCGAACTCCCCGACGTCGTACAGCACCTGACCAGGAGCCAGACCCTCGGGGGCGCGCACCAGATAGACCCCGCGGCCCTGAGCGTCGGGGGAGGTCTCCACCTGCGCCAGCACCTGCAGTCCGTTGCGGGCGGCGATGCCGTCGATCTCGGTCTCGGGCGCGCGGACGATGAAGTCGTTTGCCGCGGGCGGTGGCGGCTGGGCGGCGGCCGCCGTCAAGGACGCCGCGGCCAGCAGGATCAGGATCGGGACGTTTCGCACCGTCATGGCTCGTGGTCCTCTCGGGTCGTCGGAGGCAGGCTGGAGGCGGCTCTGGGGCAACGTCTGTGTTCGAGCTCGCGATTGGCGCGGTGGGTCGAATCCGGTCCTCGCGCTCCGCCCGCTCGCTGTCAGGGGGCAAGGGGCGTTCCATCGACGGCTTTCGATGGGCGCGGGCCGTCGGTCCCACCAGTGGCCCTGTCAGACGCTGGCGCCGGTTCCGGCGCAGCGGCCTTAGTGCTTTGAATTCAGCGGCTTGGGCCGGTCGTCGGCAGCCGTTCGGGGGGCAGGGTCGGCGCCGGCGCCCGATCGGCGGCGCGGACGCCGGTTTTTGGATCGAGCACCGGTTCTTGCCCGCGTGCCGTCGATCAGCCGGATTTTTTTGGCGCCGCCGGAAACGGATCGCCGGTCAGCACGAAGGGCGCCCAGTAGTAGGGGTGGGGATGACGCTCGCGCAGCTCCAGCATGGCGTCGCGCAGCGCCGCACCGCGGTGCGGTGCGCTGGCCAGCCGCCGGTAGAAGGCGGTCATGAACTCGGCGGTGCTGCGGTCGTTGACGTCCCACAGGGTGGCCAGCACCGAGCGGGCGCCGGCGTAGAGCAGCCCGCGGGTGAGGCCGATCAGCTCGTCGCCGCCCTCCACCACCCCGAGCCCGGTGCCGCAGCCGCTGAGCGCCACCAGCTCGGCGCCCAGCTCGAGGTGGTATAGGTCGAACAGGGTGAGCCGGGAGTCGCCGAGCTGGATGGCCGAGAACATGGCGTTGTCCCGGCGGAAGAAGCCGTGGGTGGCGACGTGGACGAAGCGGCTGTTCCGGCCCAGGTCCCGCAGGCTGGCCAGCGTGGCCCGCTCGCCGATCAGCAGTCGCGACCCCGGCAGCGCGGCGGCCACCGCCTCGGCCTCCTGGCGGATGGCCGGCGTCAGCTCGTCCGGCACGCCCAGGACCAGGGCCTCGCCGCCGGCGCTCGCGGGCTTGTCCCGGCACATCACGAAGACGCTGGCGCTCGGCGCATAGGAGACCGAGAAGCGGTCGCACAGATAGGCGTCGCCGTCCCACAGGGCGTGGAACGGCAGATAGTGGAGGGCTCCGTGCGGCACGAAGATCAAGTGCTCGGCCTCCAGCAGGCGGCGGAACGGCGCCACCAGCTCTGCGTAGAGCTCGCCAAGGTGCCGCCGCGCGCCCTCGAGCAGTCGCGGTCCGAAGGCCTCGAGGTAATCGGGGTCGAGCCGGAACTTGGAGAGCTGGAAGCGGAAGTAGCGCAGCAGATCGCGGACCCCGTCGGCGGCGGTGAGCGGGAAGACCTCGACCCGCCGTCGATCGGCCAGCGCCACGTAGATCTCGCCGAGGGCCTCGAAATACTCGACCAGCTGGCAGCCGTCGGGGAGGGCGGCGCGGATGCGACGGCTGTCGAGGCTCAGTGCCGCTTGCAGCGAAACGAACTCGGCGTCTCCGGCCTGGACCTCGCCAAGGGTCCGCAACAGCAGGCGCTCGCTCTCGCGGCTGCGCCGCCGCAGCTCGTCGAGGCGGCCGGTGGCGGCGGCTTCGGCGGCCGGCGAGGCGGCCGGCGGAGCGGTCGACCGGCTGGCCGGGCCCCCCTCCAGCTCCTGACGGTCGATCTGCCGGTAGTACCAGCTGAGGTTGGCCCGCAGCCGCCGCATGCGCACGACCAGACGGCTGTGGGTGGGCGTGGGCGGTGGCAGCTCGGCGGCCCGGAAGGCCAGCAGCTCGGCGAGGCTGCGGGACTTGGCCTGCTCGATGAGGTCGAGGGCGGCGGCGTGGTCCGCTGCCGTCGGCCGCCCGGCGAGAGTCGACATCACCAACCGCTCGTAGACCTCCTGCTTGTCCCTGAGAAAGGCGATCCTCAGGGTCTCGCCGTGCAGGTGGCTGCGCAGGCTCTCCAGCTCTTCGTGGGCCCGGCGGTAGGCGCGGGCGGCGGTGCTCCGCTCGCCGGCCGCCTCCTCGATCTGACCGAGCACGAAGTGGGCCTTGTAGCTCAGCGCCGGCATGTCGAGCGCCGCCAGCCGCCCGAGCGCCGCTTGGCACTCGCGGCGCGCCGCGGCCGGCCGGCCGGTCTGCAGCTCGAGCCGCGCCAGCAGCAGCTCGCTGAGCGCCGCCTTGACCTCGAGACCGGCGGTCCGGAAGAAATCGAGCGCTTCCTCGACCAGGCTGCGGGCCTCGAAGAAACGTCCCTGCTCGTTGAGGATCAGGGCACGGTAAAGGTCGATGGCCGCCGGCCAGGCCCAGTTGTCCTCCTTTTCGAAGCCCCGGCGGGCGCGGGCGAAGATCTCCAGGGCCTCGAACGGCTTGCCGTCCTGGGCGGCGGCGATGGCCAGGAAGGCGAGGCTCTTGGCGCGCTCGTGCCCCATGCCCAGGCGTTCGAAGGCGGCCAGCGCCCGGCGGGCCAGACGGTCGCCCTCCTCGGTCAGGTTGAGCTCGAGGTGGATCTCGCACTCGTCCATGTCGCACAGCGCCTGGTGGTAGTCGTCGCCCGCCGCCCGGCTGCGCTCGCGGGTGCGCTCGTAAAGCTCCATGGCGCGGCTGTACTCGCCCCGCAGATAGTGGAGATAGCCGACGTTGTAGTCGGCCTGGAGGGCGACCAGGGGCATGTCGTGGGCCGTCGCGTGGCCGAGCAGCTCGGCGTGGGCCTCGGTGGCGCGGGGGAAGTCGTTGAGCGAGATGGCGCAGATCAGGACCCCCATCAGCGCCGCCGCGACGTCCTGCGGCTCGCCGCGGTGGCGGCGGAACTCGGCGAGCGCCTGCTCGTAGGCCGCGAGCGCCGCCGCGAAGCGGTCCTGCCGGTGGAGGAGGTTGGCCCGGTTGCAGCCCAGCCGTGCCAGCCGCAACGAATCGCCGTGGCGCTCGAGGATGGCCTGTGCCCGGTCCACGGCGGCGGTCGCCTCGTCGTAGCGCCCCAGGTAGATCAGCGACTGGATCGAGTCGCTGAGGACGTCGGCGGCGGCCGGCGCGTCGCCGGCGCGCTCGTAGAGCGCCAGCGCCTCGCCGTAGAGACCGAGCGCCTCGCGGTAGCGGCCGGTGAGGTAGCGGACGTGCCCGAGCGCCTTGCGGCTGCGGGCACGGGCGTCGAGCAGCCGCCGTTGCCGGGAGGTGACCGGCGAGCCGTCCGCCGACCGTTCCGGGGACGAATCGGCCGCCGCCTCGGCGAGCCGCCGCGCCACCAGCTCGGCCGCCTCGGCCAGACGCTCGGCCTGCGCCAGATCGACGCGCAGCCGTTCGCGCGAGGCGTCGGCCAGGGCGCGCACCGTGTCGGCGTCGGCGGCCGGCCGCGCTGCCAGCAGCGCCTCGCGCTGGGCGACGTCCTCCAGCCGCGCCAGGCGTTCGATCCAGCCCGGGGCGGCGCCCATCGCCCGCACTGTATCAACGGCCATTGCGGCCCCCGACCCGGCGGCGGCGGTGGCTTGGGAAGGGTTCAGACCAGGTCGTCTTCGGCGGCCAGGCGGTCGATCTGGTGCGCCTCGGCTGCGGCCAGCTCCAGGAACAGCTCGAGGATCCGGGGGTCGAACTGCGTGCCGCTGGCCTCACGCATCCGCGCGAAGACCTCGGTCGCCGGCAGCCCGTCGCGGTAGCAGCGCGTCGAGATCATGGCGTCGAAGGCGTCGACCACCGCCACGATCCGAGCTCCGAGCGGGATGCGGTCGCCCTTGAGACCGGCCGGATAGCCCTTGCCGTCGAAGCGCTCGTGGTGGTGCAGGACGAGCAGACTGACCTGCTCGAAGCCGGGGATCTCGCGCAGGATGGCCCAGCCGTACTCGGGATGCCTGCGGACCAGCTCCCATTCGTCGGCCGACAGGCGTCCCGGCTTCTTGAGCACCTCGTCGGCGATCCCCACCTTGCCCAGGTCGTGGAGCAGCGAGGCGTGCTCGACGTCGCGCTGCTGCTCGGGGTCCAGACCGAGCATCTCGCCGACCCGGGCCGCCCACTCGGTCAGCCGCGTGGCGTGGAGCCCGGTCCGCAGGTCCCGCAGGTCGAGCAGCAGCCCGAGCGCGCAGACCGTGCCCTCGCGGGTGCGCAGCGCCTGCTGCTCGAGCCGGCGCAGCCCCAGAGAGGGGAGCGCCACGGCCGGATGGGGCCGCGCGGCGTGCCGCCCGAGGGCGGCGGTGGCGAAGGTGTCCAGAAGGGCCATGCCGACGAGCTTCCGGGTGAGCAAGGGGAGTGCCATGCGCGGCCGGCTATGAATCGGCCCCGAGCGCCCTTCTTTCCCCCGCCCCGGCCCCCTGGCGGCGACTTCGGTCGCCGCTTTTTCTGGACTCGCCGGTCCCGGGCTCGAAATAGCGGAGCGGGGATGCGCCGATTATCGCGCCGCGGCGATATCAAATCGCCGGGGCGGCCACCCCATTGAGGGTAAAGAGGCAGAAGATGTCAGCCGCCGCACCCAACCCCCGCCCCGCCGCCCCGAGCGGCCGTTACAGCCGCCGGAACCTGCTGGCGGGTCTGGTGCTGGCGGGCTGGCTGCTGGGGGCGACGGCGGCCACCGGCGCCGAGCCGGCCCGGATCGTCCTCCACGCGGTCAACCCCGAGGGGGTCGTCCTCGGCACCATCGAGGGCGTGCCGCCCCGGGCTGCGCGCCGCCGACGGGACGCCGCTGGTGGGGCGGGCGGTGGAGCTCGACATGTCCTGCACCGGCGGCGACGTGCGCGCCTACTACTACACGGTGGAAGGACCGCACGCCGGCCCGGGCTCCGAGTGGCCGCGCCGCCTGCCCGACCTCGAGGCGCCGGCCGATCCGCGGCGCCGGGCGCGGGCGCGGGCCTTCTTCCCGCGCGCCGACTACGCCGTCACCCTCCACGTCCAGAGCGCCGCCGGCGAGTGGACCCAGGTCAGCCGCACGATCGACGTCGAGCTGCCACCGGCGCTGGTCGAGATCGGCGGCGAGCTCCGCCCCGCCGGCGGTCCGGGCGAGGTCCAGGACGAGCCCTCCACGGCCGCCGCCGAGGAGACCTGCGAGGCCTCGGTGCTCTATCTCCTGGAGCAGGGCGAGTACCGAGCCATGCGCCAGGCCGCCGCCGCTCCCGCCTGCCTGTTCGGCGACGGCTTCGAGGACGGCCTCGGCGCCTGGTCGCGGGTGGTGCCCCCCGCCGGCTGACCGGTGGCCCCGATCCGCGAAGCTCCCGACCCCCGACCGCTGGCTGCTACAGCCTGGCCACCCGCTCCTCGAGGGCGTCGAGCGCGGCCCGCGATCCGGTGAGCCCGGCGCGCAGCTCCTCGAGCCGCTCGCGCTCGGCGCGCACGAAGCGGGTGTAGGGCCCGATCGCTTCACGCACCCGCTGCAGGCTGCGCTCCACCTCGCGGTCGAACTGCTCGGTGAGGGCCCCCATCAGCCGCTCGCGGAGCGCCCGCAGCTGGTCCGACAGCTCGCGCTTGGCGCGCCGCCGTCGGGCCGGCAGCACGAACAAGCCGACCACCGCCAGGGTGCCGGCGGCGAGCAGCCCGGTGAAGTCGGCCAGCTGGGTCGTGGCCATGGCGGTGACCACCGCGCCCAGCCCGAGGGCCGAGACCTCGATCAGCGCGGTGCCGGCCACCGCCGCCTGCACCGACTCGGCCATCCTGCTGGCCTCGCCCTCGCGGTCGTAGCCCTCGACGGTCCGCTGGGCGGCGCGGCCGACGGTGTCGAGGAGCTGCCGGCGGTCCTGATCGAAGCTGCCGATCTCGCCCACCAGGCGGTCGGCGTGGCGGCTGCGGCGGCGCCCCAGGCTGTCGCTCACCGCCCGCCACTGCCGCAGCTCGCTGGCCACCATCCAGTCGATGATCTCCTCGACCTTGTCCTCGACCTGGCGCGGCGCGTCGGCGACCACCCGGCGCTCGAAGTCGGCCTTGACGCGGGCCTTGTTGAGCAGATCGAAGGCGCGGGCCAGCCGCAGGGTGTCGTCGAAGAACTCCAGACCCCGCTTCTCGAATTGGTGGAGGATGTTCTCGACGTCGGTGAGCCGGAAGCGGAACTCGCGGCCCATGTCCTCCCGGTAGAGGGCGAGCTGCCGGTCGATGTCCTCGAGGGTGGTGAAGTCGTCGCGCAGCAGCTCCAGCCGGCCGTCGGCGGCCTCCAGATAGGTGGCCGCCAGCTTGCGGCCGACCCCCAGCGGGTTGAGCAGCTTGAGCCGCACCCGCTCGGTCTCGTCGAGGGTGCCGGCGAGATAGCGCTCCAGCGCCGGCAGCCGGCTCCGCTCGAGCAGCTCGCCGCCGTCGCCGGCGCGCTTGGCCTCGAGCGCCTGGCGCGCCGAGAGCGGGAAGATCTCGGGCACGAAGCCGAGCAGCCGCCGGGTGTTCTCCGCCACGAAGCCCTCGATCTGCCCGATCTCGCCGTCGGCGCGCAGGAAGTCGATCTTGTTGACCACGAAGACCACCTTCTTGCCCCACTCGCGGATGCGCTCGATGAAGCCGCGCTCGGACTCGGTGAAGGGGCGGTCGGCCGAGGTGACGAAGAGCACCAGGTCGGAGCGCGGCACGAAATCGCTGGTCAGCGCCTCGTGGCGGCGCTCCAGGGCGTTGGTGCCCGGGGTGTCGACGATCGACACCTGGCGGAGCAGCTCGACCGGGGCGCTGATCTCCTCGACCCCGTCCTCGCGGGCGGCGCGCTCCTCGCGCTCGCCGTGGCGCAGCAGGTGGATGCGGGTGGTGGTCGGGGTGACCCCCTCCTCCAGCAGCTCGCGGCCCAGCAGGGCGTTGATGAAGGTGCTCTTGCCGGCGTTGAACTCGCCCACCACCACCAGCAGGAACAGCTCGTCGAGCTGGCGGATCGACCGCTCCAGGGTGTCGCGGTCGGGCCGCGAGGCCTCGGCCTCGACCAGCGTGGCCTGCAGCTCGCGCAGCCGGGTCCGCTCCTCGGCCAGCAGCGCCTCCTGGCGGTCGGTAAGGATTTTGCGGAGCATGTCCGGGGGGTGGCGGCGGGAGCGAGACGATAGCACGGGGTGGCGCGGGAACCGCGGGCAAACGTGGTGGCTTCGTAGTTGTGGGGCGGGTGGAGAGAGCCGGCCGGGACGGAATGTGGTGGACTCGCAAGTTGGGGGACTGGTGGAGAGAGCCGGCCGCGGCGGCGTGCGCCTGGGGACGCGGCCGGCCTGACAGACTTCAGAGGGGAGGCCGGCCGCTCCTCACCGCTGCGCGCTGCCCGGTCCGTAGCCTTCGAGGGTTGTCGCAGCGCTTGCGGCGAGGCCCCTGTCGTCCTACCTGGAGCTCTGGTGCGGACGGCAACCCGGGCGGCGGGAGGTCCGTAATAGAGTCCGGCGAACTCCCCGGACATGGCCGCTGGTGGAACTGTTGGCTGATCGGCGCAGATTGTCACGGCTCGTTCCCGGAGGGGGGCTTGGATCTCCTCCGGGGATGGTTGGGTTTCTCGCTCTCGGGCTGACGCTGGTGGCGTTCGGCGGCGGTGCCGCGGGTCAGGAGGAGGGCGGGGCGGCGGCGGCCCCGCCGCCGGAGCGGTACGAGATCCGGCGGGCGGAGTCGGCGATCGAGGTGGACGGGGTGCTGGACGAGCCGGCCTGGGCGACGGCGCTCACGATCCCGATCCGCTACGAGTGGTCGCCGGGGGACAACGTCGAGCCGCTGGTGGCGACCGACGTGCTGCTGACCTACGACGAGGGGCGGCTCTACGTGGCCTTCCGGGCGGCCGACCCGGAGCCCGGGGCGATCCGCGCCCACCTGATGGACCGCGACCAGATCACGACCTTCGTCCAGGACGATCACGTCACGCTGATGATCGATACCTTCAACGACGAGCGCCGGGCGTTCGAGTTCCGGGTCAACCCGCTGGGGGTGCAGGCCGACGCCATCTTCAGCGAGGTGGACGGCATCGAGGACTTCTCCTGGGACGTCATCTGGGACTCGGCGGGGCGGATCGACGAGAAGGGATTCGTCGTGGAGCTGGCGCTGCCCTTCAACCAGCTGCGCTTTCCGCGCGGCGCGGGCGCCCAGACCTGGGGGTTCGAGCTGAGCCGCTCCTACCCGCGCAGCAAGCGGCACCGGATGAGCGCCAACCGGCGCGACCGCGACCGCAGCTGCATCCTCTGCCAGATCACCAAGGTCAGCGGTTTCGCCGGGCTCGAGCCGGGCCGCAACCTGGAGCTCGACCCCACCCTGACCGGTCAGCGCACCGATCGCCGCCGCGGCTTCCCGGGCGGCCCGCTCGAGAGCGGCGAGGAGGACTTCGAGCCCGGCCTCACCGCGCGCTGGGGCGTGACCCCGAGCCTCCAGCTCCTGGGGACGCTCAACCCCGACTTCTCGCAGGTCGAGGCCGACGTCGCCCAGCTCGACGTCAACGAGCGCTTCGCGCTGTTCTTCGAGGAGAAGCGGCCGTTTTTCCTCGAGGGCGTCGACTTCTTCACCACCCCGATCGACGCCGTCTTCACCCGCACCGTGGCCGACCCCGATTGGGGGGTCAAGCTCAACGGCAAGCAGGGGCGTAACGCGCTCGGCGTCTTCGTCGCGGAGGACACCGTCAACAGCTTCCTCATCCCCTCCAACCAGCGCACCGACTTCGGCTTCATCGACGAGTCGCTGACCGCGGCGGTGCTGCGCTACCGCCGCGACCTGGGCGCCAACTCGACCCTCGGCGTGCTGTTCACCGGCCGCGAGGGCGACCGCTACCACAACCGGGTGGGCGGGCTCGACGGCTTCTTCCGGCTGAGCGACGTCGACACCGTCGAGTTCCAGTACCTGCGCTCGGACACCCTCTATCCGGACGGGATCGCCGCCGCCTTCGGTCAGCCGGCGGCGGGATTCACCGGCGAGGCGCTGTCGATCTCCTACGACCACGAGGCCCGCCACTGGAGGTGGTTCCTCGAGTACGAGGACTTCGACCCCGGCTTCCGGGCCGACTCGGGCTTCGTGCGGCGGGTCGACTTCCGGCGCGCCGAGGCCATCCTGATCCGGCGCTGGTGGGGCGGCGACGAGGAGTGGTGGGACCGGGTCGACGTGGGGCTCTTCAGCGAGCGGACCGAGGACCACGACGGCCAGTTGACCGACGAGTCGTTCGATCTCTTCGCCAACGTCAGCGGCCCGCTACAGTCGTTCGCCGAGATCTCGCTCGAGCGCAACCGTGAGTTCTTCGGCGGCGTCCTCTACGAGGACATGGAGGCGATGCAGTTCTACGCCGAGGTGCAGCCCGGCGGGGCGGTCAGGCTGCAGTTCTTCGTCGACGCCGGCGACGCGGTGGACTTCAACAACAACCAGCGTGCCGAGCAGTTGCTGCTCAACCCGGTGGTCGAGGCCAAGCTCGGCCGCCACCTCAACGCCCGGCTGAACCACACCCTGCAGCGGCTCGACGTCGTCGCCGGCCGCTTGTTCGAGGCCAACCTCAGCCAGCTGCGGCTGATCTACAACATCAACGTCCGGACCTTCGTGCGGACGATCTTCCAGTGGCAGGAGGTGGAGAGCGACCCGGCGCTGTTCAGCTTCCCGGTCGAGCCCCAGACCGAGGAGCTGTTCACCCAGCTGCTGTTCTCCTACAAAGTCAACCCCCAGACCGTGATCTTCGCCGGCTACTCCGAGAATCGCTTCGGGCTCCAGAACGTCAGCCTCACCCAGACCGACCGCACCTTCTTCCTCAAGCTGGGCTACGCCTGGCTGTTCTGAGCCCTGGAGCTCGCCATTCCCGGCCCTACGGGTCAACGCTCCGGTGCGGCGCCGCGGGGGCGGCGCCGTCCGGCAGGGGCCGGAGCGGACGCTGACGGTCTTGCGGGGGCCTGCCGTTCGTGCCAGAGTTTCCGCGGGGAGGACGTGGAATGATCCAGCGAATCGTCTCGTGGGCGTGTGTCGCGCTGCTGGCCGCGCTGCCGGCCGGAGCCGCCATCCACTACAAGGCCCTGACCCAACAGGAGGGCGGGGCGGCCAACGACGCCATGGACATCGGCGTCGAGGCCTGGATCGACGGCGAGAAAGCCAAGATCCTGTTCACCGAGAGCGGCAACCCGTTCATGGGCCAGGGCAGCTATCTGCTGACCACCGACGGCGGGCGCACCCTCTACCTGGTGGACCCCGAGAGCAAGCAGTACTCCGAATGGGACCTGGACGCCATCCTCAAGATGGCGGGCGGGGTGCTGCAAGGCATGAAGGGCGTTTTCAGCCTCAAGTTCAGCCAGCCGCGGGTCGAGATGCTGGCCGAGGAGCCGGGCGGCACCCTGGTGGGGCTGCCCACCACCCGCTACCGCCACCGCACCAGCTACACGATCGACATGAAGATCCTCGGCATGAAGCGCTCGCAGGCGGTCGAATCGGTCCAGGACGTCTGGTCGACCGAGGCGCTCGGCGATCCCGCCCTCGGCGTCTGGCTGCGCAAGGAGCCGCCCAAGACCGGCGACCCGGAGCTCGACGGCCTGATCGCGGCCGAGATGTCCAAGGTCAGGGGCTTCCCGCTCAAGATGGTCGACGAGACCACCATGACCGGCAAGAAGGGCAAGCAGGAGACCACGCGGACGGTCACCGAGGTGACCGAGCTGGACCGCGCCGCGGTGGTCGCCGCCGGGACCTTCGAGATCCCCGCCGACTACGCCCAGACCCAGATGATGCCGGACCTGACCGCCGAGGGTGGCGAGGAGGAGGAAGAGGACGAGGGCAGGCCCTCGTTCAAGAAGCTCTTCGGCCGCGGCGACGGCTAGGGCAGGGGACAGGTACCTCGGGTACCTGTCCTCATATCGCATGAACCGCGGCCGGCTCCTCGAATCGCGCACCGTCTTTCGCGGGCGGGTGCTGCATCTCACGCTGGAACGGGTGCGGATGCCCAACGGCCGCGAGACCGAGCTGGAGGTGGTCCACCACCCCGGGGCGGTGGCCATGGTGCCGCTGACCGCGGACGGCGACGTCGTCCTGGTCCGTCAGTACCGCCACGCCGCCGGCGGCTGGCTGCTCGAGGTGCCGGCCGGCAAGCTCGACCCGGGCGAGGCGCCGGAGGCCTGCGTCCGCCGCGAGACCGAAGAGGAGATCGGCCAGAAGCCGGGCCGGGTCGAGAAGCTGGGCTGGATCTGGACCACGCCGGGCTTCGCCGACGAGAAGATCCACCTCTACCTGGCCACCGAGCTCCGCCCCGCCGCCCAGCGGCTGCAGGCCGACGAGGTCCTCGAGGTCGAGCGGCTGCCCTTCGCCGAGGCCATGACCCTCGTCCGGAGCGGCGAGATCCACGACGCCAAGTCGGTCTGCGCCCTGCTCGCCGCCGAGACCCGGCTGGCGGCCGGCGGACCGCCCGCGGACGGCTCCTGAATCCCAGGCCCGAACCGGAGGGCCGGGCCGCGACGCCCGGCCCGACCGGTTAGCTGACCAGCCGCGCGTCGAGCGAGATCTGGACCCCGGCCAGCGCCTTCGACACCGGGCAGTTGGCCTTGGCGCCCTCGGCCTGCTGGCGGAAGGCGGCCTCGTCGATCCCCGGCACCTCGGCCTCGGTGGTCAGCTCGATGCGGGTGATCTGGAACCCCTCGCCCACCTTCTCGAGGTGCGCCTTGGCCGAGGTGCGGATCCGCCGGGCGCTGTGCCCGGCCCGCCCCAGCGCGCCCGAGAGCGCCATCGAGAAGCACCCGGCGTGGGCGGCCGCGATCAGCTCCTCGGGGTTGGTCCCCGAGGCCTGCTCGAACCGCGACCCGAACGAATACGGCCCCTCGTAGGCGCCGCTCCCCAGCCGCATCCTCCCGTCCCCTTCCTTGAGCGTTCCGTTCCAGACCGCGCTAGCGGTACGTACAGGCATCTCGTCCTCCTGGTAGTGATTCGGCGTTCGCCGGTTGTCTTGGATGGCCGCCGCGCCGCTTTTCAACGGTTGCGACTGGCCCAAAAAGCTACCACGGCCGGGCGATGGCTGACCTAGTGGACCGTAACGGATGAACGTTACGGTCCACTACTCCTCGCCGTAGATGGCGACCTGTGGCGGCTCGCCCTCGCGGCGCCAGCCGCGGTACATGCCCTCGGTGTTGAGCTCGAGTGCGACGTTGCCCCGGGCATCGAGGGCGATGACGCCGCCCTCGCCGCCGGCGGGCAGGAGCACGCCGTGGATGACCGAGCGGGCCGCTTCGCCGATGGGTTGGCCCAGGTAGCGCACGCGAGCACAGACGTCGTAGGCCACGGCGTAGCGGATGAAGAACTCGCCGTGGCCGGTCCCCGAGACGGCGCACTGGGGGTCGGCGTAGGTGCCGGCGCCGATCAGCGGCGAGTCGCCGACCCGCCCGAACCGCTTGTAGGTCATGCCGCCGGTCGAGGTCGCGGCGGCCAGCCTGCCGGCGCGGTCGAGGGCCAGCGCGCCGACCGTGCCGAAGGCGGAGGACGGCGCCGCCGTAGTCGGCTCGCGGACCGTCTCCGGCGGTGGAGCCTCTTCTCGCTCCGTCGCCGACGCACTCGTATCCGAGGGGGGCGCGCTGGTACGGCCCGCTGCGGGTGGCGCCGAGGCGGGGCCGGGCGTCGCCTCCGCCCGCTCGCGGCGCCGGCGCTCTTCGAGCTGGTCCCAGCGCCGCTGGGTGAAGAAGTAGGCGGGCTCGACTAGGGCCAGCCCCTCATCGGCGGCGAACTGCTCGGCGCCCTCGCCGGCCAGCAGCACGTGCTCCGTCCGCTCCATCACCGCCCGCGCCGCCGAGATCGGGTTCTTGATGGTCGTCACCCGGGCCACCGCCCCGGCGCGGAGCGTCGCGCCGTCCATGATCGAGGCGTCCAGCTCGTTGCGCCCGTCGGCGGTGAACACCGCTCCCTTGCCGGCGTTGAAGAGCGGCGAGTCCTCCATCAGCCGGACCGTCGTCTCCACCGCGTCGAGACTCGACCCCCCGCCCTCGAGCACCGCGAACCCGGCGGTGAGCGCCGCCTCCAGCGCCGCGCGGTACTCCGCCTCACGCTCCGCCGTCATGTCCTCCCGCCGGATCGTCCCCGCTCCGCCGTGGATGACCAGCACGATCGGCGAGCCGGCCGCGGCCAGCTGCTCGGTGCGGTCCTGTTCTACTGTGCCAGAGACGGCTGCCGCCGACATCCAGAGAAGGAGCAAGGAGAAGAAAGAGGAGGAGGCGGGTCGGATCACGCGAAGCTGTCTATCACAGGCGGAAGAAGCATCAGGTAGATAGCGTCGGTGCCAGTTGCGGATTCTTCGCGACAAGCCCAGAGGGTGTCAGCGATCGACGGTCTGGCGGAATGGCGAAAGAAAGCGGGGGCAGGTGGAGGAACTAAGCGGCGCGGAGCACGAGTTGTCGCGGCCGGCCCGACGCCCTCGACCTCGACGGCGGTCCTGTGGGCAGGGCGCCTGTCTGGCGGCCGGGTGGTCGACTGGTCCTGCTGGCTCGGGCCGGACGTCGGTCGGTTCGCCTCCCGGCCCCGTTTCTCCTACCTGCAAAATGCACGAACTGCCCGCCCGAGCCGCGACGGCCCTTAGGTCGATAAGCGCCCGGCATTCAGTCGGCCGAGCGTCAGGCCGCGCACCCGGGCGAAGTGCTGGCGTTTCCGCGACAGCAGGACGGCGCTGTGGGTGAGGCAGATCCCGGCGATCAGGTAGTCGGCCAAGCCGATGCCCTCGCCGCGGGCTTCGAGGTCGCGGCGGACCGCGGCCGCGGCGCGGCTCGCCGCCGGGTCGAGCGGCAGGATGGCGAGAGCGCCCAGCAGGCTCTCGATGCGGGCCAGGTCGCGGTCCGTTCGAGCGCCGCTGAGCAGCTCGAACGCGGTGATCGAAGTCGTGGCCAGTTGGCCCGTCTCGAGCTCGAGGTCGATCCGCCCGCGGGCCGGCTCGAGTCCCGCCAGGGCGTCGATCAGGACGTCCGAGTCGGCGACGATCATCGCCAGCGCTCCCGCAGCCGCCGCACCGACTCCCGCAGCGCCTCGGCGGCCTCTCCATCGAGGGTTCCCAGCGCGGCGCGCGCCGTCGCGACCCTCTCCCGCCGCTCGGTCTCTCCGGCCAGATAGACGTCGATCGCCTCCCGAACAAGCCCCGAGAACCCCTTCTCACCCCGCTCCGCAGCCAACTGGAGCAGGCGCGCCCGCTGCCGATCGGTGATCTCGACCGTCGTCCGCATTGCCGGCAGTTTATGAAACATGCATGTGCATGTCAAGTTTTCTTGACAAGCGACATCTCCCTGCGCTCCCCCAGGCGACGGCGCTCTCCAGGCGGTAACGAAGCGTAGAGGGGGGTTAGGATGGGGCATCATGGCGACCGGGGTCGGGGAGGTCGTGGCGGCGCTCAGGGAGGACTCGCGGCTGGGGCCGCAGGTGGCGGAGGCGCTGTATCTGCCGGCGGTGGCGGCGCGGTTCGGGGAGCCGGAGCCGGCGCTGCCGGCGGTGCTGCGGGGGGCGCTGGCGGGGCGGGGGGTGGAGCGGCTGTGGAGCCACCAGGCGGCGGGGCTGACGGCGCTCAGGGGCGGCGAGGACGTGCTGATCACCACGCCGACCGCCTCGGGCAAGTCGCTGGTGTTCCACCTGCCGGTGCTGGAGGAGGCGGCGGTGGGGGGCCCGGGGCGGGCGCTGTTTCTGTATCCGCTCAAGGCGCTGGGGCAGGATCAGAGGAACAAGTTCGAGCGGCTGGCGGCGGCGGCCGGACTGGGCGAGGCGGCGGCCTGCGAGATCTACGACGGCGACACCTCGCAGAGCGTGCGGCGGCGCATCCGGCAGAAGCCGCCGCGGGTGGTGGTCTCCAACCCCGACATGCTGCACCTGGGGATCCTCTCCTTCTGGCCGAGCTGGGAGCCGTTCCTACGCGAGCTGCGCTGGATCGTGCTCGACGAGCTGCACACCTACCGGGGGATCTTCGGCAGCCACTTCCACCACACCCTGCAACGCCTCTTCCGGGTCTGCGCGTCGTTGGGCGCGGCGCCGCGGCTGGTCGCCTCCTCGGCCACCGCCGGCAACGCCGACGCCTTCGCCGCCGCGCTGACCGGCCGGCCGTTCCGCTGGATCGCCGACTCGGGGGCACCGCGCGAGGGGCGCCACCTGCTGCTGGTGCGGCCTGACGCGAGTCCCTACACGACGAGTCTCCAGCTCGCCATCGCGCTGCTCGATGCGGGACTCAAGACCATCGTCTTCACGAAGGCGCGGCGCATCACCGAGCTGCTCTATTCGTGGCTCAAGCAGCAGGCGCCGGGGCTGGCGCGGCGGGTCCGGAGCTACCGCTCGGGCTTCCTGCCCGAGGAGCGCCGGCGGATCGAGCGCGGGCTGTTCGAGGGGCGGCTCGACGGGGTGATCTCGACCTCGGCGCTGGAGATGGGGATCGACGTCGGCGGGCTCGACGCCTGCGTGCTGGTGGGCTACCCGGGGAGCGTGATGGCCACCTGGCAGCGCTCGGGGC
>JBFGCA010000034.1:0-41872 GCA_041567315.1 Thermoanaerobaculia bacterium | reverse complement strand
GACCGTAACGGATGAAATCGTAGTGGATGATCGAGTCCTCGGTTTCGAGGTCAAGGCGCGGCGACGCAGGCATAGCGGGACTATGGCGAGGAGCCGCAACGCCGAGATCGAAGCCGAGGGGCGATCAGGCAGTGCGCTTTCGTCCGTTACGGTCCACTAGGCGCCGGACCCGGTCGCCGCCGATGGTCCACGAAACGGGTGGCAACTCGCGGCTGGTCCACGAAACGGGTGGCACCTCGCGGCCGGCCCCCGAAGTGGCTGGCACCTCGGGTCTGGGTGCCCACGAAGGCGCCCGCCAAACGGGTGGCACCCCGGGGTGGGGCTTCGCGGGCGCGGCGCTCGCGGTCTATTTGCTGGGTCTCGGGCTGCTGGTGGGGGTGACGCTGTGGCTCAACCAGGGCGCCTTCGCCTACTCGCTGGACGATCCCTACCTCCACCTCGGGCTGGCCGAGAACCTGGCTCGGGGTCACTACGGGCTCAACGCCGAGGAGCCGTCGTCGCCCTCGTCGTCCGCGCTCTGGCCGTGGCTGCTGGCGCCGCTGGCGGGCCTGGAGCGCTTCGAGCTGGTACCGCTGGCGCTCAACGTGGTGCTGATGGCGGTCACGGTGCTGGTGCTGGTGTGGCTACTCGGAGCCCGGCTGTGCCCGCCGCTCTCCCGCCGGGCGCTCGCCGCGGTGTTGCTGCTGCTCGGGCTGGCCTGCAACCTCTGGGGCCTGCCGCTCAACGGGATGGAGCACTGTGCGCAGGTGCTGCTGGCCGTCCTCGCCGCCGCCGGGGTGCTCGAGCTGGTCGAACAGGACCGGGTGCCGGCGTACCTGCCGATCGGCCTCGCCCTGGGCCCGCTGGTCCGCTTCGAGAACGCCTCGCTGCTGGTCCTGGGCGCGGCGGTGCTGGCGCTCCGCGGGCGCCGGCTGACGGCGCTGGCGACGCTCGCGGCCGCCGGCGCGCCGCTCGCCCTGTACTTCGCCTACCTGTCGAGCCAGGGTCTGCCGTGGCTGCCGTCCTCGGTCCTCGTCAAGTCCGAGATCGCCTCCGCCGGCGGCCCTCTCACCGCCATCTTCGAAGTCCTCGAGAACGTCGGCGAGAGCCTGCTCAAGAGCCGCATCCAGCTCGCCCTGGTGCTGCTGGTGGTGCTGGCGCGGCGGGTGCACAGGGCGCCGGGCACCGCGCGCGCCGAGCGCGACCGCCTCTATCTGCTCTTCGCCGGCGGCATCGTCACCGCCCACATGCTGGCCGGCCGCTACGACTGGTTCGGCCGCTACGAGGTCTACCTGATGGTGGCGGTGGCGGTGATCCTGCTGCCAGCCTACGCTGCCGACCTCGCGCGCCTGGTCGCCGGCCGGCGGCGGCTGGCCCTCGCCGGCCTGGTGCTCGCCGCGCTATGGGCCGGCAAGCACCAGGTTCTTTCCACCCTGACCACGCCCTGGTCGGCCAACAACATCTACCAGATGCACGGCCAGATGCACCGCTTCGCGGTCGACTACTGGCGCGACGCGACCGGCGTCAACGACGTCGGCTGGATCTCGTTCCGCAACCCCTACCCGGTGCTCGACCTGTGGGGGCTGGCTTCGGAGGAGGCCCGCCGGCTACGCAAGACCTCGACCGGCAACGCCTGGGCCGAGCGCCTGGCGGCCGAGCATGGCGTCGACCTGCTGATGATCTTCGAGGATTGGTTCATCGAGCTGGGCCCGCTGCCGCCCTCCTGGGACAAAGTGGCGGCCCTCACCGTCGCCGGCCCGGCCATCCAGGTCCCCCACCGGACGATCGACTTCTTCCTCCGCAACTCCACGCGGCGCCGTGAGCTCGTCCTTGCCCTCGAGGCCTTCCGCCCCACCCTCCCGCCGGGCGTCGAACTGGTCATCCACGATCCAGCGCGAGACGTTCCACCGTTGTAAAGGAGCAGTCGCGACGGAGGGTCCAGGAGCCACGACCCCATCGATCGGGTACACTCCACTGCTCATTTCCAAGGAGGTACGATCTCAATGCGCTATCCCAGACGACATCCGCTCGCCTCGACCGCTTTCACCCTGCTGCTCTCGGGCCTGGGCGCCGCCCTCGCCCTCGCCCTGGCCCCGGCGCCCGCCGCCGCCCAGGACCTCCACCCCTCGCGGCGGCCCAGCCCCATGGGGATGGCCCGCATCACGGTGGACGACGTCTATCTGCGGGTGGTCTACAGCCGGCCCTACAAGCGCGGCCGCGACAACATCTTCGGCACCGAGGAGTCGGGCGCCCTGGTGCCCTTCGGGCAGGTCTGGCGCACCGGCGCCAACGAGGCCACCGAGATCACCGTGACCGGCGACGTCACCGTCGGCCGCGGGCTGCTCCCGGCCGGCACCTACTCGCTGTTCACCACGCCGGGGCCCGAGACCTGGACGGTCCACTTCAACTCGGCGCTCGGTCTGTCGGGCACCGGGTACTTCAACCCGGAGACCCGCGAGTTCACGCCGGCCGACCTGCCGGCCACCGAGGTGCTGACGTACACGGCGAGCGTCGGGAAGCTCGAGGAGGAGGTCGACCAGTTCATCATCTCCTTCGACGCCGTCGAGGACGGGGCCGACATGTGCCTGCGGTGGATCACCACCGAGGTCTGCGTGCCGTTCCGCCGGCCGGCGGGCTAGCACCGCTCGCCGGACCGGACCGTGACTACGGGCCGGCCCCCTCGGGCCGGCCCGCCCGGACGTTCGCGCCAGAGCCGGACGCCGCTCCCGCCGGGCCGGCTCTCGACGGCGGGAGCGGCCGGCGGATCGCCAGATCGAAAGCCGCTGGCCAACCAACCGGCGGCGATCGCCCTGGGCCGGAGCCGCGCGGTGCCCTGTAGTAGGCTGCCCGCAACGTCGTAGCCGTCAGCCGTTGTTGGCTTCGCAACCCGTGCACGAGACGTCGGACGCCGCGCTCCCACCCGCGATCGGACGGGCGGTCGCCGTGCTGGGTCTCGCCGCCGCCACACTGCTCGGGCCGCTGCCGGCCGCGGCCTGGATCCCGCCCCCGCCGGCGTCCGCAACCGCCGGCGACGAGGCCCCACGGCCCGCTTTCGCCATCCCCGAGAACTCGCGCATCCGGCGGGTCGACATCCGCGTCGGCGACGTCTTCGACGACCAGGACCCGGAGGAGGACCGCCGCATCTTCCATCTGGTGAACCGCCTGCATCGCAACACCCGTGACTGGGTGATCCGCCAGCAGCTGCTCTTCGCCCCCGGCGATCCCTACGCGCCGCGGCTGCTCGAGGAGTCGGAGCGCCTGCTGCGGCGCAACCGCTACCTGTACGACGCCGAGATCGTGCCGGTGGCGGTCGACGGCGACCAAGTGGACCTCGAGGTCCGCACTCGCGACGTCTGGACGCTGACCGGCGGCGCCCGCTTTGCCCGCAGCGGCGGCGAGAACCGGACCCAGCTCGAGATCCAGGACTTCAACTTCATGGGCACCGGCAAGGAGATCGCGATCAGCCGCACCTCGGACTTCGAGCGCAACTCCAACGAGCTGCTCTACCGCGACTTCAACCTCGCCGGCCGGCGCGCCGAGATGGAGCTGTCGCTGCGCGACAACAGCGACGGCGAGCGCTATCTGCTCCACCTCCGGCGCCCCTTCTTTGCGCTCGCCACCCGCTGGTCGGCGGGGCTGACGGTGGTGACCGAGGACCGGGTGGATCCGCTTTTCACCCGCGGACAGGTGCGCGAGGAGTTCCGCCACCGGATCGACGTCTACGAGGGGCACTGGGGGTTCTCGCGCGGGCTGGTGGAGGGCGTGACCCGGCGCTGGAAGCTGGGCTTCACCCACATCGCCGACCGCTTCTCGGCCGCGCCCGGCCGCGAGCCGCCCCTCGGGCTGCCCCCCGACCGGACGCTCTCCTACCCCTGGGTCGACTTCGAGCTGGTCGAGGACCGCTTCATCGAGGCCCACGACCTCGACCAGATGGCGCGCACCGAGGACGTGCGGCTGGGCCGGCGGCTGCAGGGGCGGCTGGGCTGGTCGTCGCCGGCTTGGGGGGGCGACCGCGACCTGGCGGTGTTCGGCACCAACGCCTCGCTGGGCCTGCGCCCGGCGCCCGGCCGGCTGATCCTCACCTCGGCCAGCCTGGGCGGCCGCTGGGGCAGCGACGGCTTCGAGGTGCTGGCCACCGGCGCTGGCGCCCGCTTCCTCTGGCGCAACTGGGGCAAGCACCTGTTCCTCGCCCGTCTCCAGCTCGACCTGGTCGAGAACCTCGACCCCGAGCTGCAGCTCACCCTCGGCGGCGACAGCGGGCTGCGCGGCTACCCGCTGCGCTTCCAGGAGGGCGACCGCCGCTTCCTGCTGACCATCGAGCAGCGCTTCTTCACCGAACGCGAGATCTTCCAGCTCGCCAACGTCGGCGCCGCGGCCTTCGTCGACGTCGGCCGCGCCTGGTTCGTCGGCGCCGATCGCAGCGACGATCTCGGGGTGCTCACCGACGTCGGCTTCGGGCTGCGGGTCGCCCCCAGCCGATCCGGCCGCGGCACCATGGTCCACCTCGACGTCGCCTTCCCGCTCGATCGCGACGGCACTTTCGAGAGCGTCCAGTGGCTGGTGACCAGCAAAGAGACTTTTTGATGGGTCTGCGGAAGTCGGGTGGTCGGCGGACAAGGGAGTTGCCTCCGAAAGAGGAAGAGGGCTCGTGTGAGGCTGGCCGTGACCGCTTCAAGAAAGCGCAACGTCAACTCCGCCGTCGGGCAGAGCCCAGGTAGAGACGGGTAGCTGGGAACTCCAGCCGAGGGCGACCGGGATGGGCAACCGCAAGGCCAAGAGAGTCGACGAGGAGATCGACGGGCTCTACGCCTTGCCGTTGGGCGAGTTCGTGGAGGCCCGCAACGCCCTCGCCAGGAAGCGGCGGGCAGCGGGCGACGCCGAGGGAGCGGCGGCGGTCAAGGCGCTGGCCAAGCCGAGCCTCGCCGCCTGGGCGGTGAATCGGCTCTGGCTCGACGAGCGGAAACGCTTCGAGGAGCTGCTCAACGCGGGGGAGGGCCTGCGCAAAGCCCTGCAAGGGGGCGGCGACGGCCGCGAGAGCGCCGCCGCACGGCGGCGGGCGCTGACCGGACTGAGCGCCGCGGCCGAGAAGCTGCTTCAGGAGGAGGGTCACGCGGCGACAGCCGCCACCCGCCAGCGCATCGACCGGACCCTCGAGGCGCTGTCGGCGTCGCCCGGCGGCCCTGACGCCCCGCGGCCCGGCCGCTTGAGCGCCGACCTCGAGCCGCCCGGCTTCGAGGCCCTGGCCGGCCTCGCCCTGCCCCCCGCCGGGCGCCCGACGCGAGCGGCCCGGAGGGCAGGTGAGCCGAGCAGGGACCGGCCGCCGAGCAAGGGCAAGAAAGCCGGCCAGGGCAAGAAGGGCCGCCAGGCCGGGCCCCGGAAGAGCGCTGCCGAGAGCAGCGGAGCAAAGCCGCGGGCTGGCGCCGCGACGGCCGCGTCCGTCGGGGCGGCGGCAGGCCGGACGGCGGCCGGACGGGCGCGCGAGCGCAAGCTCACCGCCGCCCGAAAAGCCGTCGAGGAGGCGGAAGCCAAGGTGCGCCGCCAGCGCCAGGCGGCCGGCCGGGCGCGCGAGGCCGCGGTCGTCGCCGAGCGCCGGGCAAAGGCCGCCGCCGCCGAAGCCGAGACCGCCCGCCAGCGCGCCGCGGAGCTGGAGGCCGCCGCCGCCGAAGCCCGCAAGAGGCACCGGGCCACCGGCCGAGAAGCCGACCAGGCGGGGCGCGCGGCCGAACGGGCCGAGCAACAGCTCGGGGCCGCCCGCAAACGGCTGGCTGCTCTTACCTGATCTCTTTCTCCACCCTTCCCTATTCGGCGCCCGTTCCCGCCGGCGGCGAGCCGTGCGGGTAACGGCTTCCCGACTCAGGCCGGGCTACTCGCTGTACAGGTCGATCACCCGCTCGACGGCGGCGCGGCAGACCGGGCAGAAGCCCACCTCGTCGCGAGTGAACATGACGCAGTCGACCGCCGGCCGGTAGAGCCCGTTGGCCTCGTAGAGGGCGCCCTCGAAGGCACCTACCCTGCCCGCCCACGGCTCGGCGCCGAGCAGTGCCGTGAACAGCTCGCGCTCGGCGCGGAACAGCTCCTCGACCTCGCTCTCCGGGGCACCGGCCTCGCGCAGCTCGTGCCGGCGTTTCTGGATGGCCCGCGACTCCTCCTCGTAGCGCTCCTTGCCCCACGGCGTGGGCAGGGGGACGTCGGCAGAGACCAGTTCGCGCCACTTGAGGGCCGCCGGATCGAGCAGCGCCGTCACGTTGGGCTCCCACGGCTCGCTGTGGCTGCCCGTGAACTGCTCGTAGGCCACCGCCGAGGTGTAGTACTCGTCGCCCAGTCCCGCGAAGTGATGGCCGAACTCGTGGACCAGCAGGTAGGGGCTGAAGGCCGAGTCGGCCGCCACCGTCGAGTAGAGCCCGTAGATCCCGCCGCCGCCGTACTTGCGGTCGTTGATCAGCAGCACCACGAACTCGTAGGGCGCCACCGCCGCCGCCTCGCGCCACTGGCGCTCGCGCAGCGACAGCACGTAGCGCTCCGAGTCCAGGGCGTTGTAGGCGGCACCCAGCGGCGAGTCCCGGAAGACCCCGGCGCGCGGTCGCGACACTCCCGATTCGCGGGCCGGCGTCTCGACCGCGCGGACGTTGAAGTCGCCGCGGCGGGCGGCGAACGGCTCGGTGGCGAAGAGCACGCCGGCCAGCCGCTCGGCGTCGGCATGGAACTTCTCCATCTCCGCGGCCACGTACCCGTCGCCCAGGAAGAGCAGGTCCACCTTCCGGGCCGGCGGGCCGTTCTCGAACAGCGCGCGCACGGGACGCGGCGCGATCGGCGACCGGTCCACGAAGCGCGACTGCGGCTCGATGGTGGTCCGCCACAGGACCTGGAAGCCGCCGTCTGCTCCGCGCTTGCTCAACACCAGCTCGAACGGCCTCTCCGGCTCCGGGAAGCGCAGCGACTCCTCGAAGGTCCGGAAGGTGCCGGCGCGCGCCTCCCCGGTCGTCTCCCACTCGCCGTAGATGCTCGAGTAGCCCCGCGTGAAGAGGACCGCCGCGGTCGCCGTGTCGACGATCTCGAAGAAGTACTTGCCCAATCCGGTCGTGTCCAGCAGCCGGTTCCAGCTTCCCGGCCACGGCCCCTCCGCCCGCACCCGGTCGAGGGCGACGATCTCCTGCTCGGCGGTCCCCGTGTGGAAGAGATCGGCCCGCAGGGTGTGCCCGGTGAACCCCTCGGCCGGACCCTGACCGGCCAACAGCGCTGCAAAGGGCGCTGCCGCCAGGAACGGAAGGAGGACGACCGGCACCCTCCACTTCGCCACCGCGTCTCCCCTCGGCCGCTCGTTCATGCCCGAATCCTCCCTCTCGACGTCAGACCACGCTCCGCGTCGGAAGAACAGATTCTGCCATCGTGGCGGCCGAGCAGCGCCGCCACCGGTGGACTCGCCGGCGGGCTCAGAGCGCCGCGGCCCGCAGGGCGGCGAAGCGGGGCGCCGGCGAGTGGCCGGTGGGCGGGGCGAAGGCGGCGGCCGGCATCGGCGGGCCGATGAGGTCGCCCTGGAAGATCCGGCAGCCGAGGCCGCTCAGCAGTTCGACCTGCTCGGGGGTGTCGACGCCGCCGGCCATCACCTGGAGCCCGCGGCCGCGAGCGTAGGCGATCAGCGCACCGGCCAGGGCGGCGGCGGCCGGATCGCGCGGCGCGCTGGCCACCAGCGGGGCGGCCAGCTTGATGCCACCGACGGGATAACGCTGCAGCAGGGCGAGCGCACAGGGCCCGCTGCCGAGGTCGTCGAGGATCAGCTGGACTCCGAGGTCGCGCAGCCGGCGGCAGCCGGCCGCGGCGCGGCGCGGCTCGAGCGACAGCGCGGTCTCGGGCACTTCGACGGCCATCCGGGAGGGCGGCAGCCCGCTGCGCTCGAGGGCCGCCACCAGCTGCTCGGCGGCCAGGAAGCAGCGCGGCGACAGATTGATCGACAGCCGCGCGCCCGGCGAGCCGGCGAGACCCGTCTCCAGCACCGGGGCGGCCCGCGCCAGCACCCAGCGGGTCGCCGCTTCGAGCAGCGCCGGCTCCTCGAGCAGCGGCATCAGACGCGCGGTCACCAGCGGCCCGGTCTCGGGGTCGTACCAGTCGAGGATCGCCTCGACCCCGACCAGCCGGTTCTCGGCCGGCGCGAAGATCGGCTGATAGCGCAGCGACAGCTCGTCGGCGGCCAGCGCCCGGGCCAGCCGCTCCGCCTGTGCCAGCCGCCGGGCCACCCGCTCGGCCATGCAGTTCGAGAAGAAGCGGAATCCGTTGCGGCCCTGGCGCTTGGCGTGGTACATGGCGGCATCGGCGTTGCGCAGCAGACCGGAAGCGTCGCTGCCGTCACCCGGGCACAGCGCGATCCCGATCGAGGCGCTGACCGCCAGCTGGCAGCCGGCCACCGGCACCGTGTGGCGGGTGACGCGGAGCAGCTTGCGCGCCACGGCGGTCAGCTCGTCGGCACTGCCCAGGCCTTCGACCAGAATGGTGAACTCGTCGCCGCCGAGCCGTGCCACCGTGTCGGTGTCGCGGACCGCCGCCTGGAACCGCCCGGCCAGCGTCTGGAGCACCCGGTCGCCGGCCTCGTGGCCGAAGGAGTCGTTGATCCGCTTGAAGTCGTCGAGGTCCAGATAGAGCAGGCCGACCAGCCGGCCCTCGCGCCGGGCGCGGGTGACCGCGCCGCGCAGCCGGTCGAGGAACAGCGCCCGATTGGGCAGCCCGGTCAGCGAATCGTGGAAAGCGAGGTACTCGAAGCGGGCGGCGGCGGTCATCCAGCCGGCGTCGGCCGGTGGCGGGTCCGGAGCCACCGGCCGCAGCGCCACGTGCTGCCCGGTCGTGGCGGCGCCCTCCCACTCTGTGCTCAGACGGCTCACCGGAATCCTCCCGCTCTCCTCGCCAATGGCCCTCTCCAATGGGTGGGGGCCGGCGGAGGATCGGCGGTCCCCGGTTCGGCGACCCCCCGCCGGCCGATGGTTCCCACCCCCGTTTAGCTTTTCTCAGCCCCCCTTAGCATGGCCCTGTGTACCTAGTGCTGTCAGACCCCGATTGATTGCAGTAGATCTTTGAGTCGGGGGCCGGCCCGCTGCCGCGGGACGATCCGGAAACGGCAAGAAGCCGGCCGCGGAGCGCGCGGCCGGCCGAACGGAACGTACCGAGAAGGAAGAAGCCTACCGGGCCGCAGTCACCCGGAAGGAGAAGCCGTTGGCCAGTTGCCGGCGGCCCTCGGAGTCCCGGCCCTCGACCTGGATCTGGTAGTCGCCGGGCTCGAGCAGGGCGCCCGGCACCGCCAGCACCAGGTCCCCGACCGCGTTCGGCAGCAGGTCCCGGCCGGTCCACAGCGCGCGGCCCGCCTTGGTGCTCAGCGTCGCCCGATAGGCGCTCGCCGCCTGCAGGTCGACCTCCAGGACTAGGACCACCAGCCGGGTCCCCGCGCTCAGGCCCAGGCGGTGCACCGGGGCGTCGTTTGCCGGCAGCGCCCGCAGCGGGGAAAGCCGCAGGAGCGGCACGTTGCCCCGCGGCCGTTCCGCTTCGGCGACCGCCTCGGCCAGTCGTTCGCGTGCGGCGAGAGCGCCGGCGAGGCGGCCCTCCAGGGCGGCGGCGCGGTCGTCCGCCTGGCGACGCTCGCTCGCCAGGTCCTGCTCCAGCCGAGTGACCCGTTCGCCGGTCTCGGCCTGGCCGCTACGGGCCGTTTCAAGATCGATCCGGGCGTCGGTCAGCTCGTTCCCCAACCGCGCCAGACGCAGCGACAGGAAGCCGCTGGGCAGCAGCAACAGCACGAGCGCACCGAGCAGGACCGAGATCTGACGCGAGCGGCCCAGACGCGCCAGCCAGGCCAGCACCCCCAGCCGGGCGGTGGCGGCGGCGCGGGCCACCTCCTCGGTGGCCACCCCCCGCAACGCGTTCTCGAATCTCGACAGCAGCTCCAGGCGCTCCACGCACTCGGCGCAGCCCAGATAGTGGTCCTCGAAGCCGGCCGCCTCCGCCGGTGGCAGCTGGCCCATCAGATATCGCTCGGCGATCAGCCGCTCTTCGATCTGGTCGTGATTCATGGTGTCGTCTCTGCCGGTGTAGTCAGCCACGGTCTGGTCCTCCGCGAGCCACCCCTCTCATCGGCTTAGTGCGTCGAGACCGCCGATGGTTTCAGTCTGCGGCACGGCGGCTAGCCTCCTCCAGCCCCTGACGCCGCTCGCAGCGCTCGACCAGCTCCCGGAAGCGCTGGCGTGCCCGGTGGAGCACCACGTTGAACTGGCGACTGGTCAGCCCGAGGCTGGCACAGATGCGCTCCTTGCTCTCCTGCGCGATGTGAAACCGGTAGAGAACCTGACGGTCGCGCTCCGTCGAGAGCTCCCCGAGCAGGCGGCGGACCCGCTGCCGGTCCTCGGCGCGCAGCACCTCGTCCAGCTGATTCGGACCGGTGGCCGGGCGCCCCTCGAGCGGCGCGGTGTTGAACGCCCGCAGCCGCCGCTCGGCACGGCGGTACTCGGCGATGGTCAGGTTGCGGGCGGTGCTGCGGATGAAGCCCGAAAGACGGGCGGGCTCCCGGACCTCGCCCTGCCGCACCTTCTCGAGGACCAGACGAAAGGTCTCCTGGTGGAGATCGTCGCTCAGCTCGCGGTCGCCCGTCAGTCGCCGCAGCAGAAAGGTCACGCCCCGGCTGAAGGTCTCGACCAGCTCGGCCTCGGCCTTGGGGTCGCCGGCGGCGATCCGCTCCACGAGCCGCGCCGGCCGCGGGCGGCTGGGCTGTAAGGGGACCTGTGTCAAGACGGCTCGACCCTCCCACCGGCTCGCCGCGCCGGTTTCAGACCGGCGGGTGCACTCCCCGGCTCGGGACGCGCCGCCCCGCGACCACCGACGACCCGGCAGCCGTCGCGCGTCGCCTCGCCGAGCAGCGGCCGGGGTCAGGACCGGGGCAAAACTAGATGAGAGTAGCACGGCCCGGCGCGCCCGCCGGCAGTAGAATCGCCGGCGCTACGAGCGATCGACGACCAACCGGAGGCCACACGGACCGAGCGGCGCCGTGGCTGTTGCTGGCCGCGGCGCTGCTGCTCCAGTCGCACCTCGGAGCTGGCGATCGACCCTCCGAGCCGGCCGGGCGGCTGTCCCCCGCCGACGCGGTGACCGACAGTCTGCAGGGCGGCGAGAGCCACCTCTTCGAGATCGCCGCGCCGCTCGACCGGATCTGGCGCATCACGGCCGAGCAGCTCGGCGTCGACGTGCAGCTGGAAGTGACCGACGCCGACGGCGGAGTGCTGCTGGCGGTCGACAGCCCGCTCCATCGGCAAGGCCGGGTGTCGCTCCTTTTCGAGCCGAGCGCGTCCCCCGGGCCGGCGGCGCGGCCGGGGCCCCGGTACAGGGTCGCGGTCCACAGCACCGAGCCGGGCGCTCCCTCCGGCTCGTACACGCTCGCCCTCGAGGCGCTCACCCGGGCCGGACTCGAGGAGCGCGGTCTCCGGGTGGCCGAGACCGAACACACCGCGGCCGGCCGCCTCTACGCCGTGGGCACCGGCGAGGCCCTGCGCCAGGCGGCCGCCCACTACCTGCGCGAGGCCGAGGAGTGGAGACGGCTCGAGCGTCCGGCCGAGGAGCGCCTGGCGCTGTTCTCGCGGGCGGTGGTCCTCGGCAAGGTGGGCGAGACCGCGGAGGCGCTCGAGCTCCACCGCCGGCTGCTCGAGAAATGGCGCGAGACGGGCGACACCGCGCTCGAGGCGGCCTCGCTGGCCGAGGCGGGACTGCTGGTGCTCGACCGCGGCGACACCGGGCACGCCACGGCGATGTTCGAGCGCGGTGTCGAGCTGTGCCGTAACGCCGGCGACCACTACGGGATGCTCACCGCCATGAGCAACCGCTGCCTGGTGAAGTTCCACCTCGGCGAGCTGCAGCAGGGGCTCGAGTGCTACCAGCCGGTCTTCGCGCTACTGGCCGGCGACCGCGAGCCCGAGCTGGAAGCCGTCGCGCACATCAACGTCGGCAAGGCCTACGACGTGCTCGGCAAACCGGACCGCGCGCTCGAGCACTATCAGCACGCCGTGGAGCTGCAGCGGCGAATCGGGGACCAGCGGGGCGAGGCCGGCACCCTCAACAACCTGGCTACCCTCAATCGGGCACTGGGCGACACCCAGCGCGCGCTCGACCTCTACCAGCTCGCCCTCGCCCGGTTCCGCGAGGCCGGCGACCGAACCTGGGAGGCCCGGATCCTCAACAACATCGGCTACGCCTACCTGGTGTTGGGTGAGCCGCAGCGTGCCCTGTCCTTCTTCCGCCAGGCGCTGCCGCTGCGCCGGCAGACCCCCAACCGCTGGGGCGAGGTCGCCACCCTCAAGAACCTGGGCCTGGCGTATCGTGACCTGGGCGACGACGCGCGGGCGCTCGAGCAGTTCGGCCAGGCGCGGCGGCTGGCCCGCGAGCTGGACGACCCGCGGCAGGAGGCGACCGCGCTGCGGCTGGCGGGCTGGACCAAGCTGTCGCTCGGGGATGCAGCGGCGGCCATCGACCACTGCCGGCAAGCCCTCGAGCTGCTCGGCCGGGTTGGCGACCGCCCACAGGAGGCCGACGCCCTCCACCTCTGCGGCCGCGGGCGGTTCGCTGCCGGGGACGTCGAAGCCGCGGTCGAGAACCTCGCTCGCTCGGTAGCTTTGAGCCGCGAGATCCGGCACCCCGAGGCCGAAGCCGACGCGCTGGTCTCGCTGGCCCGGGCCGAACGACGCCGGGGCCACCGCCAGGCGGCCCGCGACGCCGTCGCCGCCGCCCGCGCGCTGATCGAGTCGCAGCGCGCCCGCGTCCGCAGTCCCGACCTGCGAGCCTCCTTCCTGGGTTCGCGGCACGCCGCCTACGAGCTCGAGGTCGAGCTGCTGATGGACCTGCACGCCGGCGACCCGGCGGCGGGTCACGAGCGCCGCGCCCTCGAGGTCAACGAGCTCAGCCGAGCCCGCACCCTGATCGAACTGCTGGACGAAGCCGGCGCCGGTCCGGGCGACGAGGTCGAGCCCGAGCTGTTGCAGCGCCGCGCCGCGCTGCTCGGCAGCCTAAACGCCAAGGCGGCCCGCCGGCTCGAGAGCCTCGTCGGGCCGTCCCGCGGCGCGGACGACCGAACTACCGAGAGCGAACTCGACGCCGAGATCGAAGACCTCCTCCACGAGCTGGACCGGGTCGAGGCCGAGATCCGCGCCAGCAGTCGGCGCTACGCGATTCTCACCGACCCTGAGGGGTTGCCGGCCAGCGAGATCCAGGCGCTGCTCGAGCCCGGCACCCTGCTGCTGGAGTATGCGCTCGGCGACCAGAGGAGCTTCCTGTGGGCGGTCGGCAACGACACCATCGAGGCCTTCGAGCTGCCGGGCCGCGCCGAGCTGGAGCCCACCGCGCGCCGGCTCCACGAGCAGCTCGGCGCTCTCGAGCCGACGGCGCCGGGCGAGCCACCGGAGGCCGCCGCCCTGGCCGCCTGGCTGCTGGGTCCAGTGGCCGGAAAGCTGAGCGGGCAGCGGCTGGTGGTGGTCGCCGACGGGGCGCTGCATTACGTGCCCTTCGGCGTCCTGCCGCGGCCCGGTCCGGCAGGCGCCGGCGAGCCGCTCCTGGCGCGTCACGAGGTAGTCCACCTGCCCTCCGCCTCGGCGCTGGCGGCGCTGCGCCGCGACGTCGAAGAGCGCCCCGCAGCCGAGAAATGGGCGGTCGTGGTCGCCGACCCGGTGTTCGACTCCTGGGACCCGCGGCTGCCGGAGACCGTGCGGGCGCCGGCGGCGGGCCCCGAGGCGGCGGCCGAGAGTCCCGGCCGGCTGCCGGCGACACGGCGCGAGGCCGAGACCATCGCCAGCCTGGCGCCACCGGGGGAGGTGGTCCAGATCCTGGACTTCGCCGCCAACCGCGATGAGCTGCTGGCCGGAACGCTGGGCTGCTGCCGGATCGTCCACTTCGCCACCCATGGGGTGATCGACGCCCGCAACCCGCGGCTCTCGGGTCTGCTGCTGTCGCGGGTCGACCCTGAGGGGCGCTCACGGCCCGGCTTCCTGGGGCTGAGCGACCTGTTCGGCCTGCGGCTGCGCGCCGACCTGGCGGTGCTCAGCGGCTGCCGCACCGCGCTCGGCCGCGAGATTCACGGCGAGGGACTGGTGGGTCTGACCCGCGGCCTGATGTACGCCGGCGCGCCGCGGGTGGTGGCCAGCCTGTGGAGCGTTCCCGACCGCGCCACCGGGGAGCTGATGTCCCGCTTCTACCGATTGATGGCCGAGGACGGCCTGCGTCCAGCCGCTGCGCTGCGCGCCGCCCAGCTGGCCATCCGCGGCGAACGGCGCTGGCGCGACGCCCACTACTGGGGCGCCTTCGTGCTCCAGGGCGAGTGGCGGGGCGCGGACGCAAGCGAGGTGAAATCGCCGGCCGGCTGACCGCACTCTTAAAGAAAGCCCCGGTAGACGCCTCGCCGATCAGCGCCCCGCCATGCAACCGATCCGCCAGACCTCGAGCACCCTGCCGCTGCCTGGCGTGGAGCGGCGCGGCGCGCGCCGGCGGCGGGTTCGAGGGTGGTTCGCCCAGTTCCGGCTCGCTCACGCCGACCTGCTCGACGCCAGCCCTCGGGGAATGGCGATCGAGCTGCACCAGGGGCTGCCGCTCGGCGCCCGCTACTCGTTCCGCCTGCGAGACCGCCGCTCGACCGTCCGGGTCCAGGCGGTGGTGCGCTGGTGCCGTCTGGTGGCGACGCTCCCGGTCGGGCCCGGCGAGCTGCTGCCGGTCTACCGGGCGGGGCTGAGCTTCACGACGACGCGGCCGGACCAGGCGAGCTCGCTCGAACCGCGCCTCGACGGGCCGCCTTTTGCCGCGGCGAAGGCCGAGCGGTCCTCTGTTCGCGCCGCGGACGGTCGGGCCACCGCCGAATGAGGCGGGTCGGAGCGGCCAACGACCAGCACGGACCGTTAGGAATCCAGATAGTAAGATGCGCCCAAATCCGGGCCGCATCCCTCCTCGGCAACGCGGGCATCCAGGTTGACCCGAAACCGGCGGGTTCGGCGGCTTGATCCGCCGGCCGGCCCAGAAAGGAAATCGCGCCATGTCGACCAAGCCGCTGATCACCGAGTACACCGACGGCAGCTCTAAGCTCTGGACCGTGAGTCAGTCGACCCCGGGAACCGGTTCGTTCTCGACGATTCGATTGGGAAAGGACCCCAGCGCGCCGCAGACCAAGGTCCTGATGAAGATCGACACCGACGAGCAGTTCCAGGGCGACTACAACGACGACTCGGGCGCCCTCACATTCGTGCGCCCGAACCTGCCCAACGTCCCCTACGAGGTCTTCCTGTTCAAGCCGGGCGGCACGGGCCGCTACCTCTACGGCGCCTGGGTCAAGCAGGAAGGAGGCCGGACCGAGGCCGCCGGCATCTGGGGCTCCGAGGAGTAGCGGCCAGGAGGGCAGAGCGCGGCGCCGCACTACAATGGCGCCGGTGAGCGCTGTCCCCAACCCTGCCTGTCGGCTGCTGCGCCGGATTCCCCAGGTGGACCGGCTGCTGCTGTCGGCGGAGTTCGCCGAGCTGCGCCGCCGGCACCCGCGCGAGCTGCTGCTGCGCGAGGTGCGGGCGACCCTCGAGGAGCTGCGCGGCGAGGCGGGCGCCGGGGCGCTGGCCGAGGCCGATCTCGAGGCCCCGGCGGTGCGCCGCCGGGTCGAGGCCCGCCTCGCCGAGCGCTTGCGCCCCTACTACCGGCCGGTGATCAACGCCACCGGCGTGATCCTGCACACCGGACTCGGGCGGGCGCCGCTGGCCGCCGAGGCGATCACGGCGCTGACGGCGTCGGCGGGCCGCGCCCAGCGGCTCGAGATCGACCTCGAGAGCGGGCTGCGCGGCGGCCGCGAGGCGGGTTGCGCGGCGTTGCTCTGCGAGCTGAGCGGCGGCGAAGCGGCGACGGTGGTCAACAACAACGCCGCCGCCACCCTGCTCATCCTCTCGGCCCTGGCCCGCGGCCGCGAGGTGCTGCTGTCGCGCGGCGAGCTGGTGGAGATCGGCGGCTCCTACCGGATTCCCGAGATCCTGCGCGAGAGCGGCGCCGTGCTCCGCGAGGTAGGGACCACCAACCGCACCCACGAGCGCGACTACCGGCAGGCGCTGACCCCCGAGACCGGCCTGATCCTCAAGGTACACGCCTCCAACTACCGGATCGAGGGCTTCACTGCCGAGGTCGACGTCGCCGGGCTGGCGGCGCTGGGCCGCGAGCACGGCGTGCCGGTGGTCCACGACCTGGGCTCGGGCTGTCTCGTCGACCTGGCGCCGGCCGGCGGCGCGGCCGAGCCGCGGGTCCAGGAGTCGCTGCGGGCCGGGGCCGACCTGGTCTGCTTCAGCGGCGACAAGCTGCTGGGCGGGCCGCAGGCGGGGCTGATCGTCGGCCGCCGGGACCTGGTCGGCACCTGCCGGCGCCATCCGCTGTTCCGCGCGATGCGGCCGGGACGGCTGATCTACACCGCGCTGGAGGCGACGCTGCGGCTCTACCTGGAGGGCGACGAGCGCGCCTGGGCGGCGATCCCCGCCCTCCACCGGCTGGCCGCCGACGAAGCCGAGCTCGAGCGGCGGGCCGCCGACCTGGCGGAACGCCTCACTGGCCTCGACGGCTACCGGGTGTCGGTGGTGGCCTGCGACTCGCAGGCCGGGAGCGGCTCGCTGCCGGCCCGCGGGCTGCCCAGCCGGGCGGTCCGGGTCGAGCCCACCGACGGCGCGCTCGAGGCGCTGGCCGCGGCGCTCCGCGCCGGCGAGCCCCCCATCCTCGCCCGCACCCAGGAGGGCGCCCTGCTCTTCGACCTGCGGACGGTGGCCGACGACGAGCTACCGCAGCTCGCCGCCCGGCTGCGCGAGATCGCCGCCGGAGGCTGAGGTCTCGCGGTCGCCAGCGGCCGTCCCCCCGCGCCGGAGATAGATCCGGTAGCCGTCCCCGTCGACGGCCAGCTGATACTGCTCGCTGAGCAGCGCCGCCAGCTCGGGCAGCTCGCCCAACCGCTCGTAGCCGGTGCGGTTGGCGGTGATCTCCGAGACCACGAAAGCGGCGGGCGGCGCCGTGACCACTGCCTCGATCCAGCGCTGCCGCAGCGCCGCGATCCGCGGATCGGCCGGGTCGTGGAAGAGCGGAAAGTCGTAGAGAAAGGCAGCCGGCTGGTGACGGTGCTGACGCAGCAGCACGTGGAGGGCGTTGGCCCAGGTGTCGTCCATCACCTGGACCGGCTCGCCGGGTGCCACCAGCCGCTCGAGGTCGCTCTCGATGGCGGCGATCCGCGCCTCGAAGGGTGCGAGGTCGCGCCGCGCCAGACCCAGGTAGCTGGCTCCGGCGAGAAGCACTGCGGTCAGCAGCGCCAGGGCGCGGGCCACCAGCGGCCTGGTGAGAACAGCGTCCGAGGTGCCTGAGGAACCGCCGCCGGCGAACGGCCTCAGGAGACCCGCCAGCCGCCGCAGGTCGTCGCGCCAGCCGGAGCGGCCGAGCCGCCCCTCCCCGGATCCCAGCGCCGGCGCCGCCAGCGCAGCCAGAAACACCATCAGGGGAGAGATGTGGTAGCCGAATCCCTTGCGCTGCAGCGTGTAGTGCAGGACCCCGTAGAGGACTCCCCAGACGGCGAGCCAGCGGCGCAGGACCAGCCGCCCGGGGATCGGCGCCGTCAGACCCAGCAGGGCCAGTGCCAGCAGCAGCGTCAGGATCTGCCAGCCGAAGACCCGAAGACCCGGGTCCCGCCAGATGGCCAGCGGGCCGGCCCCCAGCTTGCCGTAGAACGGCAGCAGATACCCGAAGAAGGTCTCCAGATAGGCGCCCAGTCCGCCGCGAGCCACCAGCCAGGCCGCCGTGAGCAGCGGCGGCACCAGCGCCGGCGCCACCAGCAGCGCGGCGCCGCGCCAGGCCGGCTGCCCGGAGCGCCGTCCCGCCGCCGCCGCGGCGGCCACGCAGCCCAGCCAGAAGAGTCCGACGTAGGGTTTGAGCAACATTCCGGCGCCCAGCCCGAGCCCGGCGGCGATCAGCGCCCGCGGCGCCCCCCGCTCGCCCCCCTGCTCGGCGTAGAGCGCCACCGCGTGGGCACCGCCCAGCAGAAACAGACCGACCAGATAGTCGCGCTGCCCGGCCATCCAGGGGCCGTCGGCGAGATGGTAGAGACCGAAGAGTAGCGCCGCCGCGGCCGCCGGCGCGCGGCCCGCGAGCGGCCGGCAGAAGGCGTAGAGCAGCGCGAGGGTGGCCAGCAGCCAGCCGAGGTCGAACAGCCGCCAGCCGAGGTCGCCCGCGCCCAGCGTCGCGACCACCGCCCGGTGCAGCAGATAGACGCCCGGCATGTTGAAGTCGAAGACGTCGCGATAGGGGGCGAGGCCCTCGCCGATCAGCCACACCACGTAGTGGTAGAGCGGGGCGTCGCCGATCAGCGGCCAGCCCCGGGTCGACCAGGCGGCGACGAAGAAGAGGGCGCCCAGCAGCCCGGCCAGGAGCCCGTTGGCCTGGATCCCTCGGCCGAGATCCCGAGACGGGCTCGCCGGCGGGGCGGGACCCTCGACCGGGCCGGGAGCGTCCCCGGGGCCGGTGGCGCGGGAGGCGGCGGTCATCTGGTCGGCGGCGGGGCGGGTCGGCACCGCGGTGCGGGTCGGCGCCGCGGTCCGGGTGGCGGCGCGGCGGGCGCGGAGCGCCGTGAGTATCTCCCGGCTTGCCGAACGGGTCAAACCACGGGCGGCGGCGTTGACGGGTCCCCCGCCGGCTCCCCGGGTAGCTCGCCGGGCGACCTGCCCCGGCCGCGGAAGAAGCCCACGAACTCGCTCCCGAAGCGGCGCGCGTAGAGTGCCCAGGCGGCGCCAAAGGCGACCAGCGACAGCCCCAGCCGCCAGGCAGATGCGCCCGGCGCCGCCAGCGCGGCCGCCACGAAAAGGGGGACAGGCACCAGGTAGACGAACGCCAGATCGCCGGCCAGACGCCGCAGCCCCCGGCGGTCGGCGCGGTAGAGGACCCAGGTCATCAGCGCCGCGCCCAGCGGCAGATAGTTGGCCCACGCCATCCCGGCCGGCCCCAGCCGGCCGGTCAGCACGACGCCACCGGTCACGAAGGCGGCCAGGGTGAGCCCGGTGCTGGCGATCCAGGCGCGGTCCTGGCCGCGGGTCATCAGCACCTGACCGCCGAAGCGGCCGAACGGATCGACCAGCGGCGCGAAGCAGAGGATGCGCAGCAGCGCCGGCGCCTCGACCCATTGCCCGCCGCCCAGCAGGCGCAGCACCGCGTCGGCGTTGAAGAACAGCAGCAGTGCGGTCGGCACCTCCAGCGACAGCAGGAACAGCGTCGCCAGCCGGTAGGTGGAGAACTGTCGCTCGGGCTCGCCGGCGAAAGCCACGAAACCGGGATAGGCGGCCCGGGTGACCGGGAAGAGCATGATGGTGGGGACGATGAAGGCGGCCCAGTAGGCGAAGCCGTAGGTGCCCACCACCTCGCTCGAGAAGCGCGCTCCCAGGACCAGCCGGTCGACGTACATCACCAGCAGCACGAGGAGCCAGACGGCGCAGAGCTGCAGGCTGTGGCGGACCAGCGTCAGGGTCTCGCCCCGCTTGTAGAGGAGCGGGATCTGGCGGTGGGCGCGGGCCCACAGCAGGGCGGCGAAGACCGCCGCCGCCACCACGTGGGCGATCACCATGCTCCACACTCCGGCGCCGCGCAGCGCCAGGGTGACGGCGGTCGCCGCGAAGCACAGGTTGCGCAGAATCTCGGGAAGCACCGCCCGCCCCACCGCCAGCTCGCCGTCGTAGAAGGTCCGCGGCACCGCCGCCAGCCCCTCGAAGAACAGGAACAGGGCCATCACCCGCAGCACCGGCACCGTCAGCGGGTGCTGCCCGGCGAAGGCCAGCGCCAGGACCGGCGCCGCCGCCACCGCCAGCAGCGCCAGGGCGGCCCCCCACCCGGCCTCCACCGCCAGCAGGTTGCCGAACGGCCGCGGCTTGACCCGCAGCACGTGCGGCGGCAGCCCCAGGTCGCGCAGACCACCGAGCACCAGGAACAGCACCTCGGCCCAGTCGAACAGTCCCCAGTCGGCCCGCGGCACCAGCCGGCGCAGCACCAGATGGGTGGCGAAGGTGACCGCCACCCGCCAGAGCTGCGAGACGGCGGCGGCACCGGCCGAGCGGACGATCCGGGGCGCGACGTCCATGGGGAGCTGGGTCGGGCGCCCGGCCACCGGGCGACGGAGACGAGCGGGCGAGATCGTAGCAGTCCACGGCCGCCGGCCGGCCGCCCCCGCCCTGCTAAGTTAGGGCGCCGCCGAGCCCCGGAGCCCCGTGTCGACCGCCGCGCCGCCGCCCCAGACCCCGCTCAAGCGGGCGGTCAAGCGGCTGGTGGCCGAGAGCGCCCGGCTGCTGGGCAGCGTCACCCACGTCGCCACCGACGAACCGGTGGCGGCGCTCACCTTCGACGACGGCCCCGACCCGGCCTCGACCCCGCGGGTCCTCGAGCTGCTCGAGGCGCACGGCGCCCGCGGCACCTTCTTCATGATCGGCAAGGCGGCCCGCCGCCACCCGGACCTGGTCGAGCGGGTGGCGGCCGGCGGCCACGCCATCGGCAACCACACCTGGAGCCACCCCTCGCTGCCGCTCCTCCGCGGCCGGGGGCGGCGCGCCGAGATGCGCTGGTGCCGGGAGGTCCTGGAGCCCCACGGCGGGCGGCTCTTTCGCCCGCCCTACGGCCATCAGAGTCTGGGGTCGCGCCTCGACGCCGCCCGGCTGGGCTATCAGGTGATCGTCTGGAGCGTGGTGGCCGAGGACTGGGCCGGCGCCCCGGCCGAGGAGATCCTGGCCCGGGTCGAGGCGCGGCTGGCGCCGGGCGCCATCGTCGTGCTCCACGACGCCCTGTGGTCGGCGCTCGACGAGCGCCACCGCGACCGCGGCCCGACGCTCGCGGCGCTCGAGCGCCTGCTCGACACGCAGGCCGGCAGCTACCGTTTCGTGACCGTCCCCGAACTGCTGGCCGGCGGCAGCCCGCGGCGCTGGCACCACTACCGGCGGAGCGACCTGGAATGGCTGCGCCGCGAGCTGTGAGCGGAGCCCACGTCGCTCCAGCCGGCCTCGGGCTGCTCGGCGCCATCCTGCTGGCGGGCTGCGGCGGCGGCCCCCCGCCGCCGGGGGGCGACCCGCCGCCCCCGCCGCGCGGCGTCGTGCTGATCTCGGTCGACACCCTGCGCGCCGACCACCTGGGGGCCTACGGGTACGAGCGCCCCACCAGCCCGTTCTTCGACTCGCTGGCGGCGCGCGGCGTGCTGTTCGAGCGGGTGGCCGTCCAGTACCCCTCGACCCTCACCTCGCACATGTCGATCTTCACCGGGCTCTACCCGCTCGAGCACCGGGTGCTGCCGCCGGACACCGTGCTGGCGGCCGAGATCGAGACCCTCCCCGAGCGCTTCCGCGCCCACGGCTTCCGCACCGCGGGCCACACCGAGGGCGGCTTCGTGGCCGGCGGCTACGGCTTCGCGCGCGGCTTCGAGGAGTTCACCGACCATCCCTACCGCGCCGACACCGACGTCGAGCGCACTTTCACCCTGGGGACGCGGTTCCTCGCCCGGCTGGGCCCCGAGGAGCGCTTCTTCCTGTTCCTCCACACCTACACCGTGCACGACCCCTACGAGCCGCCGCCGGCCTACCGCTCGCTGTTCGCCGGCCCGCCGCCGCCCGGGGCCTTCTCCTCGGAGGGCGAGCACCTGCGCCAGGTCAACCTCGGCCAGCGCCCGGTCACCGTCGGGACCGCGCGTCACTTCGAGGCGCTCTACGACGGCTCGATCCGCTACTTCGACGACGTCCTGGCGCGCTTCTTCGCCAGCCTCGAACGGCTCGGCCTGGACCGCGACACCCTGGTGGTCGTCACCTCGGACCACGGCGAGGAGTTTCTCGAGCACGGCAAGCTGGCCCACGTCCAGGTCTACCCCGAATGCCTGTTCGTGCCGCTGCTGATCGTCCATCCCGGGCTGGAGAAACCGGTCCGGGTCCGACGGCTGGTGCAGAGCATCGACCTCGCCCCGACCCTCTACGAGCTGGCCGGGCTGCCACCGGCGGCGGGGCTCTCGGGGCGCAGTCTGGCCCCCTGGCTGGCGCCCGGCGCCGGCGCCGCGACCGGGCGCGCCGAGGCCCACGCCGAGGTGTTCGAGCGCGAAGCGGTCCGCACCCTGCTGGTGGCCGAGCGGCGGACCAGCCTGCAACTGCTGCGCTTCGAGCCCAAGCCGGACCCCGAGGGCTCGTGGATCCAGCGGGAAGTGACCTTCGACAGCGAACGTCCGGTCCTCGAGCTCGAGGCGCAGAGCTTCCACCGGCCGCGCTGGGTCGCGGTGACGGTCGACGGCGAGCCGTTCGGGCGCCTCGAGCTGGAGACCAGCTGGCGCCCCTACCGGCTGGAGCTGCCCACCGGGCGGCCGATCTACCGGGTCGGTCTGGAGGCCGACGGCTGCGACTCGCCCCGCCAGCTGGGCGTCGGCGACGACGCCCGGTGCCTGTCGTTCCAGCTGCGGGGAGCGGCGCTCTCGCGGCTCGAGCTCTACGACCTGGCCCGCGACCCGCTCGCCCAGGACGATCTGTCGCTCGAGCGGCCGGAGCTCAAGCGGCGGCTGGCCCACCGGCTGGCCGAGTACGACTTCGAGACGCGGGCCGAGCCAGAGGTGAGGGAGCTGACCCCGGAGGCAAAGGCGGCGCTTCGCGCCCTCGGCTATCTGGACTGAGTCATCTGGACCGAGTCAGTCGCCGCCGGCGCCCGCCGCGGCGACCGTGACCCGCCGCTCGCCGAGCTTGACTCGTGCCCCCGGACCGAGCCGGGTCACCGGTTCGCGCAACAGCTCGACGATCAGCAGGTAGTCGCCGGGCTCTGGGGGCCACCCGACCTCGAGCGAGCCCCGCACCGACTCGCCCGGCAGGGCCTCGGCCGCCAGCTCGCCGCGGCCGCGCGCCACCGCCGCGCCACCCGACGCCGGCCGTACCCGGTAGCCGAGCCGGACCGGCAGCGCCGCCTCGGGGGTCCACGGCCAGCGGCCGGTGTTGCGCAGCGCTATCCGCACCGGGGTCGTCCCGCCGGCCACCGTCTCGCCCACCACCCTCAGCTCGAGCGTCGCCGCCGTCAGCGGCAGACCCAGGTCGAGGACCCGGCCGGCGTAGCGCACCGTGGCGCCCACCGGACCGCCGTCGGGATGCCGCAACGCCAGCCGGTACGCGCGGACGTCGTAGAGTGCCTCGGCGTGCCACCAGAACCGGTGACGGCGCCAGGCGGCGGCCGGCTCGAACTCGACCAGACCCTTCGGCCCGGCCCCAGAACCGGCCCCGGGACCCGCGCCCGAGCTGTCCACCGGCAGCCGGCGGCGGCGCCGCCAGTCGGCCACCTCGAGCTCGACCCCCGGCCGGTCGGGCGTGACCAGTAACCGCAGCGGCGTGCCCGGCCAGTTGGTGGCCACCTGCAGCTCGGCGGGCGGCCGCCCCGACTCGAGACGGAAGGTCCACTCCCCCACCTCCGCCCAGGGGTCGACAAAGCGCACGAAGTCCCGCCCCCAGAACCGCTTCTCCTCGCCGTCGATCTGGCGGGCTACCGACTCGTGCGGCAGCCAGCGGAAGAGCCCGGCCGCGGAGTGGCTCTGGCTCGAGGCGTCGAGACCGCGGGTGGCCGCCACCGAGACGGCCGCCGACAGCCCGGCCGCCAGGCCCACCGCCCACACCGCGCCGAGCGACCGCCACCGCGGCGCGCGACGGGGAGCCAGCAACAGGGCGGCGTAGGCGGGGAGGAAGTAGCGGTTGCCCAGGAAGGTGGCGCCCCCGAAATAGTTGTCCGGCATCCAGACCAGATGGAACAGGGCGACCCCGGCCACCCCGCAGAGCAGCGCCGCCCCCACCCGGTCGGGGGCGGCCAGCGCCAGGGCGGCGAGCAGCAGCGCCAGCGGCAGATAGGCCAGCAGACCGGTGTGCCGCCCGATCAGGAAATAAAGCGCCGCGTAGGCCGAGCGGGTCCAGTCCTGGTCGGGCTGCAGCCCGAGGCTCACCGTCGAGCGCCCGGCCTCGAACCGCTCCAGCGCCGCCTCGCCCCCGGCCCCGGCCGGATAGCCGGTGGCGCCGTCGAAGCTCGAGCGCACCGCCTTGTAGGGATTGGCGGTGCCGAGCAGCCCCACGCTCAGCCCGCTGACCGCCCCGAAGCCGGCCAGCAGGAAAAGCGCCGTCACCACCGCCCGCCGCCAGCGCCCGCAGAGCGCCGCCGCCAGCGCCGGCACTGCCGCCAGGGCGGCGTTGGGGAAGCGCATGGTGACCAGCGCCCCGAGCAGCAGCCCGCCGGCCGCCACCCGTCCCAGCGAATCTCCCGGTTCCGCTCCCCGCTCCGGCCTCCGGTTACCGGGCCGCGGCAGCCCGCCGAGCGCCAGCGCCAGGCCGCCGAGCGCCAGGCCGAGCTGTGCCGCCTCGCTCATCCGCCACTCGAGGTACGGCAGCACCGCGCCGCACACCGTGAAGGTGGCGAGCAGCGCGCTGGCCATGGCGCCACCCAGCTGGCGCCGGAGCGGCGGCCAGACCAGCCCCAGACCGGCCGCCAGCAGCACCAGGTTGGCCGCCACCATCCCGCCCTCGCCGGCCACGGCGTAGAACGGCGCCGCCAGCAGCGGATAGAGCAGCGGCTTGGAGTAGGTGATGCCGCGGCCGGTCTGCTGCAGGATCACCGTGACCGGCGGCCCCGGCGGCCGCTCCCGCGCCCAGGCGTGGTCGGCGTCCCCGAACGCCAGGTCGCGGTCGCGCGCCAGGCTGGCGGTCATCGCCAGATAGGTGCCCTCGTCTCCCCACAGCCGCTCGAGCGGCGGCCGCCAGCAGGCGAGCAGCGCGAGCAGCGCGAGCCCGGTCAGCGACAGCACCCCGATCGCCGCCAGCCGCCGGCGCCCGGCGCCCCGATCGGCCTCGCGTTCGGCCCCGACACGACTGGACTCGGGGCCCGCCATGGGCCGGAAGTCTACCCGGCGGCGGGCGCCCGGCTGCTAAACTGCCGGTACCGCTTCGCCCAGCCCGGAGGCGGCTTTCCTCCTACATTCGCCGATGGACGCCCCCGCCTGCCGGTTCTGCAGCCAGCCGCTGCGGCACACCTTCGTCGACCTGGGGATGTCGCCGCTCGCCAACTCCTACGTCGAGCCGGACGCGGCGTGGCAGAAGGAGTCGTTCTATCCCCTCCACGTGCGGGTGTGCGAGGGCTGCCTGCTGGTGCAGCTGCCGGCGGCGGCGACCCCGCAGGAGATCTTCGGCGACTACGCCTACTTCTCCTCCTACTCGACCACCTGGCTGGAGCACGCCGAGCGCTACGCCGCGGCGATGGTCGAGCGCTTCGGACTGAGCCGGAACAGTCGGGTGGTGGAGATCGCCAGCAACGACGGCTACCTGCTCCAGTACTTCCACCGCCGCGGAATCCCGGTGCTGGGCATCGAGCCGGCCGCCAACGTCGCCGCCGCGGCCCGCGAGCGCGGCATCGAGACGCGGGTCGAGTTCTTTGGCGCCGAGAGCGCGCGGCGGCTGGTCGACGAGGGCGACCGCGCCGACCTGCTGGTCGGCAACAACGTGCTGGCCCACACCCCCGAGCTCAACGACTTCGTGGCCGGGCTGGCGATCGCGCTGGCGCCCGCGGGCGTCGCCACCCTCGAGTTCCCCCACCTCATGCGGCTGGTGGCCGAGAACCAGTTCGACACCATCTACCACGAGCACTTCTCGTATTTCTCGTTCCGCACCGTGCGCGAGGTGTTCCGCGCCCACCGGCTGACCCTGTTCGACGTCGAGGAGCTGCCCACCCACGGCGGCTCGCTGCGCATCTACGCCCGCCACGCCGAGCGCGAGACGCCACCGGTCGGGCCGCGGGTCGAAGAGCTCCTGCGCCGCGAGCAGGAGGCCGGCTTCGCCAGCCTCGAGGGCCACCTGGGCTTCGGCGAGCGGGTGCGCGCCACCAAGCGCGCCCTGCTCAAGTTCCTGGTCGCCCGGCGCGAGGAGGGCCGCACGATAGCCGCCTACGGGGCGCCGGCCAAGGGCAACACGCTGCTCAACTACTGCGGCGTCGGCACCGACTTCATCGACTACACGGTCGACCGCAGCCCCCACAAGCAGGGCCGCTACCTGCCGGGCACCCGGATCCCGATCCACGCGCCCGAGCGGCTGGCCGAGACCCGGCCCGACTACGTTTTCATCCTGCCCTGGAACCTGCGCGACGAGATCGTCGAGCAGATGGCCGAGGTCCGCGACTGGGGCGGGCGGTTCTTCGTCGCCATCCCCGAGGTCGAGGTGCTGTGAGCGAGCTGCGGCGCCTGCTCGAGCGCCTCTACCCGATCTGCCGCAGCATCACCGGCGACGGCGTGCGCCGCACCCTCGAGGTGCTCGGCGAGCTGGCGCCGCTCGAGGTCCACGAGGTGCCTTCCGGGACCGCGGTCTTCGACTGGACGGTGCCCGACGAGTGGAACATCCGCGACGCCTGGATCAAGGATCCGGCCGGGGAGAAGATCGTCGACTTCCGGCGTCACAACCTGCACCTGCTCAACTACAGCGAACCGGTCCAGGGCACCTTCGAGCTCGAGGAGCTCGAGACCCATCTTTACAGCCTCCCCGACCAGCCGCGGCTGATTCCCTACCGCACGTCCTACTACCAGCGGACCTGGGGCTTCTGCCTGCCCCACGAGCTGCGACAGCGGCTGGCGCCGGGCCGCTACGAGGTCAGGATCGACTCGACCCTCGAGCCCGGGCACCTGACCTACGGCGAGTGTCTGCTGGCCGGCGCCAGCGAGGAGGAGGTGCTGATCTCCTGTCACGTCTGCCACCCCTCGCTGGCCAACGACAACCTGTCCGGGATGGCGGTGGCGGCCTTCCTGGCCCGGCGGCTGGCGGCCGCCGAGCGCCGCTGGTCCTACCGCTTCCTGTTCATCCCCGGGACCATCGGCTCGATCACCTGGCTGGCCCGCAACCGCCGGCGGGCGCGGCGGGTCCGCGCCGGGCTGGTGGCCGCCAACCTGGGCGATCGCGGCCGCTTCCACTACAAGCGCAGCCGCCGGGGCGACGCCGAGATCGACCGCGCCGCCGTCCAGGCGCTGCGCGACGCCGGCGAGGAGTTCGAGGTCGAGGCCTTCGTGCCCTTCGGCTACGACGAGCGCCAGTACTGCTCGCCGGCCTTCGACCTGCCGGTGGGCTCGCTGACCCGCACCCCCTGGGGGCGCTACCCCGAGTACCACACCTCGGCCGACGATCTCGGCTTCGTCGACGACGCCGCCCTGGAGCGGTCGCTGGAGCTCTACTTCGAGGTCACCCGGATCCTGGAGGGCAACCGGCGCTACCTCAACCTCGAGCCTCACGGAGAGCCGCAGCTCGGCAAACGCGGCCTCTACGCCTCTGTAGGCGGCGGCGACGAGGGGCGCGAGGCGCAGCTCGCCCTGCTCTGGGTGCTCAACCTCTCGGACGGCGAGCACGACCTGCTGGCGATCGCCGAGCGCTCCGGTCTGTCCTTCGCCCGGCTGCGCCGCGCCGCCGACCGCCTGCTCGAGGCCGGGCTGCTGCGCCCGCTGCCGTAGGAACACGCCGCCGCGCTCATCTCGCAGCGCGGGCCGCCGACGCCGCCGTACCGGCGCCGCAGCGGCTGAGGGCCGACTCGAGGATGGCGCCGATCAACCGGCGGTACGGCAGGCCGACCAACCCGGCGAGGATGGTGAGGTCGGAGTCCACGGGATGGAGTCCGGCCAGCGGGTTGACCTCGAGGAAATGCGGGCGACCCCCGGCGTCGCAGCGCAGGTCGACCCGGCCCGCGTCGCGGCAGCCCAGACCCCGCCAGGCGCCGAGCGCCACTAGGTCGCACTCCGCCGCCAGCTCGGGCTCCGGACACAGCCGGTAGCCGACCAGGCGCCGGTAGTCGGCGGCGCCCTTGACGCGGCGCGAGTAGGCGGTGGCCCCCTCGGAGCGCACCTGGATCTCGAGCACCCCGACCGCCCGGGCCGCTTCGCCGGTGCCGACGATGCCAACGGTGAATTCGCGCCCCGGCAGGAACCGCTCCACCAGCACCGCCTGCCCGTAGGCGGCAAGCAGCGTCCCACAGACCTCGGCCAGCTCGGCGCGGCGCCGGATCAGCGAGCGCCGGCCGATGCCCTTGCTGCTGCCCTCGGCCACCGGCTTGGCGAACAGCGGCGGCGGCAGGTCGACGCGCTGGACGTCGGCGGGACTCTCGACGACGGCGAACTCGGCGGTCGGCAGCCCGAGGTCCCGGACCACCCGCTTGGCGAACGCCTTGTGCAGCGTCACCGCCAGGGTCAGCGGGTCGGAGAAGGTGTAGGGGATGCGGTAGGCGTCGAGCAGCGCCGGGACCTGCGCCTCACGCCCGTAGCCGAACATCCCCTCGGCGATGTTGAAGACCAGGTCCCAGCGCTCACCGGCGGAGAGCCGCTCGACCAGGGCGGGCAGAGCGCCGATCCGTTCGGTCTCGCAGTCCAGATCCTCGAGCGCCGCTTGCAGAGCGTCGATGGTCTCGCGGCCGTCGAACTCGGCGACCGCCTCGGCGTCGAAACCGCGCCGCAGGTAGTCGTCCTTGAGGTCGTAGGTCAGGCCGATGATCATCGATCCTCGTCTCCCGGGCGAGGCCTGCCAAGACGCGGACCCTCGTGCGCGCGGCCGCCGCGCGCACAGCCCCGGGTGTGGTCACCGCTCGGGCCGGGAGGCTCCGCCGGTGGCAGCGGGTCGGTCACGGCTTGAGCGGGGGGCCGGTCGGCCCTGCCGTAGCGCCGGGTTTCGATGGGCCGCCGGGATCGGCTGGTTCGTCGGTGGTCATCGACGGCGCCCGCTGGCGGCGCATTGTAAACCCCAAGAGCTCGTAGTGGAAGTCTGGACTTACGCTCCGGGATACCAGCCCGAGCCAGCGGTATCCTGCCGGCATGGAGCGGCTCGTGGGACTGGTGCCGGCGGCGGGCCGCGGCACCCGGCTGGGGCGGCTGTCGTTCAGCAAGGAGCTGTACCCGGTCCCCGGCGTCGGGGTCGAGGGCCGCCCCGAGCCGCGGCCGGTGATCGAGCACCTGCTCGAAGCCCTCGCCGCCGCCGGGATCGAGGAGGCCTTCGTCCTCCTGCGCGCCGGCAAGGGCGACGTCGCCGCCCACCTCGGCGAGGGGCTGCCCGGCGGCCCGCGCCTCGCCTACCTCGAGCTCGAGAGCTCGGGCTCGATCGTCGAGACGCTGGATCGCGCCTACCCGCTGGTCCGCGGCTGCCGGGTGGCGATGGGCTTCCCCGACGTGCTGTTCCGGCCCGCCGACGCTTTCGTTCCGCTGCTCGACCGGCTCGAGCGGTCGGACGCCGCGGTGGTGCTGGGGCTGTTCCCCACCGACCGCGCCGCCAAGTCCGACATGGTCCGCACCGGAGCCGGCGGCCGGGTGACGGCGATCGAGATCAAGCCGGCCCGGACCGCCCTCGCCCACACCTGGATGCTGGCGGTGTGGCGGCCGGTCTTCACCGAGCACCTGCACCGCTTCGCCGCCAGCGCCCCGCCCCGGCCGGACGGCCGCGAGCTCTATCCCTCGGATGCCCTGACCGCGGCGCTCGGCGACGGCCTGCCGATCGACTCGGTGCGCTTCGAGACCGGCTCCTGCCTCGACGTCGGCACCCCCGAGGACCTGGCGCGGGCGCTCGGCGGCAGCTGAAGGAGACCCGGGGTACTAGTGTGGCGTCTCCGACTTCGCCTTACCATCTAGGCGGCCCTCGCTGGCGCTGCCGGCGTTGCGCTTCCTCGACATAGTCCCCGCTATGCCTGCGTCTGCGCGCCTTGGCAGCACCAACGAATGACTCGCCTATCTGGCAAGCCAAGTCGGAGACGCCACACTAGGTCTTGCGCATTGGACGGATCTGGAGGTCGGTGACTTCGGCCGTCCGCGGCAGCTCGAGGGCGGCGACGATGGTGGCGGCCACGTCCTCGGGCTGAGCGATCCGCGCGGGCCGGTAGGGGCGGCCCTCCCACTCGTGGATGACCGCCTGGAGCGGACTGGCGGTGCGGCCCGGGTAGACCGACAGCACCCGCACCCCGCGCTCGTTCTCCTCGGCCCGCAGGCTGTCGGCGAGCGCCTTGAGCCCGTGCTTGGTGGCGGCGTACTGCCCAACCTCGGCCCGCGCCGCCAGCCCCGACGAGGAGTTGACGAAGACCACCTGCCCCTGGGCCGCGCGCAGCAGCGGCAGCAGCCTCTGGGTCAGCAGATAGGGGGCCCGCAGGTTGGTGCGGTACTGGGCGTCCAGCTCGGCGACCGGCGCCGACCCGACCGGGCCGAGGGCCAGCACCGCGGCGCTGTGGATCAGCACCTCGAGCCCGCCCAGCTCGCCCTCGACGCGCTCGGCCAGCCGCTCGACTTGCTCGTCGTCGGCCAGATCGGCCGGCCAGCACAGCGCCGGCGGCGGCGCCGCCCGGCCCGCCACCTCCTCGAGCTTGGCGGCGGTCCGGCCCACCAGCGCCAGCCGCGCGCCCCGCGCCGCCAGGGCCAGGGCGATGGCGGCGCCGATGCCGCTGCCGCCGCCGGTCACCAGACACCGGGCACCGGCCAGCGTCGAGGCTCTTCCCGCCGACGGGGAGTTCACAGCGCCGCCACCCGGTAGCGCAGGCACCCCCTGAGGCGGCCGGTCCGCCAGCCCAGCGCCCACATCCAGCGGCCGCGGCCGCTGCGGGTCGCCAGCGCCGGGGCGCGGAGCAGCAGCGTCGCCCACTTGGCGAGCCCCGACCAGGGTCCGAGCCGCGGCATGCCGTGGGCGCGATACTTGCGGTAGACCTCGATGTTGCGCTCGCCCCAGCGATAGCCCTGGCGGTAGAGACCCTTGAGGTTCTGCGGCCAGCGGATGTGGGCCACCGCTTCGGGGACGAAGACCAGCGGCGTGCCGGCGAGCTGCACCCGCCAGCACAGGTCGGTGTCCTCGAGCGGCGGCAGGGTCTCGTCGAAACCGCCCATCTCCAGGAACAGGCGGCGCTTGATCCCCAGGCCGCCGCCCCCGGCGTGGGGTAGGAACGGCGGGTTGCCGTAGGGGATCAGCCCATCGCGCTGGGGGTTGTGGTGCACGCGCTGGATCCAGGCCGGGTTGAGCCGCTCCATGTCGAAGCGGCAGGCCACGAAGTCGTGGCGCTCGAGCGCCCGGCCGATCGCCTCCAGCCAGCCCTCCCCCACCACGTCGTCGGCGTCGGCCATCACCAGGGCGTCGCCGGTGGCCGCCTGTGCCGCCTGGTTGCGGGCGTAGGCCTGGCCGCGGCGGGCAGAGGCATCGACCACCGCGAGCGCGGGGAGCCGCCCGCGGAAGCTCTCGACCACCTCCAGCGTGCGGTCGGTCGAGCCGTTGTCGGCCACCACCACCTCCCAGCCGCCGGGCCACGACTGGCCGGCGAGCGCCTCGAGCTGGTCGCCGATGGTGGCGGCTGCGTCCAGCGCCGGGATGATGACGCTGAGCTTCATCGAGCGATTATAGTCGCCGCATGAGCGAGACCGCGCACTATCTGGTGACCGGCGGGGCCGGCTTCATCGGTTCCCACCTGGTCCGGCACCTGCTCGCCGCCGGCTCCGAGGTCACCGTGATCGACGACCTCTCCACCGGCCGCTTCGCCAACATCGAGCCGCTGGCCGGCCGCCCCGGGTTCCGCTTCGCCATCGACTCGATCACCAACGAGACGGTGCTCGACCGGCTGGCCAGCGAGGCGCAGGTGATCGTCCACCTGGCGGCGGCGGTGGGCGTGCAGCTCATCGTCGACCGGCCGGTGCACACCATAGAGACCAACGTCATGGGAACCGAGCTGGTGCTGCGCGCCGCCCAGCGCTACCGCGCCAAGGTGCTGCTGGCCTCGACCTCGGAGGTCTACGGCAAGGGCGCCCGCATCCCCTTCGCCGAGGACGACGACGTGCTGCTGGGCTCGACCCGGCACAGCCGCTGGGGCTACGCCGCCAGCAAGATGGTCGACGAGTTCCTGGGCCTGGCCTATCACCGCGAGTACGGCCTGCCGGTGGTGGTGGCGCGACTGTTCAACACCGTCGGACCGGGGCAGCGCGGCCGCTATGGGATGGTGGTGCCGCGGTTCGTCGGCCAGGCGCTGCGCGGCGAGCCGCTTACCGTCTTCGGGGACGGCACCCAGCAGCGCTGCTTCTGCGCCGTGCGCGACGTGGTCCACGCGCTCCAGCGACTGGCCGAGCACCCCGACGCCGTGGGCCGGGTGTTCAACGTCGGCGGCGTCGAGGAGGTGTCGATCGACCAGCTCGCCGACCGGGTGATCGGGCGCACCGGCAGCTCCTCCGAGAAGGTCTACGTGCCCTACGGCGAGGCCTACGCTCCCGGCTTCGAGGACATGCAGCGGCGGGTGCCCGACCTTTCGCGGATCCACCAGCTGACCGGTTGGCAGCCGGTCATCACCCTCGACGAGACCATCGATGCGGTGCGTGACGCGCTGCGGGCCGGGGACCCCGACCGGTGAGCCGCCAGACCCGCCTGGTCCTGCTCGGCCTCACCCTGGTGCTGGGCCTGGCGCCGCTGGTGGTGCCCAAGCCCGGCATGCCGATGGTCTTCAAGTCGGACGAGCCGGCCTACTACCTGATGGCGCTCAGCCTGGCCCGCGACGGTGACCTGCGGTGCGAGCCGCGCGACCTCCGACGGCTGTTCGACGCCTATCCCTACGACCAGCCGCGCAACCTGATCCTGATGACCGACGACGGCTGGAACACGGTCTACTTCGGCAAGCCCTATCTCTACTCGCTGTTCGCGGCCCCGGCGACCGCCCTGTTCGGCCCCAACGGCATGATGGCCTTCAACATGCTGCTGCTGCTGGGCATGGTGTGGATGGGCACCGCCTACCTGGGGCGCTACAACGACTCCGGGATCGCCGCCCTCTTCGCCGCCGGCTTCTTCCTGCTCAGCGCCGGTTTCGCCTACGTCTTCTGGCTGCAGCCCGAGATCTTCAACATGGCGGCGGTGACCGCCGCCCTCTATCTGGCCTTCCACGAGCCGGCGACCGGACCACCCCCCGGGTCGCGATGGCGGCGGTTGGCGCGCCGGGCGGCGGGTCCGGCGGCGCCGCTGTGTTCGGGCGCGGCGCTGGTGCTCGGCGCCTATCACAAGCCGATGCTGGCCGCCTTCGCGCTGCCGGCGTTGTGGCTGTTCTGGCGGCGGCAGCGGCTGCGCGGGGTCGTGCTCTGGGTGCTGGGGGCGGCGCTCAGCCTGGGTCTGGCGGCGGGGCTGGCGACGGCGCTCACCGGCCACCCCAGCGCCTACCTGGGCGTCGCCCGCAGCGGCTTCTCGGTCGAGCACCCGGACCGGATGCCGGTCGAGCCGGTCCACCGCCAGATCGTCGAGCGCGACCCGCAGAAGAACTCCTGGCGCTGGCTGTGGCACCTGCCCAGGCTCTACCGGCCGACGCTGTTCGAGGACCTCGGCTATTTCCTCTGGGGGCGGCACACCGGGCTGCTGCTCTACGCCCCCTTCAGCCTGCTGGCGGTGCTGCTCTTCCTGGCCTGGGGCCGCCGCTCGGCGCCGCGCTGGCTGACCCTGGCGGCGCTGGTCGCCGTGGGGCTGTTCTTCGTCCTGTGGATCCCCTTCAACTGGCACGGCGGCGGCGGCTTCGTCGGTAACCGCTACTTCATCAACGCCTACCCGGGTTTCCTGTTCCTGGTGACCCGCATCCGGCCCGCCTGGGCCACCCTGCTGGGCTTCGGCGCCGGCGGCCTGTTCATCGGCCCGCTGCTGCTGTCGCCCTACGGGGCGGTGGTGCCGGAGCCCACCCTCCAGGCGCACACCCGCGCCGCCCCCTTCGGCCGCTTCCCGCTCGAGCTGACCCTCGAGCGCCAGGTCCCCGGCTACCGCGGCGCGGCGCAGGCCGGGGTCTGGTTCTGGGCCCGGCAGGACCTGTTCCGGCCGCGCGGCGACGAGCTGTGGCTGCTGGGCGGCCGCTCCGCCGAGCTGCTGATGCAGCGGCTCGAGCCGCTGCCCAGCGCGGTCTTCGAGGTCCGCAACCAGGCGCCGGAGAACACGGTCGAGCTCGAGCTGGGCGGGCAGCGCCACCGGCTGCGGTTCCCGGCGGAGATCGAGGGCATGGGCGAGACCCGGCGGGTGGAGTTCGAGGCGCCGGCCCCCTACCGGGTGCGGCGCGACCACCGCGGCCAGGTCTGGGTCTACCGGCTGGCGGTCCGCACCGCCACCGGCCAGCTGCCGGCGCTGCGGCCCGGCGGCCGGGCGGAGGGGTTCTACCTGGGCGCCGCGCTGCTCTATCTGGGGAGCCGCGAGGAGCTGGCCCGGGATCTGTACCAGCTGCGCTGGGGCCGCATCCGTGCTCCCGCCCAGGTGGCGGCCGGTGAGCATTTTACCCTCGACCTCAGGCTGTGGAACACGAGCGAGCACCCCTGGCCGGCCGAGGGAGCCACCCGCGTCAACCTCTCCTACCACTGGCTTGGCCCGGCGGGCGAGCGGCGGGTCTGGGACGGCCTGCGCACCGGGCTGCCGCGCGACGTGCCGCCGGGCGGCCAGGTGCGGGTCGAGCTGCGGGTGCGGGCGCCGGCCGAGCCCGGCGACTACCGGCTGGTCCTCGACCCGGTCCGCGAGCGCGTCGCCTGGTTCTCCGAGCGCAACGCCGGCCTCAGCTGGGAGACCCCGGTCGAAGTGCTAGCGGGCGAGGCGCCGCCGGCGCCCGCTACTGCAGATAGCCCAGCGCCTTGAGCTGCCGGCGGGTCTCCTCGGACATCTCGCCTTCGGCTTCCTCGGGCTCGCCGGCCTCGACCAGGGCGTCGAACTCCTCGCGGGTCAGCCACGCCACCAGCACGTCGTTGAGCCGCGCCACCTCGGCCGGCTGCTCGTCGATCAGGTTGACGCTTTCGGCGGGGTCCTGCTCGAGATCGAAGAGCGCGAACCAGGCGTCGCGGCGGCCACTGATCCAGCGCCGGTCGGGGTGGTAGGGCGCGTAGATCAGCTTGTAGCGGCGATCCTGGACCACCTTCTGCCAGCGGTCGAGGGTGGCGTAGCCGGCCTCGGAGAAGGCGTAGGGCGGGCGCTCGGAGGGGGCCTCCTCGCCGCGCATCCGCGGCATCAGCGAGCGCCCCTGCATCCACCGGCCGCCGTCGAGCGGCGCCCCGGCCGCCTCCAGCATCGTCGGGGCCAGGTGGATCAGCTCGACCGGATCGGCGTCCACCACCCCGGCCGGCAGCACCCCCGGGTAGTGGAAGATCAGCGGCACCCGCAGACAGGTCTGGAAGCTGAAGCGGCCGTGGTCGAAGTAGTAGGCGTGCTCGCCCAGCGACTCGCCGTGGTCGGAGGTGAAGACGGTGAGGGTGCGCCTCATCAGACCCTCGCCGTCGAGGTGGGCGAGCAGCTCGGCGAGCTGGGCGTCGGCGTAGGCGATCTCGGCGTCGTAGCGGGCAACGTAGAAGGCCAGCTCGTCCGAGTTGCCGAGCACCTGGTCGCGGCCGATGCCGCCGAGCTGCTTGGCCGGCTTGTCCGGATCGACCAGCAGCTTGCCCAGCGACCGGTAGTGGTCCTCGCCCTGGAACCTGCCGCTCCACGGCGGCGGCGGCGCGTACGGGAAGTGGGGGTCCAGGTAGTGCACCCACAAAAAATACGGCCGGCCGCGGTCGATCCCGGCGATCACCGCCCGGGCCAGGTCGTTGACCGCCTCGGCGCCGTTGGGATCGCGCCCCTGCCGGTCCTCGAGCTTCCAGCTCTCGACGTAGGTGTCGAAGCCCTGGTCGAAGTGGAAGTCGCTGGCCACCGCGCCGTTGGCGACCACCGCGTGGGTGGTGTACCCCAGCCCGCGGAGCTCCTCGGCGAGCATCCGGAAGGCGCGCGGCAGCGGCATGCCGACCCGCCGCACGATGCCGTTGTCGCGCGGGTAGGTGGCGGTGAACAGCGAGGCGAAGGAGGGCGCGGTCTTGGGCCACTGGGCGACCGCGCGGTCGAAGCGCACCCCCTCGCGGGCCAGCCGGTCGACCGTCGGCGAGGTGGGCAGCGGATAGCCGTAGGTCGAGAGGTGGTCGGCGCGCAGGGTGTCGACGGTGATCAGCAGCAGGTTGGCCGGGTGCCGGCCGGCGCCCGGCCACCGGTCGCAGCCGGCGGCGGTGAGCGCCAGCAGGAGTGCCGCCAGTCTCGGCAGGCCGAAGCGCACGACGGGGCTCAGGCGGCCGCCCGCAGCAGCCGCAGGGCGTTGGCGATGACCGCCAGCGAGGCCCCCATGTCGGCGGCGATCGCCATCCACAGGGTGGCGATCCCGAAACCCGCCAGCACCGCGAAGACGGCCTTGACCGCCAGGCTGAAGACGATGTTCTGCCGGATCACCCTGAGCGCCCGGCGCGAGTGGCGGATGAGCCACGGCAGCCGTTCGAGGTCGTCGGACATCAGCGCGATGTCGGCGGTCTCGATGGCGGCGTCGGTGCCCACCGCCGCCATGGCGATGCCGGCGGTGGCGGCGGCCAGCGCCGGCGCATCGTTGACCCCGTCGCCCACCATCGCCACGCTGCCCTCGGCGGCCAGCGCGCGGATCGAGGCCACCTTGTCCTCGGGCAGCAGCTCGGCCCGGCACTCGTCGAGCCCTACCGCCCGCGTCACCGCCCGGGCGGTGCGCTCGTTGTCGCCGGTCAGCAGCACCAGCCTGCGCACCCCGGCGCGGCGCAGCTCGGCGGCCATCGCCGGCGCCGTCCGGCGCACCTCGTCGGCGAAGCTGATCAGCCCGCAGACGTGGCGGTCGTTGCCCACCGCCACCAGCGTGTGTCCCTCGTCTTCGAGGGCCTGGGCCTGCTCGTGGTACTCGGGGGTCTCGGCGCCCTTCTCCTCCATGAAGCGGTGGCTGCCGATCCAGAACCGGCGTCCGTCGATGATCCCCTCGGCCCCCTTGCCGGGAACCGCGGTGACCGCCGCCGCCCCGGCAAAGCTGACGCCGCGCGCCGCCGCCGCCGCCAGGATGGCGCGCGCCATCGGGTGGGTGCTCTCGGCCTCGAGCGCCGCGGCCCGCACCAGCAGCTCCTCGTCGCTGTGGCCGTTGAGGGCGACGATGCGCTGTACCCGGGCGCGGCCGTGGGTCAGGGTGCCGGTCTTGTCGAAGGCCATGGTCCGGAAGTGGGCCGGCGCCTCCAGGAACACCCCGCCCTTGATCAGCACCCCGGCGCGGGCGGCGGAGGCCAGCCCGGCCACCACGGTGACCGGCGTCGACAGCACCAGGGCACACGGGCAGGCGATGACCAGCAGCACCAGGCCGCGGTAGAGCCACGGCCCCCAGACGCCGCCGGTCAGCAGCGGTGGTACGACCACCACCAGCAGGGCGAGGCCCATCATCAGCGGCGTATAGACCCGCGCAAAGCGCTCCACCCACTGCTCGGCCGGCGCCCGGTGGGACTGGGCCTCCTCGACCAGCCGGATGATCCGCGCCAGGGTGCTGTCGGCGGCGGCCCGGGTCACCCGGAAATCGAACGCGCCGTCGCCGTTGAGGCTACCGGCGTAGACCTCGTCGCCGCCCGCCTTGGCGACCGGCATCGATTCGCCGGTGATCGGCGCCTGGTCCACCGCCGTAGCGCCGCTCACCACCACCCCGTCGAGCGGGATCCGCTCGCCCGGCCGCACCCTCACCGTGGCGCCGACCGGCACCTCGGTCACCGGACCCTCACGGACCTCGTCGCTTCCCGGCGGCGAGTAGCGGGCGACCGGTGGCGCCAGGTCGAGCAGCGCCTCGATCGCCCGCCGCGCCCGCCCCACGCTCCAGCGCTCGAGGAGCAGCGCCAGGGCGAACAGGAAGGCGACGCTCGCCGCCTCCACCCACTCTCCCAGCCCGATCGCCCCGGCCACCGCCACCGTCATCAGCAGGTGGATGTCGGGGCGCAGAGCGCGGGCGGCGTAGAAGGCCTTGGGGAGGACGAACCAGGCGCCGGCGACGATCGCCCCCAGGAAGCAGAGCACCGCCGCCAGCGGCGGCGCCGACCCCTCGAGGGCCGGCCGCAGGCCGCCGGCCGCCGCCACCTCGAGGACCAGGCCGGCAGCCAGCAGCAGACCGCTGGCGGCGCAGGCCACGGTCCGTCCGTGCCGCGACCAGAGCCCGCCGGCGGCGGCGGGTGCCTCGGGGCGCCAGGGTCGGGCCCGCATCCCGGTGGCCGCGACCGCCCGCCGGATCTCCTCGGCCGGCACCCGGCCGGCCGGCAACAGCACCGTCATCTTGCCGCGCAGCACGTCGAACGCCAGCCCCTCCTCGCCGCCCACCAGCGGACCCACCGCCCGCTTGAGGACGGAAACCTCTTCGGCGCAGTCCAGACCCTCGACGTGAAAGGCCGGATGGCGGTCCACGGGCATCTCCGGCGGGATCATATCCAGCCGGGAACGGGGACCGATCACCCGATCCGGTCGTCCCCGCCGTAGCGGCGCAGGGGGTCGATCAGTCCGCGCGGGTCCGGGTTGCCGAGCAGCGCCCGCTCGACCGCCGGCTTGTTGAACCGCAGCCCGATGCTGGGCTCGCCGGCGCGCAGCGTCGACCGCCACGCGCGGCCCTCGAACAGCGCCCGGTCACCGAACAGGTCGCCGGGCCCGAAGCGATGCCGAACCTCGTCGGTGCCGTCGGGAGGTCCCAGCACCTCGACCATGCCCGCCAGCAGCCACCAGCAGCGCGGCAGGGTCTGACCGGCCCGCACCAGGGTGCTGCCGGGCGTCCAGCGCTGGACGTCCGCCGCCGCCAGCAGCCGGGCGAGCTGGTCTTCGCCCAGCGCCTCGACCAGCGGCGATCCGCACCAGCGGCCCCAGGTCTCGCGCAGCAGGGCCGCGTCCAGGCTCTCCTCGCGCACCGCGCCTTCGGGGCGCTGCTCGAGGGCCTGGACCAGCCGCTCGCGCAGGCCGCGAGTGCGCTGCTCCTGCTCGACGCTCCGCCGGCGCTCGACCACCTCGGCTGCCGGCGCCTTCTCCTCCAACCGCCGGAGCAGGCCGAGAGCCTTGTCGAAGAGGTCCTTGGCCAGATAGCCGTCGACCACCCGCATGTACTCGTCCACCGCCGCCTCGGGACCGTCGCGCATCTCGTACAGCTCGGCCAGCCGCAACCGGGCGCCGAGGTTGACGGGATAGCGCTCCAGCCGTGACCGCAGCTCGGCCTCGGCACCGGCCAGGTCACCTTCGGCGAGCAGCCGCTCGATGCGAGCGGTCTCGCCCTCCGGCTGCTCCTCGGGCCGCTGGAAGAGCTTCTTGAGCATGACGCCGCCGTGGCGTCGGAATTCTATTACGGCGCCCCGGGTCAGCCGCTCACCACCACCGCCCACTCCTCCTCGATCCAGGCCTGCTGGCCGTCGGGCAGGGCGATGCGGAGCCAGCCGCGGCGCTGGTCGCGCACCCGCACCTCGGTGCCGGCGTGGAGCTTGAAGCGCACCAGGGCCTCGGGGTCGGGCGCCGTCCGGGCCTCGATCTCCTGGGGCACCACCACCGCCACCCGCGTCGGGGCCCAGCGGTGGACCGCCAGCGAGGCGGCGAGCCCCAACAGCGGCACCAGCAGCAGCCCGGCCAGCCAGCGCCACGCCGCCGAGCGCCGCCGCGAGAGGCTCGCCGCACAGGCGCCCCAGAACAGCAGGTTGACCGCCAGCAGCAGCCACTCGGTCTCGCGTGCGCTCAGCGCGTAGTGCCAGAAGAAGAGTGTGGTGGCCACCGCCGAGGGCTCGGGCGGCGCGATGGCGTCCCTGGTGCTGCGGCGCGCGAAAGCGAGGTTGGCGGCCAGATCCTGGTCACGTGGCCGCAGACGGCGGCCAGCGCGGTAGGCGGCGATCGCGCGCCCCAGCTGGCCGCTGCGCAGATAGGCGTTGCCCAGGTTGTAGTCGAGCCGCCCGTCGACCAGTCCCCCGTCGAGCAGCCGGCGGTAGAGCTCGGCGGCGGCCGCGTAGTCGCCCTCGTCGTAGGCGGCCGCCGCCCGCACGAAGAGGCCGGCCGGGTCGAAGGCCCCTTGCGGCGCGGCGGGCGCCGCGCTCGCCTCGCCGAGCGCCGGCTCCGCCGCCGTTTCACCGGGCGCCCGCTCTGTCGGAGCCGCCGCCGTCCCGCCCTGGATCAGGAGCAGCAGCAGGAAGCAACTAACCACCGAGGTGGCGCTCCAGGCGGCGCACCAGGCCCTCGGCCTCGGTTACCGCGGCCTCCGACCCGCTCTCGCCGGCCCCGTACTGGGCGGCCTCCAGCCGCTCCAGCAGGGCCCGCAGCTGGGCCGCCGGCCGCTCGTCGACCCCCGCCCCGCGCAGCGCCCGCTCGGCCTCGGACGGGGTCAGCGCACAGCCTTCGCAGTCCAGCTTGTCGCCCACGTACTCGCGCAGACGGCGCGAGATCTCGTCGGCCCGGGGCCGAACGCCGGCCGCCCCGGCGCCCAGCCGCCGCAGCTCGCCGAGTACCCGCCGCGCCGCTCCCCGGCGCCGCCGCAGCCCGGCGTCCTCGTCCCAGCGCCGCCGGCGGCGCTCGGCCAGCAGGGTGGCCAGAAAGAGCAGCGGCGGCGCCGCCACGCCGGCCGCCAGCAGCACCGGGCGGCGGCCGGGCCGGGCCGGGCGCGCCACCGCGTCCACCCCGCGGTAGAGGGGCAGGATGTCGTCGGCCAGGATCCGCACCTCGACCTTGCCGGCACCCGGCGCCAGGCTTTCGGTGAGGCGCAGCTCCTCGTCGCCGTTGCCGGGCAGCACCCGTAGGGTGAGCGGCGCGCTGCGGGCGGTCCGGTACTCCTCGCGCCGCGGATCGAAATACACCACCCCGACGGCCGGCAGCGTCAGCTCGGCGGGCTCCAGCGGCACCAGCGCCTTGCTGTAGGAGCGGTAGCCGGCCAGCGCGCCGCCCGAGCGGTCGACCGCGGCCTCGGGCCGATCGTCGTAGACCTTGAGGCCGGGCAGCTCCGGCAGCCGTGGCTCGGCGATCATCTGGACGTTGCCGGTGCCGGAGATCTTGAGCCTCAGGGTCGCCGACTCGCCGACCGCCACCTCGCCGGCACTCAGCCGAGCCTCGACTCCGAACTCCCCGACCAGCCCCGAGAAGCCGGGCGGGGCCGGCGGCAGCGGCCGCACCTCGAGCGCGATCTCCTCGGTGCGCAGCACCTTGGTCTGGGTGCTGGTGGTGAAGAAGTCGTCGAAGATGCTGCCCCGCCGGCGGGAGCCCTGCACCGCCACCTCGCAGGTGAGCCGGCTGGCCGGCAGCGTCAGCCGGCCGACCTCCTGCGGAAAGAGCGCCTTGCGGATCTCGCTGACCAGGTAGTCGACGCCGTCGACGGTGGCCTGGTGCTCGCGGACCTCGCCGAGGTCCTCGACCAGGAGGCCCTCGAACTCCAGCGGATCGAGCCGGGCGTCGGCGATCCGCACGCGGCGGTAGAAGCGCCAGGTGTAGATCACCTGCTGACCGACGTAGGGGGTGGTGGTCGAGACCCGGGCGGTCAGGAACAGGTCGCGCGCCCGCCGGGGAGTGGCCGAGGCCTCCAGCACCCGAATCTCGATCGGTTGCGAGCTGTGGACCCGGCCGTCGAGCTCGACCGCCGCCGGGCCGATGGTGAAGACGCCGGGGCGGCGCGGGGTCAGCAGGTAGGTGTGGCTCACCGACACGGTCGAGCGGCCGTTGACGAAGCTCATCTGGGTGGACTGCCCCGCCGCCCGCACGTCGAAGTCCGGCAGCGGCGGCAGCGTCGGCCGCGCGTTCTGCGCGCCCTCGATGACGACGGTGAGGATCAGCTGGTCTTCGACCGTGAGCTCCGTGTGGTCGACGGCCGCACGGATCCGCTGGCCGGCCGCCGGCGCCGCCAGTGCCAGGAGCGCGACCCCGGCGACCGCCCAGGCCGGGGCACGGGCGCCGGCGGTGGATCGAGTGGTCGGCAGGTTCTGCGCCATCACCCGGCCGTGGCCGGCCGGCCCGGCCGGCCCGGCAGCCGGCGGCCGCCCTGTGGCCGTCCCTCCTCGAGCGCTTGCAGATACCGTTCCGCCTCCTCGGGCGTCAGCTCCCGGGTCTCTTCGGGCGCCGCCTGGCCGGCCCACCCGGCGTGG
>JBFGCA010000033.1:0-42446 GCA_041567315.1 Thermoanaerobaculia bacterium | reverse complement strand
GGCGACGCCGGCAAGCCGGTGGTGGTGGCCGAGCCCGACGGAACGCACGCCGAGGCCTTTCTCAAGGTGGCCGAGGCGGTGGTGGCCGAGGTGGGCCGCCGCGAAGCGCGCAAGCTCTCGATCTTCTAGCCTGCCCTCCCACCGGCTCGCTGCCGCACAGCCGTATGTACCTGAATCTGCAGGACTTCTCTCGATCGGACATTCTCGGCGTACTTCGAGTACGCCGGTGGTGCCCTCGGTCGGTAAGCCCCGCATCTTCAGGCGCCTGCGCCCGCTCGCCGAGCGACCCGGTGAGAAGTGCAGGCTAGTCCAGGTAGCCGAGGGCCCGGAGGCTCTCGACGGTGGCGTCGTCGAGCTCGGCGGCCTCGGAGCGGCCGGGGCCGCCGGCCAGCGCAGCCTCCAGCTCGGCCAGCAGCGCGGCGGCCTGGTCCGGGCGCTCGGCGGCCAGGTCGCGCCGCTCGCCGGGGTCGACGGCCAGGTCGTGGAGGGTGAGCTGGCCGCGCCGGACGTCCTGGGCCAGCTTGAGCGGCCAGCGCACCGCGGCCCGCCGCTCGGGGCCATAGAGGGTGCGCTCGGCCACCAGCAGCCGGGGCTCGGCGTCGGGCCCACCGGCGCCCCCGAGAAGGGGCCACAACGAGGTCCCCGCCAGCCCGGCCGGTGGCGCGTAGCCGAGGCCTTCGAGGAGGGTGGGGAAGAGGTCGGCGAGACCGACCGGCGAGCCGTGCCGGCCACGCCGGACGCCGGGACCGCCGAGCAGCAGCGGGACCCGCAGCAGCTCGTCGTAGATGGTGTGGCCGTGCTCGAAGCCGCCGTGATCGAAGAACTCCTCGCCGTGGTCGGAGGTGACCACCACCAGCAGGCGGTCTCCCAGCCCGCGCTCGTCGAGCGACCGGAACAGGCGCCCGAGCTGTTGGTCGACGAAAGCGATCTCCTCGTCGTAGGCGGCCGCCAGGAACTCGCGGTCCAGGGGCTCGCCGCGGCGCAGCCGCCCGCGGATCTCCTTGAGGTCGCTCACCCGGTCGTCGCGCTCCTCGAGCCAGCGGGCGAAGAGGCCGCGGAAGCCCTCGGGCGGCTCGTAGACGACGTGGGGGTCGAAGAGGTGCAGCACCAGGAAGAACGGCCGCTCGCCGTGCTCGCCCAGCCAGCCGAGGGCGGCGTCCACCGCCGCGTCGGCGCGCCGGATGTCGCGCGGGCCGCAGGGGATGAAGTCGTAGGTGTCGAAGCCGCGGTCGAGCCCGAAGCGGGGGTGGAGGAAGGCGTTGCAGAGGATGGCGCCGGTGGCGAGGCCCTGGCCGGCGAGCAGCTGGGCGAGGGTGGGGACGGCGTCGGAGAGCCGCTGGAACTCCTTCTTGCCCGGCGCCGCGCCGTTGGGCTGGCGGGGGAAGGTGCCGGCCATGTGATGCGAGGGCAGGCGGCCGGTGAACAGGGTGCCGAAGGCGGGCAGGGTCCAGGGCGAGACCGAGTAGGCGCGCTCGAAGACCGCCGCCCCGGCCGCCCAGGCGTCGAGCGCCGGGCTGGTGCGGCGGGCGTAGCCGTAGAGGCCCAGGTGGTCGGCGCGCAGGGTGTCGACCACCACCAGCAGGGCCGAGTCGGCGGCCGGCCGCGCGCCGCCGCAGCCGAGTGCCGCGCAACCGAGCGCCAGAGCGGCCAGCACCGGCAGGCGCCGGCTCGCGCGCCTCACTGGATGTAGCCCAGCGAGCGCAGCATCTCGAGGGTCTCGGCGTCCTGGCCGCTCTCGGTCGCCGCCGCCGCCGCCGGCAGGCGCTCGACGAGCCCCTCGTAGGTCGGCACCCGGCCCACCGGGAAGCGGGCCAGGAAACCGGGCTCGAGCATCTCCTCGAGCACCCGGCCGGGGAGGTCCTCGGGCACCGGCAGGCCCAGCAGCGCCAGCACCGTCGGGGCGATGTCGTAGAGCGTCGCCTCGAGGCGGACGCCTGGCCGGACCGGGCCGCCGGCCGCGACCAGCACGCCGTCCAGGTGGTGGACCCCGCTCTGGCCCACGGTCACCGAGCCGTCGCGGTTCTCGGTGTCGGCGAAGCCGCTCGCGAACGAGCCGGCGAAGGTCTCGAGCGGCTTGCGCTCGGGCATCTTGCCCGAGGCCCGGAAGCCGTGGTCGGAGACCACCAGGACCACGGTGTCCTCCGAGACCGCCGCCAGCAGCTCGGCCATGTAGCGGTCGTTGTGGCGGTACATGTTGGCGACCGCCGCCGCCCGGTGGGGGAGCCGCGGCTGGTCGCCGAAGTCGTAGGCCTGCGGCTCGTGGTAGTGCCAGAAGGTGTGGGAGACCGGGTCCTGGGCGATCAGGAACAGGGTGGTGAAGTCGGGCTGGCCCCAGGCCAGCAGGTGGAGCGCCATCTTCTCGTAGGAGCGCTGGGTGCAGTAGGCGAACTTGAGGACGCTCGGGCCGTGCGCCCAGATCGGCTTTTCGGCGGCCAGCAGCTCGGCCTCCTCCTGGGGAGTGAAGGGCACGATCGCGCGCAGCTCGTCGAGCGGCGGCTGGCGGGGGTCGACCACCAGCGGCAGCAGCTCGGCGGCGAGGCCCGGTGGATAGGTCAGCCGCTCGCTCTTGGCCCCGTCCGCCCACTCGCTCCAGCGGCTGCGGGTGATGCGGTCGGAGACCAGCCAGCCGCGGACCGGCTCGGCCGGCCAGGTGGCCCACCAGCCGGCGACGCCGACGCTGCGTCCCGCGGCGCCGAGGATCTCCCACACCGCCAGGCTCTTGCGCATCGTCGAGTTGACCAGCACCTTGCCGGCGCCCGCCGGATCGTCGAAGGTGAAGCGGTCGATGCCGTGCTGCTCGCGGGGGCGCCCCGTCGCCATGGTGGTCCACAGGGCCGGCGAGCGCATCGGCTTCTCGGAGCGCAGCGGGCCGCGGGCGCCGTGCTCGACGAGCCCCGCCAGCACCGGCAGCTCGCCGGCCGCCAGCAGCGGGTCGATCACCGAGAAGGTGGCGCCGTCGAGACCCACCAGCAGCACCTTGACGCCGGTATCGTGGATCGGCAGCCCGGCCAGGGGATCGCGCTCGGCCGAGCGCTCGGAACCGCAGCCGGCGCTCCACGCCGCCAGCGCCGCGAGCAGCAGGGCCGGGACGGCCCGCCGGCGGGGGCGGCGCGGCCCGTTCATCTCACCTTCGGGACGGCGATCACCTCCGGCCGCGGGTCGACCCGCAGCCAGCGCCCGGGCCGCCGCTGGGCCGGCCGCCCGCCCATCGCGACCACCTGCCGCGCCGTCAGTGCCTGCCGCCGCTCGTTGGGTCTGAGGCCCATCCAACCGGCGACCAGCCCCACCAGTTGGCGGCGGGTCCGCAGCGCCGGGTCCTGGACCAGCAGGCAGAGCCAGTCGTGGTCCGGCACCTGGAGCAGGGTGGCGCCCAGCCGCTGGAGCGCGTCGTCGGGATCGTCCAGCGAAAACTCGAAGACCCCCTTGATCCGCCGCTCGATCGGGCTGACGACGATGAGCTGGACGCCGCTCCCGCCCGCCACCAGCGGCCGCCCGTCGGTGGTCGACACCGCGACGCCCGCCAAGGCCGTGTCCGCACTCGGGGCCGGCGTCAGGCGCAGCCCGTCCACCGGGTAGACGGTCCCGGTGAAGTAGATGAACTCGTCCTCGCCGTCGCCGAACCATCGCTTGACGTAGTCCACTCGGTAGCGGTCGAAGAGGGCGCGGATGTCGGGCTGGCGGAAGACCGTCGGGCGGTCGTCGAGAAACAGGAGCTGGTCTTCGAAGGTTTGGGCGGCGGTGACGATCTCGAGGCCGCGGCGCTCGGCAAGCCCCAAGCCCAGCGCATAGTAACGGTTGAGCTGGGTGGCGAGATAGCTCGGTCCCCGGTAGGCCACCACCCGCGACCCGGCCGGTGCCGCCCGGAACAGCAGGTCCCGCTGCCACGGGCTCTCGGCGAGCCGCATGGCGGGCAGCCGCACCGCGGTGAGTCCCACCAGGACGGCCGCCCACAGGATCAGCAGCGGCCGCCCGGCCCGTGGCCGCTGCCGCAGCGCTACGGCCGCCGCCACCGCCGCGGCCGCCGCCAGCATCGCCCAGGCGGGCGCCAGGTAGCTCTCCCAGTCGCCGATCTGGTAGACGGCGGCGAAGACCGCCGGGGTCAGCGCCCCCAGGGCCAGGAAGCCGGCCATCGCCGGGTCCGGCCGCGCCAGCACCCAGAGACCGGCCAGCCCCAGCAGCAGGGCCACCGGGGTCAGCTGGAGGGCGGCCTCGACCGGCATCCGCGCCAGCCGGCGAGCCAGCTCGCCGCCGCCCTTCCCCATAAGGTGCTGGTCGGTGAAGCGCTGGCCGCTCAGCGACCGGGCCAGCTCGGCGAGCCCGGCCTGGCGCTTGATCCCCTCGACCACCGGCGCGTCGCTGTGCGAGCGCCACAGCAGGAAGCCGTACTGGCTGAGACCGAGCAGCGCGGCGAGCACCGCCGCCGCCACCACCCCCGGGCGCAGCAGCCGGCGCCCGGCGGTGGCGAACAGCAGGACCAGCAGCCCGGGGAGCGCGGTGATCATCAGCGGGTGGTTGCCGAAGCTCAGCGCGTAGATCAGCAGCAGGGCGGCCAGGCGGCCCGCCGAGGGCTGGCGGCGCCAGCGGTTGGCGGCCCAGGCCACCGCCGCCAGCCAGGCCAGATTCAGCGCGTAGACCTCGGCTTCGGTGGCGAACGACCAGACGGTGGGCGCCAGCAGCACCGTCCAGGTGGCGAGCGCCGCCGCCCGGCGGCTGCGTGCGAGGTCGCCGAAGAAGGCGAACAGGAAGCCGCCCGCCACCAGCGCGCAGACCGCCGACAGCAGGTTGACCTTGCGCGCCAGGTCGAGCGGCAGCGGCAGCCGGGTCCACAGCCAGTTGAGGACCACGTACTGCGGATAGCCGGGCTGGTGCGGCACCCCCAGCACCTCGCCGATGTACTGGAACTTGACGGAGTCGCCGGGGTTGATGCGGCCGCCGACGCCCGGGTAGTGGGTGGCGAGGTAGAGGATCGCCGGCAACAGCAGGACCGCCGCCAGGACCGTCCCGCGGTTGCGGACCGGAGGCGGCGCGACCGGTGTCGCTCGACGCGGCGGCGCTGCGGGGTCTGGGCTCACCGATCGCGGGGTCGCAAGACGGGGAGAGCCACCGATTGAGGAGGGGATGCGACGGGCGGAGCCGGCGCGGGGAAACGTCATGGTATCAAGACCTTGGCTCGGTCGCTGGTATACTTCGCGCACCCTTCCGGGGGAGACGGCGGGCGCCCGAGACGGGCGCGGCGAGCAGACGAGAGTAGACGAGAAAGGCACGCGCATGCGACGACTCGCGATTCTGCTGACGATCCCGCTGGCGGCCCCGGCCTTCGCCGGACCGCCGGCGGACGGCACCCCACCCCGGCTGGTGATCCACCACGTCCAGAGCGACCCCGACTACTGGACCGCCCAGCGCCTGCTCACGGCGCAGCCGATGCGGCTGCCGCTGGTGGCGACGGGCCGCTGGGTCGCCACCGGGGACGGCGAGGCCGCCCCGCCGCGGCCGCGCTCGCTGGCGCCGCCGGTCTCCTCCGCCCCGGCCCGCCCTGCCGCCGGGGTGCTGCCGCGCTTCGACAACTTCCTGCTCGACCCGCGGCGTCTGCCGCGGCGCCTGCGCGCCGAGCGGCCCGACCGGGTCGGCGGATCGTCCTTTGCGGCCGCGGTCGGGCTCGGTCAGGTGACCGCCCCGACGGCGGCACCGGGCAACGTGGTGCCCAACAACGTGGTGCCCAACAACAGGGGCCTCGCCCAGCTCGACTTCACCAGCTCGCGGCTGGTGCCCGAGGACGCGCGGGTGGTGTGGCCCTACCGTACCTCGGGCAAGCTGTTCCTGACCATCCCCGGGGAGGGGAACTTCGTCTGCTCGGGCGCGGTGATCTCGGCCCGGGTGGTGCTGACCGCCGGCCACTGTCTCTACGACGCCGGCGTCAACCGGTTCGCCACCAACCTGATGTTCGTCCCCGCCTACCACCGGGGCGAGGCGCCGTTCGGCACCTGGAGCGCCAGCTCGATCGCGGTGACCGACGAGTGGTTCAATGGCGACGACGAGGTGCCCAACGAGCAGGACATGGCGGTGATGGTGATGAACGACATGAACGGCAACCGCATCGGCGACGTCACCGGCTGGCTGGGTTACAAGACCAACAGCCTGCTGCCCAACCACGTGAAGCTGCTGGGCTACCCCGGCAACCACGACGCCGGGCAGCGCATGCACCAGATCGACGCCGGCGGCGGCGAGTTCTTCTTCAACAACAGCGCGGTGTACGGCTCGGACATGCGCGGCGGCTCGAGCGGTGGTCCCTGGGTCCAGAACTTCGGCGTCAAGGCCAACGGCCAGGGCGGCGGCCTCAACCGGCAGGCCAACCGGGTGGTGGGGGTGACCTCCTTCGGTCCGCAGGGCAACGCCGACAAGTTCCAGGGCTCCTCCGTGCTCGACGGCTCCTTCGTCGCCATGTTCAACGAGGTCTGCGCCGAGGCCGCCGGCAACTGCACCCGCAAGGGCCGGCCCAAGAAGCAGAACTGACGGCCCTGACCACCACCAGGCTGTCCGTCGTCGTCCCGGTCTACAACGAGCGGGAGACCATCGAAAAGGTGCTCGGCCGGGTGGCGGCGGCGCCGCTGCCGGACGGCCTCGAGCTCGACCTGGTGGTGGTCGACGACGCCTCGACCGACGGCACCGCCGAGCTGCTGCGGCAGCTGGCGGACGCCGGCCGGCCGCCCTTCCGGCTCCACGAGCATCCGGTCAACCGCGGCAAGGGGGCGGCGCTGCGCACCGGCTTCGCCGCCGCCACCGGCGACCTGGTGCTGGTCCAGGACGCCGACCTCGAGTACCACCCGCGCGACTACCCGCGCCTGCTCCAGCCGATCCTCGACGGCGAGGCCGACGTCGTCTACGGCTCGCGTTTCCTGGGCGGGCCGCACCGGGTGCTGTTCTTCTGGCACTTCGTGGGCAACCGCTGGCTGACCCTGCTCTCCAACGTGTTCACCGATCTCAATCTCTCGGACATGGAGACCGGCTACAAGGTCTTCCGGCGCGAGGTCCTGGAGCGCATCGAGCTGCGCTCGGAGCGTTTCGCCATCGAGCCCGAGCTGACCGCCAAGGTCGCCAAGCTCGGGGTGCGGATCTTCGAGGTGCCGATCTCCTACTACGGGCGGACCTACGCCGAGGGCAAGAAGATCGGCTGGAAGGACGGGGTGGCGGCCATCTGGGCGATCCTCCGCTATAATCTTTTCGCTTGAGGCAACTTCTTTTTTCGGTGATCAAGAGGCCGGTGCTTCGGGAGGTGGCTGTGCGTCGTAGTTCGAGCTTTCTTGGCTGGTGGTCGGTGGCGGTGGTGGTGCTGGTGGTGCTGGGGACGGCGGTCGCCTGCGCGCCGGCGAGCCCCGAAGAGAGGGTGGCGCAGATCCGCTCGCTCTACAAGGCGAAGCTCAACGGGTTCCTCGTCCAGGAGGAGCCGCTGGTGCCCCTGGAGGCGCCGCCCGAGGGCGAAGAGGGCGTCGAGGCGCCGGCCCGGGCGGAGGGCGCCGAGGCGGAGCTGCCGGCCGAGCCGGTGCCGGTCCGCCAGAAGGTGCTGCTCGACATCATGCTCCAGCACGACAGCCCCGAGCGGCTGCCGGGCGTCACCGTCGACATCTCGATGGTCGACGGCAACCAGCAGCCCAAGGGGGAGTGGCGCGCCTGGTTCGAGACCGCCGACATCCCGAAGGCCAACCAGCGCGTGTTCACCTACGTGCTCGAAGACGTCGACTACCGCGAGGGGGACGGCTTTGCGGTCGAGGTCCGCCACCCGGTGCCGCCCGAGGAGCGCGGCGACTACCAGGAGTTCGCGGTCTCCCCTTGAGCCGGCCGCGAAGGGGCCCGCGAGTCGGCAGTTGAGCGGACCGGGGGCCGCCTTGCGCGCAAACGGACCCTCGCAGGCGGCCGTATACGGGGGCAGATGATGGTGACGCCCTCTCCGGCCGCCCCCGAGGCCGCCGCCGCCGACCGCATCGCCGCGCTCGAGCGGCGGGTGGGCACCGTCGTCAAGGGCAAGCCGGAGGTCATCCGGCTGGCCACCGTGTGCCTGCTGGCCCGCGGGCACGTCCTGATCGAGGACGTCCCCGGGGTGGGCAAGACCACGCTCGCCCAGTCGCTCGCCCGGACGCTGGGTCTGGATTTCATGCGAATCCAGTTCACCAGCGACCTGCTGCCGTCCGACATCGTCGGGGTGACGATCTACCGGCGGACCAGCGAGCGTTTCGAGTACGTCCGCGGGCCGATCTTCGCCAACGTCGTGCTGGCCGACGAGATCAACCGCGCCAGCCCCAAGACCCAGTCGGCGCTGCTCGAGGCGATGAGCGAGCGGACGGTGTCGGTGGACGGCGAGCGTCACGCCCTGCCCGAGCCGTTCCTGGTCTTGGCCACCCAGAACCCGCTCGAGTACGTGGGGACCTTCCCGCTGCCCGAGTCGCAGCTCGACCGCTTCATGATGTCGCTGCGGCTGGGCTACCCGCCGGCCGACCAGGAGCGCGAGCTGCTGCTGTCGGGGGGCGTCGAGGAGACGCTGGCGGCGCTCGAGCCGGCGGTGGCCCGCGACGAGCTGCTGGCGCTGCAGCGGCAGGCGAGCGCCGTCCAGGTGGCTCCGCAGCTCGCCGACTACGTGCTCGCCCTGGCCGAGGCCACCCGCACCTCGCGCGAGTTCCTGCTCGGGGTGTCGACCCGCGGCGTCCAGCACCTGTGCCGGGCGGCGCAGGCGGTGGCGATGTGCGAGGGCCGCACCTACGCGGTGCCCGACGACGTCCAGCGGGTGACGGTGGCGGTGCTCGCCCACCGGGTGCTGCTGCGCGGCGGCGACGGGGTGCTGGAGGCGGCCCGGCAGGCGATCGAGCGGGTGGTGACGTCGGTGCCGGTCCCGGTGTGAGCGCCGCCGGGCGGCGCGCCGTCCCGCAGGGCATCCGCATCACCCGGGTAGGGCTGTGGTACGTGCTGCTCACCCTGGTGGTGGCGGTGCCGGCCGCCAACACCGGCAACAACGCCCTCTACCTGGTGTTGGCGACTCTGCTCGGGCTGCTGGCGGTCTCGGGGCTGGTCTCGCGCCAGAACATCCGGCGGCTCGAGCTCGAGCTGACGCCGCCCGCCGAGGCCTACGCCGGCCGGCCGTTCGCGCTGGAGCTCGAGCTGACCAACCGCGGGCGCTGGCTGGGCCGCCGGCTGCTGGTGGTCTCCTGCCCGGGCCAGAGCCGGCCGGCGCTGGTGCCCTGGCTGGGGCCGGGCGAGCGCCACGGCGCCGCCTTCGAGATCTCGGCCGAGCGCCGCGGCTGGCTGCGGATCCCCGGGGTCGAGGTCGCCTCGATCTTCCCGCTGGGGCTGTTCCGCAAGGGGCTGCGCTACCCGGCCGGGCTCGAGGTGCTGGTCTACCCGGAGATCGGCGATCCGCCGCGGCGCCGCTGGCTGTCGATGCACGGCCTCGACGAGCGGCGCCCCTCGCGGGTCGCCGGCCGCGGCCACGAGCTGCTCGGCCTGCGCAGCTTCCGGCCCGGCGACGACCGCCGCGGCATCCACTGGAAGCAGAGCGCCCGCACCGGCAAGCTGATCTACATGGAGCGCGAGGCCGAGCGCGGCCAGCGGTTGTCGGTGGTGCTCGACAACGGGGTCGGCGAGCTGCGCGACGAGGCCGAGCGCGAGGAGTTCGAGCAGCTGGTGAGCCAGGCCGCCACCGCCGCCCACCACTACCTGCGGCGCGGCTACGAGGTGGGTCTGGTGACCCGCGACGGGCGGCTGCCGTTCGGCCGCGGGACGGCCCATCGCCGGCGCATCCTCGAGCTGCTGGCGCTGGTCCAGCCGGTGCCGGCGGCGGCCGAGCCGCTGGGCGGCCGCGACCCCGGGGCGCTGCGGCTCGAGATGGGCCGGGCGGCGCCGCCGGCGCCGGGCGTGCCGTGGGGGCACCGCCGCGAGGCGGCGCCCGAGCGCGTCGCGGGCGGAGGCTCGGAGTGATGAACGCCGCCACCGAGCCGCCGCCGGGCGGGCCGATCGACCTCGAGAAGCGGCGGCTGCTCGGCCTGCTGGCACTCCTGGCGCCGCTGCCGCTGCCCTTCAACGACGTCGTCGGCTGGCCGGCGGTGCTGGTCTTCGAGCTGGCGGTCGGCTGGTTCCTCCACCGGACCGCCCAGGGCGCCACCGGCGCGCTGCCGGGCTGGGCGATGAACCTGCTGGGGCTCGGCTACCTGCCGATCCTCGCCGCCGACCTGCCGGCGCTGTGGCGCAGCACCGTGCTCCAGCCGCTGGTCCACCTGGCGATGTTCGCGCTGGCGGTCAAGCTCTTCGGCCTGCGCCGCGAGCGCGACAAGTGGCACGTCTTCCTGGTGATCTTCTTTCTCTTCCTGGCCTCGATGGGGACCAGCGTCAACCCGGCCGTGGCGCTCTACCTGGCGGCCTTCCTGGCCGGCGGCGCGCTGCTGCTGGCGCGCTTCGCCGCCCTCCACGTGCTGGGCAGCTTCGACCGCGGCGCGGAGGCGATGCCGCTGGGCCGCTTTCTCGCCGTGACCTGCGTCCTGGCGCTGATGGCGGCGGTGCCGCTCTTCGCGCTGCTGCCGCGGCTGGGCACCCCCTACGTGGTCCTGCCGGGCGGCGCCGCCGGTCTGCAGGCGCAGCAGGTCGGCTACCGCGACCGGGTGACCCTCGAGACCATCGGCCGGGTGCGCACCAGCCGGGCGGTGGCCCTGCGGGTGGCCTACGACGAGCCACCCCCCGACGACGCCGAGATGCGGCTCAAGGCGGCCACCTTCTCCGAGTTCCATGGCGACTCCTGGCGGCGCGGCGGGCGCTCGGTGACGCCGCTGCGGCGCGGGCGCGAGCGGCACTTCGAGCTGGCGGCCGAGACCCCCGGCAACTGGGCGCGGATCTGGCTCCAGCCCACCGCCGACGGCGGCCTGGTGCTGCCGGTCGAGAGCGTGGCGCTGGACAGCACCGCCACCGCGCTGGTCCGCGACGACACCGGTGTGGTCTGGCTCTACCAGCCGTCGCCCGGTCTGCTGAGCTACCGGGCCGGGCTCGGCCCCGACGGTCTCGCGCCCGCGCCGGGAGGGCCGCCCGAGTTCGACCAGGGGCTGCCCGGCGCGCGGGCGCAGCCGGCGCCGGCCGAGTTCGGGTCGCCGCCGGCCGGACGCGACCTCGCCCTCGACGGCGTCACCCGCGAGATCGAGCGCCTGGCCGCCGAAGTGGCGGGCCAGGGCCCGGCCGCCGAGCGCGCCGCCCGGCTCGAGGACCACCTGCTCGTCGAGTACGACTACACCCTCGACCTGCTGGGCAGCGCCTCGGCCAACCCGGTGGAGGACTTCCTGCTCCGCTGGGGCCGCGGTCACTGCGAGTACTTCGCCTCGGCGCTGGTGCTGATGCTCCGCGCCCAGGGCATCCCGGCCCGCCTGGTGACCGGCTACCTGGGCGGCGAGTACAACCCCTTCGAGGGCTTCTACGTGGTGCGCCAGAGCAACGCCCACGCCTGGGTCGAGGCCGAACTCGGCGACGGCGCCTGGGCAATCCTCGACCCCACCCCGCCCACCGGCCGCCCCCAGGTCGAGCCCGCCGGCCTCGGCCGCCTCCTCGGTCAGGCCTACGACTTCCTGCTCTTCCGCTGGGACCAGTACGTCCTGACCTACAGCTTCTACGACCAGATCGGCCTCGCCCGCCGCGCCCAGGAGCTCTGGTACCGCTGGTGGCGCCGCCTCCGCCGCCACCGCGACCGCGCGCCCGCCGCCGACCCCTGGCCGACCCCGACCTCCCGGTCCGAGCCCGCCCCCGCCGACCGCGGCCCCCTCCTCCCCACCGCCGTCTGGCTCCCCCTCGCCCTCGCCGCCGCCGGCGCCGCGCTCTGGCTCTGGCGCCACCGCCCCGCCCCCAGCGCCACCCGCTCCTACCTCCGCCTCCGCCGCCGCCTCGCCGCAGCCAGCGCCAGCGAGCTGCCGGCCTCGGTGCCTCCCCTGGCCCTCGCCACCCGCCTCGCCACCCTCCACCCGGCCGCCGCCACCCCCGGCCGCCGCGTTGTCGACCTCTACCTCCGCGAGCGCTTCGCCAACCAGCCTCTCACCGACGGCGAGCACACCGAGCTGCGCACCGCCCTCCGCGCCGCCCTCCGCGGCCTGCGGCGGGTGCCGGTCGAGCTCGAGCAGGGCGCCCGGGCGGCTCGACACCACCTCCTGGAGGTTCTCGAGCGATCGGGCGGCAGGCCGCCGGAGCAGGCGGATCGGGTGGCCGACAAGGCCAAGCACTCGACGCGCTCCAGCGGTCGAGGATGAAGCCGCCGCTCGCAGTTCTGGACGCCAGCGTCTTCGTCAGCGCGCTCCTCCGGCCATCTGGCGCGCCCGGGCGGCTGCTGCAGCGCCTCCCGCGGGATCGCGGCTTCGAGCTCGTCGTCTCGCCGCCGATCCTGAGGGCGATCCGCCGCAGCCTCGACTACCCGCGGGCAGGGCCATCGATCTTCACCACAACGCCTGTGGGGTCACCTGGCTGGCAGATCGCTGTTAAGCCCGAAGGGTGACGATTTGACGGGGCGTGGCTGCGCCGACCGCAGACTGGAGCGCAGGTAAGAGGGTTTGCAGAGCGGAGATGTCGTTCGACCGCGCGACCAGGATGATGACGCAGAGATCGAGACCAGCGAGGTTCTGCTGAAATGGCAGTTGCCGATCCATCGTCACGAAGACGTCCAAGTCCGGCTCGGCGAGCCGCAGGAGGTCGCCGTTCGTCTTGCCTGCCCAGCCGGCCTCGGGGACTGTCGTGACCTCGTGCTCGGCTAGTTCCTGCTTGAGCCTCCGAGGTAGGGACTCTTCAAGCAGGACGCGCATGCTGCAGCAGGGCCTCGCCGGCCTCCTCGAGGGCCGCGACCGCCTGCTCGCGCGTTACCGTGGGGAAGTCGGCCAGGAACTCCGAGAGAGGGCGGCCGGCTTCGAGGTAGTCGACGAGGGTGCGGAAGGGGACGCGGGTGCCGACGAAGACGGGCGTGCCGCTCAGGATCTCGGGATCGCTGTGGACGACGGAGCTGGTCTTCATGGCCGGCCTCCGAATGGGATTCTACACTCGGGGCCGGTTGGCCTCGTTCGGCTAGTACGCGTTGTGGCGGAGGCCGTGGCGGAAGGTCATCCAGAGGATCTTGAAGTCGAGTTTGAGGGACCAGTTTTCGATGTAGTAGAGGTCGTACTGGATGCGCTTGCGGATCGAGGTGTTGCCGCGCCAGCCGTGGACCTGGGCCCAGCCGGTGATGCCGGACTTGACCCGGTGGCGGAGCATGTACTGGGGGATCTTGTGCTTGAACTCGCGGACGAAGGCGGGGCGCTCGGGGCGGGGGCCGATGATCGACATGTCGCCCTTGAGGACGTTCCACAGCTGGGGTAGCTCGTCGAGCGACCAGCGCCGCAGGAAGGTGCCGACGCGGGTGCGGCGGGGGTCGCCCTTGACCGCCCAGACCGGGCCGGTGCTGGCCTCGGCGTCGACCCGCATCGAGCGCAGCTTGAGCATCATGAAGGGGCGGCCGTCGAGGCCCATCCGCTCCTGGCGGTAGAAGAGCGGGCCGCGGTCCTCGAGCCAGACGGCGATCGCCACCATCGGCAGGAAGGGCAGGAGCGCCAGGGTGGCGGCGGTGGCGATGGCGACGTCCATGCCCCGCTTGACGAGACTGCTCCAGCCCTGGAGCGGCACCTGCGAGAGGTTGATGACCGGGGTGCCGTCGAGGTCCTCGAGGGTCGCCTTGAGGGCTGCGTACTGGAGGACGTCGGGCACCAGCTTGACCTGCACGCACTCGCGGCCCACCGACTGCAGGATGCGCAGCATCTTGCGGTGGGCCTCGAGCGGCAGCGCCACGTAGACCTGGTCGACCTGCTCGCTGACGATCACCTCGTCGACGCGGTCGAGAGTGCCCAGGATCGGCACGCCGTGGAACGAGCTGTCGGCCTTGCCGACGTCGTCGTCGAGGAAGCCGACCACCTGGAAGCCCAGCTCGCGGTGGTCGAGGATCTTCTTGGTGACCTCCTTGCCGAGGGCGCCGGCGCCGAGCACCAGGATGCGCTGCAGGCTGTGGCCGCTCAGGCGGCGGCGGCGGAGGATCTTGCGGATGACGTTGCGCCCGGTGACCAGCAGGACGAGGTTCAGCAGGGCGAACAGCACCAGGAAGGCGCGGCTGAAGCTGAACACCTCGAGGCTGCCGTCGGGGCGCGGGACGGTGGGGCGCGCCAGGACGATGGCCGAGGCCAAGAGGACGGTGGCCAGCACCACCGCCACGACGATGGTGAGCGCCTCGTCGACGCGGCTGCGGCCGCGGCGCATCTGGTAGAGGCCGTGGAAGTAGAGCACCACCGGCCACAGCACCACGATGAAGGGCAGCAGCAGCAGGTAGCGCCCCAGCTCCGGCACCTCGGGCGCCGGCACGATCTGGAGGCCGAAGCGCAGGTACCAGGCGCCAAAGAAGGCCGCCACGGTGGCGACCAGGTCGCTCGCCATGTAGATGGCGGCGGTGATCTGGTGGAGTTTGCGGATCAAGCTCGGCCCCCCAGGTCGCCTCGCCGCGCACGCCGGCAAACGACGATCGGCGGCGGCGTGGGGCGGCGACGCAGGCTCAGGCCCATCCCGGGACTCGCGAGGAGAGCAGCGTGCGGAAGCGATCTTCGAACCGCGCCGCCGAGAACTCCTCTGCGCGGCTTCGCAAATCCATTGAATTGAACCGCATCCCCCGGGTCTTGTCAATGGCGGACGCCACCGCCTCGACGCCCCCGTCCTCCTCGAACAGCACCCCGTCGCGGCCGTCGCGGACGACGTCGAGCACCCCGCCCCGGCCGGCGGCGACCACCGGGCAGCCGCAGGCCAGCGCCTCGACCGAGGAGATGCCGAAGTCCTCGACCCCCGGCTGGACGAAACACAGCGCCGAGCGGTAGAGGTCGCGGAGGGTCTCGGGCTCGACCCGGCCCAGCAGCCGGATCTGCTCGCTGGCCCGCTCGCCGGCGCGCTCGGCCAGCCGGCGGCGCTCCGGGCCCTCGCCGACGATCCGCAGCTCGAGCCCCAGCCGCTCGCAGGCGGCGATCGCCACCTCGATCCGCTTGTAGGGCGCCAGCGCCGAGACGAACAGGCAGAAGGGCTTGCTGGGCGTGTCGGCGGCGGGCGACTCGGCGGGAGTGAAGAAGGCGGTGTCGACCGGCGGTGGCACCACCTCGGCCGAGCGCCGGTAGTAGCGCCCGATGCGCTCGGCCACGAACCGCGAGTTGGCGGCGAAGCAGTCGACCCGCGCCGAGCTGGCGACGTCCCAGGTGCGGAGCGCGGTGAGCGCCAGATTCCGCAGGCGGGCCACCGGCCCGCGGCGCTTGGGGAAGTAGACGTGCTCCTGGTCCCAGGCGTAGCGCATCGGCGTGTGGCAGTAGCAGAGGTGGAAGGCGCCGGGGGCCGGCACCACTCCCTTGGCGGCGCAGTGGCTGGTGCTGACGACCAGCTCGAAGCCGGTCAGGTCGAAGGCCTCGACGGCAGCGGGGAACAGCGGCAGGTAGCGGCGGTAGTGACGCTCGACGAAGGGGTAGCTCTGCAGGAAGCTGGGGCGGATCGGGTGGGCCTCGATCGCCGGGCTCACCGAGCCGGGGACGTGGACCAGGGTGTAGATCGGGGCGCCGGGGAAGAGGGCGGCGATCGCCTCCAGCACCTTCTCGCCGCCTCGCATGCCGGTCAGCCAGTCGTGCACCAGGGCGGTGCGTGGCGGGCGGCCGGGGCTCAAGGCGAGCCCCCCGCCGCCGTCCGCTTGGAGGGGCGGCGGTCGGGCTGGGCCAGCGCGCTGCGGTAGACCTCGAGAGTCTGTTCGGCGGTCCGTGACCAGCGGAACTCCTCGGCCCGCTTGGCGCCGCGCCGCGCCAGGCTGCGGCGGTGGTCGGGGTCGGTCATGCACTGGACGATGGCCTTGGCGATCTCCTCGACGTCGAGCGGGTTGACCAGGTGCCCGTACCCCTCGGCGACCTCCTTCAAGGCCGAGGTGTTGGAGGTGATCACCGGCACCCGCGAGGCCATTGCCTCGACCACCGGCAGCCCGAAGCCCTCGTAGAGGGTCGGGTAGATGAACAGCGTGGCGCTCTGGTAGAGGGCGGGCAGCGCCTCGTCGTCGACGTGCCCGGCCAGCAGCACCCGGTCGGCGATCCCCAGCTGCGCGGCCCGCTGCCGGAACTTCATCTCCCGGCCCTCGCGGTCGCCGACGCAGACCAGCTGGCCCTCGAAAGGCTCGATCTCGAGGGCGCGCCCGAACGCCTTGATGACGTTGTCGAGGTTCTTGTGCGGTTTGGGGTTTCCGACGAAGAGCAGGTAGGGCTCGCGGATTCCGAGCCGCTCGAGCCACTCGTGGCGCTCGCCGTCGCCCAGCCGCCGGCGGAAGCGGTCCGCCACCCCGGGGTAGACGACCCGGATCTTGCGGCCGTCGACCTCGAACTGGTTCATCAGGTCGGTCTTGGTGTTCTGCGAGTCGGCGATGATCCGGTCGCCGCGGCTCAGCGCGCGGCGGATCATGCGCTGGGCGTAGAGGAAGGCCAGCGCGCTGGGCAGGAACTCGGGGTAGAGCAGGTGGATGATGTCGTGGATGGTGACCACCGCCCGGCAGGGCACCACCGCCGGCAGCACGTAGTGGGTCGAGTGATAGAGGTCGAGCCGCAGCCGGAAGAGCCGCCAGGAGAGGGCGATCAGTTCGCGCGCCGAGTAGACCGGCGAGCGCTCCACGATGGTGCGGAAGTTGTCGGGCAGGTCTTCCAGCAGGTGACGGTGGCGGGCGCCGACGAACAGCACGTAGCGGTTGTCGCCGTCGCGCTCGGCCAGCGCCCTGACCAGGTTCTGGATGTAGGTGCCGATGCCGAAGTCGGTCAGTTTGCGGGCGTCGATCCCGATGCCGTAGGACACCCTCGCGCTCTCCGGTGGGCCGGCAGGGGCTCCGCGCGGAGGCCGCCCACCGGGCCCTTCCCGACGGGATTGGCGCTGCCGACCATGCTGATTGTAGTCGGAATGGACGGTTGGTGAGGGGGCAGCTTGGGGGGTTGGTGGCGAGAGCCCGGAATGGACGGTTGGTGAGGGTCAGCCTGGAGGGATAGTGGCAAGAGCCGACCGGGGTGGGGTACGCCTGGGCACGCAGCGGGCCTGGCAGAGCTTCCCGGGGGAGACCCGCTGCTCCTATCCGCCGAGCGCTGGACGGCACCCGAGCTTCGCGGCCCAGCGCAGGCGCTCGGCTCCAGGGCCCTGTCGCACCCCACCCCGGCCGGCTCCTGCACGGCTGGTGAGGGCTGACCTACGGCGGCCGGGGATGTCGTGCAAAGCAGCGACAGCACCCGCAACGGTCTGAGGCGCTGGGGGCAATCAGCGCAGCGCTTCCTGGAACAGGGCTTCCATCTCGGCGGCGGCCCGCTGCCAGGTGAAGCGGGCGGCGCGCTCGCGGCCGCGGTGGGCGAGATCGTGGGCCAGGGCGGGGTCGTCGAGCAGGCGGGCGATGGCGGCGGCCAGGGCGCCGGGGTCGTCGGGGGGGACCAGCAGGCCGGCGTCGCCGACCACCTCGGGGAGACTCGACCGGTCGGAGGCGATGGTCGGGACGCCGCAGGCCATCGCTTCGGCGGGGGGCAGGCCGAAGCCCTCGTAGAGCGAGGGGTAGACGAACAGGGTCGCCCCCTGGACCACCTGGATGAGGCGCTCCCGGGGCAGGCGGCCGAGGTGGCGGACGCCTTCCTTGCCGAGGCGCTCGATGCGGGAGAGGAGGCGGCGGTTGCGCCAGCCGGGGGGGCCGGCGAGGAGGAGGGGCGGGGCGCCCGGCCGGCGGGCGGCGAGTGCCTCAAAAGCGTCGAGAAGGTGATGCAGGTTCTTGCGGGGCTCGAGGGAACCGGTGAAGAGCAGGTAGCCCCGCGGGCAGTCGAGCTCCCGGCGCACGGCCTCGATCTCGTCGGGCGCTGCCGGCCGGAACTCCGGGTCCACCCCGGGGTAGACCACCGAAAGCCGCGAGGCGCAGCCCGGGAAGTGGAACTTGAGGTCGTCGGCGGTGGCGCGCGAGTCGGCGACCACCCGCCGGGCGCGCTCGAGCGACGGTCCCAGGAAGGGCAGCACGGTGAGCAGCACCTTGAGCCGGTGGGTCTCGGGCAGCAGCAGCGGCGTCAGGTCGTGGACGGTGACCACCCCGGGGACCGGCAGCCTGAGCGGCAGAGTGATGAGCGGCGACCAGAAGAGATCCAGGTCGCCGGCCTCCAGCCGGCGGGGCAGGGCGAACTGCTGCCACACGAGGCCCAGCGGGGCGGGCTGGGTCTCGAGCGCCACCCCGGCGCGCTCGAGCCGCTCCGCCTCGGCCGGCCGGCGGTGGGCGATGCCGAGGTAGCGAGCACCGCCGCGCCGGGCCAGCGCCTCGAGCAGCGACAGGGTGAAGAACCCGATGCCGGTGGGGTCGCCGACCAGGGCGCGGAGGTCGACGCCGATGGCGGGCCGGAAGGTCACTGCGGCGGCGGCTCCCCCGCGGCCTCGAACCAGACGGCGGCGGTGCGGCGCGCGGCCCGCTGCCAGCTGAACTCGGCGGCGCGGTGGCGCCCGCGCTCGCGGAGCTCGCGCGCCAGCTCGGGGTCGGCCAGCAGGCCGGCGACCCGGTCGGCCAGCTCCTCGGGCTCGTCGGGTGAGGCGTAGAGGGCGGCGCCGCCGGCCACCTCGTGCAGCACCGGCAGGTCGCTGCAGACCAGCGGCGCGCCCGCCGCCAGCGCCTCCAGGGCGGGAAGCCCGAAGCCCTCGTAGAGCGAGGGCAGGAGCACCACCTCGGCGTCGCGGTAGAGGGCGGCCAGCTCGCCCTCGGCGACGTAGCCCAGGTGGCGGACCCAGCCCTCGGCCTGGGCGGCCGCGACCTCGCGGCGGATGGCCTCGGTCTTCCAGCCGTAGCGGCCGCACAGCACCAGCACCGGACGGTCGTCGAGCCGGCGCCGCAGCGCCCGCCAGGCCGCCAGCAGGTGGAGGATGTTCTTGCGCGGCTCGAGGGTGCCGACGTGGAGCGCGTAGCGGGCCGGCGTGCCGGGCGGCTTGGCGGTGGGCTCGACCGCCGCCAGCTGGCCGGGTCCGTGGTGGACCACCCGCACCCGCTCGGGGCGGGAGTAGCCGAAGGCCGCCAGCTCGTCACGGATCGCGCCGCTGACGGTTATCAGCCGCGCCGCTTCGAACAGCGCGTGCTCGAGCCGGTCGGTGAGGTCGCGCAGGGTCTCGGGCCTCAGGGTCCACGGCACCTGGCGGACGCCGAGGTCGTGGATGGTCGCCACCCGCGCCCCGCCGGCCAGCAGGAAGCGCCGAGGCAGGAAGTAGTTGGGGGCGAACAGCACCTGGCTGCCGTCGGCGGCGATCAGCAGCGGCTCGAGACGGCGCAACAGCGGGATCAGCAGCCCGGGGGGGACCACCAGATCCTCGGGTACCCGGTAGGTGACGGTCTCGAGGGCCGGGCCCGCCGGCAGCGGGACCACCGGCGGCGCCAGGTCCGGGCTGTCGACCACGGTCGGCCCGTAGAGCCGGACGCTCAGGCCGGGGAAGTCGGCCAGGTGCTCGAGCAGCCGGTAGAGGTACCAGCCGATCCCGGTCAGCGGCTCCCAGAAGGCGGTGACGTCCACCGCCACGGTGAGCCGCGCGTCGCGCCGGCGGGCAGCGAGGGTGGCCAGCGTTGCCCGTAGCCAGCGCGCTGTGGCGCGCACCCGCCACAGGCGCGGCAGCGGCAGCCGCGGCCGGTAGGCGCGCAGCCGGTTGTAGGCCCGGCGGGTGCGCGGAAAGCGCCGCGCCAGCGCCCGTTTGAGGTGCCGCCCGAAGGGCATCGGCTGGCCGCCCTCGGGCGGCGGCGCGGTCGTTGGCGGCGGCATGGCGGGCCGAGGCGGGCGGGCGGGGCGATCCTACCCGACCCCTCGGCTCCAGGCCCCCGTCGTACACCGCCCCGGCCGCCTCGGACTGTCTGGGCGACGGACCCGGAACGGGTAGTGGCCTTCTCTAGACCGAGCCACCTCCGGTTGTCTGTCGCGTTTGACAGCCCGTAACGAATTCCGTAGGGTGTTGGGCTGACCCGCGGGGGGGCTCGTGCCATGCGTATCGCTCTGGAAAGGATCACGGGCGAGCCCTTTCGCTGGCAGGAGACCCAGTCCCTCGACCTGCCGTCGATCGACCGTCCGGAGCTGACCGCGCTGGGCGAGATCGGCTGCCGCGGGGAGGTCCGGCCGATCCCGGCGGGCTTCCGGCTCGAGGCCACCCTGGGCTACCAGCAGACGCTGGTCTGCGGCCGCTGTCTGGCGGTCTTCACCCAGGAGGTCGAGAGCGCCCTCGAGCTGATCCTCGCCACCCGGGTGGCCGAGCCCACCACCGGCGAGCTGGAGCTCCGCCAGGAGGACCTGGCGGTGCTCTTCTGCAGGCCCGACGAGGAGCTGGACACCGCGCCGCTGATCCGCGAGCAGGTGCTGCTCAACATCCCGATGAGCCCGCTGTGCGACGAGCAGTGCGCCGGTCTGTGTCCGAGCTGCGGCAACAACCGCAACCTCGAGCCCTGCGACTGCGCCGAGAAGACCGTGGACCCCCGCTGGGAGGCGCTGCGGTCGCTGCGCGGCGACTGAACCACCGAGCAACCGGGCGTCCGCCCCGGGGAGCAAGAACATGCCCAATCCAAAACGACGACACTCGCGCGCCCGCCGCAACCGCCGGCGCGCCCACGACGCCCTCGACGCCCCGTCGAGCTCGGTCTGCCCCAACTGCGGGGAGGTGAAGCTGCCCCATCGAGCCTGCGGCTTCTGCGGCCACTACCACGGCCGCGAGGTGGTCAAGGCCCGCGAGGCCGGCTAGAGGGATTGGTGCTCCCGATCCTCCCGGGCGTCGCGCGGCGGGTCCGCACCCGTGCCCGGCGGCGGGACCGGGGGCCAGCGCCGTCCGACCAGGACGCGGCCGGCGCCGAGCTGCGGATCGCGATCGACGCCATGGGCGGCGACTACGCGCCGCGCGCCCCGGTGGCCGGCGCCTTCCGGGCTGCGGTGCGCGACGGCACCTCGGTGCTGCTGGTCGGCGACGGCTCGGCCATCGAGCGCCAGCTCCGCCGGCTGGGCAACCACGGCGGGCGCATCGAGGTGGTCCACGCCGAGGAGGTGGTGGGGATGGACGAGCCGGCGATCACCCCGATCCGCAAGAAGCGCCGCTCGTCGATCCGCATCGGCGCCGAGCTGGTGCGCGACGGCCGCGCCCAGGCGCTGGTGACGGCCGGCAACACCGGGGCGGCGATGATCGCCGCCAAGATGGTGATCGGCACCATCGAGGGGGTCGACCGGCCGGCGCTGGCGGCGGTGTTCCCGACCCTCAAGGGGCGGACCGTGGTGCTCGACGTGGGGGCCAACGTCGACAGCAAGCCGGCGCACCTGCGGCAGTTCGCGGTCATGGGGCACTTCTACGCCCGCGAGGTGCTGGGCGCCTCGGCGCCGCGGGTGGGGCTGCTGTCGATCGGCGAGGAGGAGGGCAAGGGGTCCGATCTGACCCGCGAGGTGTTCCAGGAGATGCAGGCCACCGGCTTCAACTTCGTGGGCAACGTCGAGGGGCGCGACGTCTTCCGGGGCTCGGTGGACGTGGTGGTCTGCGACGGCTTTGTCGGCAACGTGCTGCTCAAGAGCGCCGAGTCGCTGGCCGAGATGGTGGGCGGTATGCTGCGCGAGGAGATGGGGCGGAGCTTGCGGACCAAGGTCGGATACCTGCTGGCGCGGCCCGCCTTCCAGGGCTTCCGGCGCCGCACCGACTACCGCGAGTACGGCGCGGCGCCGCTGCTCGGGGTGCGGGGCGGCTGCTTCATCGGCCACGGGCGCTCCAATCCCAAGGCCATTCGTAGCGCCATCCGCCGGGCGGTGGAGTTCAGCGGCGCCGAGCTCCACCGCAAGATCCAGGTCAACATGGCCGACCTCCACGCCCGCGAGGAGCGGCTGCGGCTGGCCCACCGCGCGGCCGAGGCGACCGCCCCATGAGCAACGCGATCGCCTTCGTCTTCCCCGGGCAGGGCTCGCAGAGCGTCGGCATGGGCCGCGCCTGGGCCGCGGGCTTCGAGGAGTCGCGGCGTGCCTTCGAAGAGGCCGACGACGTGCTCGGCTTCGCCCTGTCGCGGCTGTGCTGGGAGGGTCCGGAGGGGGAGCTCCAGCTCACCGCCAACACCCAGCCGGCGATCCTCGCTACCTCGGTGGCCATCCACCGGGTGGTGGCGGCGCGCGGTTACGAGCCGGCGGTGGTGGCCGGGCACAGCCTCGGCGAATACACCGCGCTGGTGGCGGCCGGCGCCCTGGCCTTTGCCGACGCCCTTGAATTGGTCCGCCGGCGCGGTGAGCTGATGCAGCGGGCGGTGCCGGTTGACGTCGGGGCGATGGCGGCGGTGCTCGGTCTCGACGCCGAGCAGGTGGCCGAGGTCGCCGCCGAGGCCGCCGGCGACGAGGTCTGCGTGGTGGCCAACAAGAACGCCCCCATCCAGACCGTGGTGGCGGGGCACAAGGCGGCGGTCGAGCGGGCGGTGGCGCTGGCCGCCGAGCGCGGCGCCCGGCGCGCGGTGCTGCTGCCGGTGTCGGCGCCGTTCCACTCGCCGCTGATGCGCCCGGCGCGCGAGGGACTGACGCCGAGCCTTGAGGCGACGACCTTCAGCGACCCGCGGATGCCGGTGGTCACCAACGTCGACGCCGCGCCGGCCACCACCGCGGCGGCGGTGCGCGACGCCCTGGTCCGGCAGGTGGACGGCCCGGTCCGCTGGGTGGAGTCGGTCGAATGGATGGCCGGCGCCGGCGGCGTCGGCACCTTCGTCGAGATCGGCCCCGGCGCCGTGCTGAGCGGTCTGATCCGCCGCACCGTCCAGGGCCCGAAGGCCCTGTCGGTGGCCGAGCCGGCGGCGCTCGACGGGGCGCTGGCGGCGCTGGCGGGCGGGGAAGGCGGCTGATGGGCGGCTGGCGCCTCGACGGCCGGACCGCGCTGGTGACCGGCGCTTCGCAGGGGATCGGCGAGGCGGTGGCGCGCCGGCTGGCCGCCCACGGAGCCCGCGTGGTGCTCGCCGCGCGCAGCACCGACAAGCTCGAGGCGCTGGCCGGCGAGCTGATCGAGCAGGGCGGAAAGGCCCATCCGCTGACCCTCGACCTCGGGCAGCCGGAGGAGGTGGCCGGACGGCTCGAGGGGCTGCCCGAGCGGTTCGCCGAGATCGACGTGCTGGTCAACAACGCCGGCGTCACCGCCGACAACCTGCTGGCGCGGATGCAGCTCGAGGACTGGGAGCGGGTGCTCAAGGTCAACCTGACCGGCGCCTTCGCCACCGCCCGGGCGGTGACCCGCGGCATGATGCGCCGCCGCTGGGGACGCATCATCAACGTCTCGTCGGTGGTCGGTCTGATGGGCAACGCCGGCCAGGCCAACTACGCGGCCGCCAAGGCCGGTCTGGTCGGCTTCAGCAAGGCGCTGGCCCGCGAGCTGGCCGGCCGTGGCATCACCGTCAACGTGGTGGCCCCGGGGTTCATCGAGACCGCGATGACCGCCGATCTGCCGGAGAAGAGCCGCAAGGAGCTGACGGCGGCCATCCCCAGCCGGCGGCTGGGCTCGGTGGACGACGTCGCCGCGGCGGTGCTTTATCTGGCCAGCGAAGAGGCCGCCTACGTTACCGGCCACGTGCTCAACGTCTCCGGCGGCCTCTACATCTGAGCGCCGGCCGGCTGCTTGGACAGCCTGCCCGGCATTGTGCTAGAAACTCTCACCGCTTCAGCCCGGAATCCCGATGCGCCATTCGACCGCAGGCCGCCCGCGCCCGCCCTTCATAGCCCGTCCGGCTCTCTCGTCGGGCGGTCCGTGGAGGCGCCCCGGGGATCCGGTTCGTTCTGCCAACCGCCTGGAAGGAGGGGAGGCCTGATGTCGGTCGACAAGAAGGTCAAGAGCATCATCGTCGAGCAGCTCGGCGTCGACTCCGGGGAGGTCAACCCGGAGGCCAGCTTCACCGACGACCTGGGAGCCGATTCGCTGGACATCGTCGAGCTGGTGATGGCCTTCGAGGAGGAGTTCGGGATCGAGATCCCGGACGAGGACGCCGAGAAGATCGCCACCGTCCAGGACGCTATCGCCTACATCGAAGAGCACGGCAGCAAGGGCGAGTAGCGATCCGCCCGAAGGCACGGAAGCGCGGAGCAAACGGGTGAGCGACCGGCGGGTCGTGGTCACCGGCGTCGGGCTGGTCTCGCCCCTCGGCGTCGGCACCCAGATCACCTGGGAGGCGCTGCTGGCCGGCCGCAGCGGCATCGGGCGGATCACCCGCTTCGACGTCGGCGACTACGCCTGCCAGATCGCCGGCGAGGTCCCCGGCTTCGACCCCGAGCAGTTCCTCGACAAGAAAGACGTCAAGAAGAGCGACCTGTTCATCCAGTTCGCGCTGGCTGCCGCCCAGTTCGCCATGGAGGACTCGGGGCTCGAGATCGACGACGCCAACGCCGACCGGGTTGGGGTGCTGATCGGCTCGGGCATCGGCGGGCTGCCGCTCATCGAGCGGATGCACAGCGTGCTGCTGGAGCGCGGGCCGGGCCGGGTGTCGCCCTTCTTCATCCCTGGCCTGATCGTCAACATGGCGGCGGGCCAGGTGTCGATCCGCTACGGCGCCCGCGGTCCCAACAGTGCCGTGGCCACCGCCTGCACCACCGGGCTCCACGCGGTGGGCGACGCCTACCGCCAGATCAGCCTGGGCTTCGCCGACGCGATGATCGCCGGCGGTGCCGAAGCGACGCTCTCGCCGCTCTGTCTGGCCGGGTTCGCGGCGATGCGCGCCCTGTCGCTGCGCAACGACGAGCCCGACAAGGCCTCGCGTCCCTGGGACCGCGACCGCGACGGCTTCGTGGTCGGCGAGGGCGCCGGAGTGCTGATCCTCGAGGAGCTGGAGCTGGCGCGCCGCCGCGGGGCGCCGATCTACGCCGAGGTCACCGGCTACGGAATGAGCGCCGACGCCTACCACATCTCCGCCCCGCACCCCGAAGGCGTGGGTGCTGCCCGGGTGATGCGCGCCGCGCTCGCCGACGCCGCGATGCCGGCCGAGGAGATCGGCTACATCAACGCCCACGGCACCTCGACCCCGCTGGGCGACGTCGCCGAGGTGCGTGCCGTCAAGGAGGTGTTCGGCGACCGCGCCTACAAGCTGGCCGTCTCCTCCACCAAGTCGGCGACCGGCCACCTGCTGGGAGCGGCCGGCGGGCTCGAGGCCGGCATCCTCGCCCTGGCGCTCCGCGATCAGGTGCTGCCGCCGACCCTCAACCTGGACCACCCGGGCGAGGAGTGCGACCTCGACTTCGTTCCCCACGCCGCCCGCCGGATGGACCTCGAGGCCGCCCTCACCAACTCCTTCGGCTTCGGCGGCACCAACGGCGCCCTCATCATGCGCCGCTGGCGCGGCTAGCCCGGCAGTCCCCGATCCGCTGAAGTCGAGCGCCGCTTGGTTCCCGGGCGGCGCGGCGTGGCGTGGTTCGCCCTGCTGCTCGGCGTCGCGGAATGGGCCGGCGGTCTCCGGCTACGCCCCGAACTGCCGCAGGTGGTAGTCGAAGTGCTTGTGGCAGAAGACGCCCCAGTCGCGGCCGCTCATCAGGCCGAAGAGCGCGTGCTGCGGCCAGTCGGCCTCCGGGCCGCGGGCCGCGAAGCGTCCGATGAGCGCCGCCAACGCCTCGACGTCTTTCGCCCACGAAGTCGGCCGGGTGAGGAAGGCCTCCGGCGGCCCCTTGATCCGCCCCCGCGGCCAGGGCACCAGATAGATCGACGCCCACCGCACCGGCGGCCAGCGCAGCGGCCCCTGGCGCGCCGCCACCGGGCTGTCCTCCAGCGCGTGGTGCATCTGGTCGGTCAGATGCGCCACCATCTGCGGCGCGCTCATCCGGCCCCAGCGCCCCGGCGCCTCGGGCTCCAGCCGCCGCAGGCGGTCCAGGATCCCCTGCCGGCAGGCCTCGTCGAACAGACTGCGCCAGATCTGCATCGCGGCTGGTGGTAACGGATAGAGCCTATCTCAGTCATCCGCCCGGGACCGGCGCCGGCGGTCAGGGGCCGCGGGGCGTCTCCCGGCAGGCAGACGCCGCCGGCGGAGAAGTGGACAGCCTCGGCTTGCTGTACCGCTACCCTCCGCGGGACCGACGCGGGTTGCTACGATGTCGAGGTGCCGTCGCTCCCGGGTCCGCAGAGGGTCGCCCACGCGCTCCGCGAGCTGGGCCTCGCGGTGCGAGTCGTCGAGCTGCCGGACTCGACCCGCACCGCCAAGGCGGCGGCCGAGGCGATCGGCTGCACGGTGGGGGAGATCGCCAAGTCGCTGGTCTTCAGGGCGTCGCGGAGCGGGAAGCCGGTGCTGGCGGTGATGAGCGGCTCCAACCGCGCCGACGTCGAGAAGCTCGCGGCGCTGGCGGGCGAGCCGGTGGAGAAGGCCGACGCCGCCTTCGTGCGCCAGCACACCGGCTACGCGATCGGCGGCGTGCCGCCCGTGGGCCACCCCCAGCCGCTCCTGACCCTGCTCGACGAAGACCTGGCCCGCTACGAGACCGTCTGGGCGGCGGCCGGCAGCCCCTTCGCGGTCTTCGAGATCACCCCGGCGGCCCTCGCCCGGGCGACCGGGGCCTCGGGCGCCGACCTCAAGGAGTAGCGCGTGACCTGCCCGCAGTGCCGGGCGGCCGACCGTGAGCTGGGCCCGGCGACCGCCCGGGCCGACCTCCAGCGCTACCACCGCCGCGGTCCCGACCGCACCACCCGCGCCATCCTCGAAGCGCTCCGCAAGAACGGGCCGCCCGAGGCGACCCTGCTCGACGTAGGGGCGGGCGTCGGGGTGATCTGTCACGAGCGCCTCGCCGGCGGCGCCGCTGGCGCCGTCCTCGTCGAAGCCGCCGCCGCCTACCTCGAAACGGCCGGCAAGGAGGCCGAGCGCCGCGGCCACGCCGACCGCCTGCGCCTGGTCTCCGGCGACCTCGTCGAAGTCGCCGAAGGCCTCCCGGCAGCCGACCTCGTCACCCTCGACCGCGTCCTTTGCTGCTACCCCGACCTCGAGCCGCTGGTTGCCGCCTCCACCCGCCTCGCGCGCCGCCTCTGGGCGGCGAGCTACCCGCTCGACCGCTGGTACGTCCGCGCCGTCGTCTGGCTCCAGAACCTCGGCCGCCGCCTCACCCGCAGCGACTTCCGGACCTGGGTCCACCCCACCGCCGACCTCGACCGCCTGCTCGCCGCCGCCGGCTTCGTCGAGACCTTCCGCCGCAACGGCCTCGTCTGGCGCACCACCGCCCACGCGCGGCGCGACCGAGGAGCGGCGCGCTCGGTGGCGGTGGGCCGAAGTCGGTAGACTGGGGCCCGCCCGGACCGGCGGCTGCCGCCCTCTGCCGGCAATGGAATCGGCGACGAGGACGGGCGTATGACGATCGACGACGTCGAGACCTCGCGGTCGTTCGAGGTCGGCCCCGAACCCTTGCTGGACATCGTGCGCAAGGTGGCGGGGGAGTCGGCCGCCGGCTCGTCGGCGCCGCCGGCGGTCCATCTGGACAGCCGGCTGGACCGGGATCTCGGCCTCGACAGCCTGGGGCGGGTGGAGCTCATCACCCGGCTCGAAGACCACTTCGGCGTCGGTCTGCCCGAGCGGCTCCTGGCCGCCGCCGACACCCCGCGCGACCTGCTGCGCGCGCTCAAGACCGCTGGCGCACCGGTTTCGCTGGCGGCGCCCAGCCGAACGCCGCAGGTGGCCCCGGCCGGCGTCACCGCGGCGCCGGACCGCTGCCGCACCCTGGTCGAGGTCGTCGACTGGCATGTCGAGCGCCACGCTGATCGCCCGACGATCACCTTCCTGAGCGCCGACGGCCCGCCCGAGGAGATGACCTACGGCGAGCTCTTCAGGCGCTCGCTGGCGGTTGCCGGCGGTCTGCAGCAGCGGGGTCTGGAGGCCGCCGAGAGCGTCGGTCTGATGCTGCCGACCAGCCTGAGCTACTTCGCGGTGTTTCTGGGCGTGCTGCTGGCCGGCGGGGTGCCGGTGCCGCTCTATCCGCCGGCGAGACCGAGCCAGATCGAGGACCACCTCCGCCGGCAGGCCGGCATCCTCTCCACCGCCCTGGCCCGGTTCCTGATCACCTTCGACCAGGTGCGGCCCCTGGCGCAACTGCTCAAGGCGCAGGTCGAGACGCTCCGCAGCGTGGTGACTGCAGAGGAGATCGCGGGCGGGTCGACGGCGCCGCGGCTGGCCAGGCTGCGGGCGGACGACACCGCCTTCTTGCAGTTCACCTCGGGCAGCACCGCCGATCCCAAGGGCGTCATCCTCACCCATGCCAATCTGCTCAGCAACCTGCGGACGATCGGCCGCGCCGTCGAGCTCACCCCGGCGGACGTCTGCGTGAGCTGGCTGCCCCTCTACCACGACATGGGGCTGATCGGGGCCTGGATGGCCACGATGTACTACGGCTTCCCCCTCGTCCTGATGTCGCCGGTCACCTTCCTGATGCGGCCGGCACGCTGGCTGTGGGCCGTCCACCATCACCACGGCACCGTGTCGGCGGCCCCCAACTTCGCCTACGAGCTATGCCTGAACAAGGTCCGCGACGAGGAGATCGAAGGGCTCGATCTGTCGTCTTGGCGGGCGACGCTCAACGGCGCCGAGCCGGTCAGCCCGCAGACGGTCCGCCGATTCACCGAGCGCTTCGCTCCCTACGGCCTGCGACGCGGCGCGATGATGCCGGTCTACGGTCTGGCGGAGTGCTCGCTGGGCCTCGCCTTCCCGCCGCTCGGCAGGGAGGTGGTCGTCGATCGCGTCCAGCGAGACTCGCTGACGCGCTCCGGGCGGGCGCTGCCGGCCGCGCCCGACGACGGCGAAACCGTGGAGTTCGTCGGCTGCGGTCCGCCGCTGCCGGATCACGAGATCCGGGTGGTCGACGCGGCCGGCAGCGAGTTGGGCGAGCGCGAGGAGGGGCAGCTCGAATTCCGTGGGCCGTCGGCCACCTCGGGCTACTTCCGCAATCCGGAGGCCACCCGGAAGCTCTTCCGCGGCGACTGGCTGGACTCGGGCGATCTGGCCTACGTCGCGGGCGGCGAGGTGTTCATCACCGGTCGCGCCAAGGACATGATCATCCGCGCCGGGCAGAACATCTACCCGCAGGAGCTGGAGAGCGCGGTAGGGGCGGTCCGCGGTGTGCGCAAGGGCTGCGTGGCGGTCTTCGGCAGCCCCGATCCGGAGTCGGGAACCGAGCGGCTGGTGATCCTGGCCGAGACCCGCGAGACCGGCGCCGAGGCCCGCCGGCGGCTGACCGACGCCATCCAGTCGGTGGCGGTCGATCTGGTCGGTGCGCCGGCCGATGACGTCGTCCTGGCCGCCCCCCGGACGGTCCCCAAGACCTCCAGCGGCAAGCTGCGGCGGACGGCCTGCCGGGAGCTCTACGAAAGCGGCCGCCAGGGCCGAGTCCGATCTACCTGGTGGCAGGTGACCCGCCTCGCGGCCGCCAGCGCGCGGGCGCAGGCGGCGCGCTCGGCGCGCACAGCGGGAGCGCTGGTCTACGCCGGCCGTTTCTGGGCGGTCCTGGCCCTCGTTGCCGTCCCGGCCGCCGCGGCCATCGCCCTGCTGCCGCGGTTGAACCGGCGGCGCCGGGCGGCCCGGCTGGCGGCTCGGGAGCTAGCGCGCCTGACCTCCACCGCCATCCGCGTCGAGGGTCTGGAGCACCTCGAAGGCCAGGGACCCTGGATCGTGGTGGCCAACCACGCCAGCTATCTCGACGGCCTCGCGCTCACCGCCGCGCTGCCCGTGGAGGGTGCATTCCTGGCCAAGCGCGAGCTCCAGAAGAGCGTGCTGGCCCGGCTGCTGCTCTCCAGGCTGGGCACCCTGTTCGTCGAGCGGTTCGATCCCAGCCAGGGTCTCGAGGACATCCAGAAGGCAGTCGAAGCCCTCCACTCGGGCGAGTCGCTGCTGTTCTTCCCCGAGGGCACCTTCGATCGGGCGCCGGGCCTGCGCCCCTTCCGTCTCGGCGCCTTCTCCGTGGCCACCCAGACCGGCACGCCGGTCGTGCCGGTGGCGATCCGCGGCTCCCGCTCGGTGCTGCGCGACACCAAGTGGATCCCCCGCCGCGGCGCGATCACGGTCCACGTCCGCCCCCCGATCCGGCCGCAGGGCTCGGACTGGTCAGCGGCAGTGGCCCTGCGCGACGCCGCGCGGGCCGAGATCCTCAACTACTGCGGCGAGCTCGACCTCGGTTGAGGCTCTGGGGAAAGGCGTTATCCGGCAATGGCCCGTGCCACCTCCTCCGGCGAGCCACCAAGGGCCAACAGCGAACGGGCGAGCTGATCAAGGGTCGCCTGCCCTCTCTCGAGCCTCGAAACCCTGCCTTGGCTGGTTTTCAGGATCTTTGCGGCCCGCTGCTGCGAGAGTCTTTGCCGCCGCCGCCGCGCTTTGATTTCCCCACCCAGCCGGATCTTCATGTCCAGAACCGCCACCTCTTCAGGCGTCAGGTGGAGCCACTCCTCGACGCTCGTGATTCTGCCGCCCATTGCCCGAATTCGGGCCTTCTTTTGTTTACTAAGGGGCATCGAGCACCTCTAGCATCAGCTTGCGTCGTACTCCCGCAGTAGGCGGCGAGCACTGCCCAGGACCTTCTTTGCGAGAGATTGGTGGAGTCCTGATCTCGCCGCTCAGGATGACGAGCGCCTTCTCGTCTCCTGCCTGCCCGCGGTGGCTCATTATGTCGGATTGGGTATTTCTTGTCGCGCTCAGTCGGATTCTTTGAACTCTCGTGGCACCGGAGCCTGAGTCGCCGGTCTACTGCCGATCAGACAGTTCCGCCATCTCCGAGATGCCGCTCGAAGAAGGCGGTCATCTGTTCGTAGAAGTGGCGGCGGGGGGGGCCGGTGAGGGGGTGTTTCTGGTCGGGGTAGAGGAGGGGGGCGTAGGGGCGCCGGGCCTGGGTGAGGCGGTGGAGGAGCTGGAGGGTGTTGGTGGCGTGGACGTTGTCGTCGGCGAGGCCGTGGGCGATGAGGAGGGGGTCGGCGAGGGCGGTGGCGTAGGTCTGGGGGGAGGAGAGGCGGTAGCCGTCGGGGTTGTCGGCGGGGTGGTCGAGGTAGCGCTCGGTCCAGATCGCGTCGTAGAGGCGCCAGTCGGTGACCGGGGCCCAGGCGGCGCCGGCCCGCCAGACGCCGGGGCGGTTGAGGAGGCAGTAGAGGGTGTTGGCGCCGCCCCCGGAGCCGCCCCAGAGGCCGACGCGGGCTGGGTCGGCCCAGGGGAGGGTGGCGAGGTAGTCCAGGCCGGCGAGCTGGGCCGCGAGGTTGACCTCGCCGAAGCGGCGGTGGAGGAGGTCCTGGCCGGGCTTGCCGAAGAAGGCCGAGCCGCGGTTGTCGACCTTCAGCACTCCGAAGCCGCGCTCGGCCATCAGGCGGTGCCAGAGGCCGCGGCGGCGGGGCTCCCAGCGGTCGGCCACCACCTGCGAGCCGGGGCCGCCGTAGTGGTACATGAGGACGGGGTGGCGGCCGGTCGCCCGGTCGGCGTCGCGCACGAAGGCCACGAAGCGGCCGTGGGGGTCGAACTTGGGGTCTTGCTCCGCCGGCCAGGTGGAGGTCAGGCGCCGCAGCCGGGCGCCGCCCTCACCCGGCGGCCCTCCGGCCGATTCGCCCTGGCCGTCCGGTTTTGCAGCGAGGCCGTCGAGCAGCAGCAGGTCGCCGCCGGCGACCAGCAACAGCTGGCGGCCATCGGGAGCCCATAGATAGCTCTCGAGCTTCGCGGTGCCGACCTCCGCTTGCAGCTCGGCGAGCCGCAACAGCCGCCGCGGCTCGCCGCCGGGGACGTCCAGGGTCCACAGCGCGGCGCCGGCCCCGTCGTCCCACAGGTAGCTCAGCCGGTCGCCGTCGGGCGACCAGGCCGGCTGGGCGATCCGCCGGCCCTCGGGTTGCTCGCCGAAGATCAGGTCGAAGCTCAGCTCGCCGGCGCGCCCTGGCGTGGCAATGAGCAGGAGAGGCCAGGTGAGAAGGGAAAGGAGAGTCCAGGTAGGAAGCGCGAGTATGGCCGGCAGCGGCGCCCTGGTCTTCATTGGGGAGGATCGAGGCGAGTCGCACCGACTGCCCGGATCAGGGCCACCGAAGTTCAAGCAGGAAGATCAGCGCCGCTTGCGGCCTTGCTCTCGCGTTGGGTCGCACCCTCACCAGGCGGCAGCGCTTCGGCCACCAGCTCGACCAGGTCCTTGGTCTCTTCGACGGCGGCGTCGAGCATCATCTTGCACTCGGGGCAGGCGGTGACGAGGACCTGGGCGCCGGAGGCGGCGATCTCGCGCTTGCGCTCCTGGTCGACGCGGTGCTCCTCCTCGAAATGGCGGTCGAAACCGGCGCTGCCGCCGCCGCAGCAGAAGGAGCGCTGGCGGCGGCGGGGCAGCTCGACGAGGTCGAAGCCGGCGCCGGCGACCACCTGGCGCGGGGCGTCGTAGACGCTCTCGTAGCGGCCCAGGTAGCAGGGGTCGTGGAAGGTGAGGCGCTTGCCGTTGGTGGCCGGTGCCAGTTGCAGCTTGCCCTCCTGGACCAGCCGGGCCAGCAGCTCGGAGTGGTGGAGGGTCTCGAGCTCGAGGTCGCCGTCGAGGGTCGGGTACTCGCGGCGGATGGTGTGGAAGCAGTGCGGACAGGGCGAGAGCACCTTGCGCACCTGGCCCTCGCGGAAGCGCTCGATGTTCTCGCGGGCCAGGGTCTGGAACTGCAGCTCCTCGCCCTGGCGGCGCGAGTGGTGGCCGCTGCACGACTCCTCGGCCAGCACCCCGTAGCTCACCCCGGCCCGGTCGAGCACCCGGACCAGCGCTTGGAGGCTGCCGCGGGCGTCCTCGTTGTAGCTCCACACGCAACCCAGCCACAGCAGGTATTCGGTCTTGCCGGGCTCGTAGAGCGGGATCCCCAGCTCCTCGATCAGCTTGGCGCGGTTCTCCTGCGGCGCGGTGAACGGGTTGCCGTAGCGCTCGATCTTCTGCAGGAAGTCGCTGGCCACCATCCCCTTGCCGGTGGCCAGCGCCTGGGAGCGTTTGGCGCCGATCAGCACCTGCAGGTGCTCGATCCCCACCGGGCAGATGCTCTCGCAGGCGCCGCAGCTGGTGCACTGGCCGAGGGCGGTCTCGCTGAGGACGCCGCCCACCACCGGGCCGTCGCTGCCCAGCATCGAGCGGCCGGCGAGGATGAAGCCGCGCGGGTTGAGCTCCTGGTCGCAGTTCCAGGCCGGGCACTGCTCGGTGCAGCGCTTGCACTCGACGCAGGTCAGGAAGTCCATGCGCATCTTCCACGGCACGTCGGCCATCGTCTCGAGGCCCAGCGAGATCTCCTCCTCGCTGGCCGCCAGCGCCTCCTCGTCGAGCTCCAGCGGCAGGTACTCGCCCAGCGAGTGGGTGCGGAAGAAGATGTCGACCGGCGCCATCAGGATGTGGAAGTGCTTGGAGCGCAGGATGAGCGGCGGGAAGGCGATGATCAGCAGCGCGTGGACCCACCAGTTGGCGCGCTCGGCGACCGGCTCGGCGGCGATGCCGTTGAGGTAGGTGACCATCAGCAGCGCGATCATCAGCGCCACCACGCCCGAGGACCAGGACTTGGGATCGGGCGAGACTTTGACCAGCACGAAGCGCCGGAAGGCGAGCCCGAGGATGCCGACGATGACCAGCACCGCGACCACGGCCAGGAACGACTTGAACGCGGACTCGAGGCCGCCCGGCAGCAGCCCCAGGAAGGGCACCCCGAACGGCTCGAGGAAGTGGTCGACGGTCTCCAGGGCGAAGAAGGCGAAGCCGGCGAAGACCAGGGCGTGGAGCGTGCCGGCCACTGGGCGGCCGCCGACCACCCGCGACTGGAAGACCACCTCGCGGACCAGCCGCGCCAGCCGCTCGCCGAGCCGGTCGGTGCGCGGCCGGTCGGGACGGCCGGCGCGGATGTGGCGGATCTTGGGGAGGAGCTCGCGGAGGAAAAGCGCGATGGTGCCCAGCACCAGGACGATCAGCAGGACCTGCTCCCAGCGCTCGAATCGCATGCGGTTCCCGAACTGCGACGGCTCGCGGATGCTACCATGGCGCGCTTTTCGGAGGCGGCTTTGACGAACTCGCGGGTGATCCTGGTGGCGACGCTGACGGCCCCGCCCGGGGCCGCCGAGCTGGCGGCGCTCGCCGGCCGCGCCGACGTGCTGGAGGTGCGCGCCGACCTCACCGGCGAGCTCGACCCCGAGTGGCTGCGCGGCCGGTTCCCGGGCGAGCTGCTGTACACGCTACGGAGCCGCGCCGAGGGCGGCGCCGCCGAGCTGTCGTCGGGGCGGCGCCAGGAGAAACTGACTGCCGCCGCGGCGGCCTACGACCTGGTCGACCTCGAAGGCGCGCGCGACCTCGTCCCCGAGGTGCTCGAGGCGCTGCCGGCCGGCCGGCGGCTGATCTCCTGGCACGGTCCGCCGGCGACCCGGGCCGAGCTCGAGGCGCGGCTCGCCGAGCTCGGTGGACACCAGGCCCGCCTCTACAAGCTGGTGGCGGAAGCTCGTCAGCCGGGCCAGGAGCTGGCACCGCTCGCCATCCTGCGCTCGCAGCGGCGGAGCGACCTGATCGCCTTCGCCAGCGGCCAGGTAGGAGCCTGGACGCGGCTGCTGGCCCCGCGGCTCGGGGCGCCGTGGATCTTCGCCGCCGCCGGCGAGGTTTCGGCGGCGCCGGGCCAGCCGACGCTGACGGCACTGCGCGACGACTTCCGGCTGCCCCGGCTGGACCCGATCGAGAGGCTCTACGGCATTGTCGGCCGGCCGGTCGACCACAGCCTGTCGCCGCGCCTCCATAACCGTCTCTACGAGCAGCTGGGCCTGCCGGCCCTGTACCTGACCTTCCACGTCGAGGCCTTCGGCGACTTCTGGCTCGAAGTCGTGGAGAGCGGCAGCCTCCGCGAGCTCGGCTTCCACCTCGCCGGGCTGAGCGTCACCGCCCCCCACAAGGGCGTGGCGCTGGCGGTGGCCGGGGCCAGCAGCCCGCTGGCCGAGCGGGTGGGGGCCGCCAACACCCTGGTCGTCCGCGACGGCGTCTGGGAGGCCGAGACCACCGACCCGGAGGGCGTGCTGGGGCCGCTCAGGGCGCGCCGCGTGGTGCTCACCGAGACCGAGACGGCGGTGCTGGGGGCGGGCGGCGCCGGCCGGGCCGCGGCCTTCGCGCTGGCCCGGGCCGGGGCGCGGGTCCGGCTGGTCAATCGCGGGCGCACCCGCGGCGAGCGGGCGGCCGAAGAGCTGGGGCTGCCGTTCGTGCCGCTCGAAGAGTTCGACCCGGGGCGGTTCGGGGTGGTGGTGCACGCCACCCCCGGCGGGCTGACCGACGAAGACCCCCTGCCCTTCGACCCCGCGCGGCTGGCGGTGGAGGCGGTGGTGGTCGACCTGGTCTACCGGCGCGGTGAGCCGACGCCGCTGGTCCGCGCGGCACGGGCGGCAGGGCACCAGGCGATCGACGGGCGCGAGGTGCTGCTCCACCAGGCGGCGCCGCAGTTCCGGCTGCTGACCGGCCGCGAGCTGCCGCTCGGCGAGGGGCGGCGGATCCTCGGGCTCGAGGAGCCGCGATGAGCGCCGCGCCGCGGCTGCGGCGCGCGGTGCCCCACACCCGCGAGTTCCTGGCCGACACGCTGACCCCGCTGGCCGCCTATCGGAGGCTCGGAGGCGGCTCGCAGGGGGGGCCCGCGGGGCGCTTCCTGCTCGAGAGCGTCACCGGTGGCGACCAGGTGTCGCGCTACAGCTTTCTGGGTGCGGCGCCGCGGGAGCTCTACCGGCTGTGGTCCGATCGGCTGGAGGTGCAGAGCGCCGGCGGCACCCGCCGGCTCGCGGGCGGGCCCCTGGCGGCGCTCCGCGCGGTGCTTGGCGAGGTGCGGTCCGAGCGCGGCCCGCTGCCGCTGGCCGGTGGCTTCGTGGGCTTCTTCGGCTACGACCTGGTGCGGCTGCTGGAGCGGCTGCCGTCGGCGCCGCCCGACCCCTTCGGGCTGCCGCTCGCCGTCCTCGGACGGTTCGACGACCTGGTGGTCTTCGATCACGCCCGGCAGCGGGTGGTGGCCGTGGCCAACGAGATCGAGGGCGAGGTGTCGCGGGCCGAGGCGCGGCGGCGGCTCGACGAGCTGGCGCGGCGCCTCACCGCCGCCGGCGAGTCCGGGGCGCTGGAGCTGCCGACAGCCGCGGATCGGGGCCGCTGGCCGGTGGCCCCGGCCGCCGGCCAGCTGGCCGCGCGCGCGACGCCGACCCTCGACGGCGCCGGCTACCGGCGGGCGGTGGCCGCCGCCAAGGACTACATCGCCGCCGGCGACGTCTTCCAGGTGGTGCTGGCGCGCCGCTGGCGGCTGGCGCTGCCACCGGCCGGGCTGACCCCCGTCGCCCTCTACCGCACCCTGCGCGCCGTCAACCCGAGTCCCTACATGGTGCTGTGGGAGACCCCCGAGGCGGCGCTGGTGGGGGCCTCGCCCGAGATGCTGGTGCGGGCCGGCGGCGGCCGGGTGGAGGCGCGTCCGATCGCCGGCACCCGGCCGCGGGGCGCCGACCCGGAGACCGACCGCCGGCTGGCCGCCGAGCTGCTGGCCGACGGCAAGGAGCGCGCCGAGCACGTCATGCTGGTCGACCTCGGCCGCAACGACCTGGGGCGGGTGGCGCGGGGCGGCAGCGTGCGGGTGCCGACCTTCATGGAGATCGAGCGCTACAGCCACGTCATGCACATCGTCTCCAGCGTCGAGGCCGAGCTGGCCCCGGACGCCACGGCGCTCGACGCGCTGCTGGCCTGTTTTCCGGCCGGCACCGTCTCCGGGGCGCCCAAGGTGCGGGCGATGGAGATCATCGACGAGCTGGAGCCCGAGAGCCGCGGGCCCTACGCCGGCGCCGTCGGCTACCTCTCCTACTCGGGGGATCTGGACGCCTGCATCACCATCCGCACGCTGGTGGCGCGCCGCGGCGAGGTGTCGGTGACCGCCGGCGCCGGCATCGTCGCCGACTCCGATCCGGCCGCCGAGGAGCGCGAGACCGAGAGCAAGGCGGCGGCGCTGCTGGCGGCGGTGGAGCTGGCCGCCGAGCTGGCGCCGGGACCGGACCGGCCGCCGCGGCGCGAGCCGGCCCCCGAAACCGCGGAGTCGGCGTCGTGAGCGCCGGCCCTCCCGCCGGCGCCGGCCGGCTGCTGATGGTGGACAACTATGACTCGTTCACCTACAACCTGGTGCAGATCCTGCTGGCGCGCGGCGTCGAGGTCGAGGTGGTGCGCAACGACGTCGAGAGCGCCGAGGCGCTGCTGGCCCGCCGGCCCGCCGGGATCGTGCTGTCGCCCGGACCGGGCCGTCCCGAGGAGGCCGGGGTCTGCGTCGAGCTGATCGGGCGGCGGCCGGCGGTGCCGCTGCTCGGCGTCTGCCTGGGACACCAGGCGCTGGGGGTGGCCTTCGGCGGCGTCGTCGACCGCGCGCCGCGGCTGATGCACGGCAAGACCTCGCAGATCCGGCACCTGGGGGAGGGGCTCTTCGCCGGGCTCCCCAACCCCTTCGAGGCGACGCGCTACCATAGCCTCGAAGTGCGCGCCGACAGTCTGCCCGAGGTGTTCGAGCCGGTGGCCTGGAGCGAGGAGGGGACGCTGATGGGGATGCGCCACCGCGGCCTGCCCTACTGGGGCGTCCAGTTCCATCCCGAGTCGGTGCTCACCGCGGCGGGTCCGGCCCTGATCGACAACTTTCTCGCCCTCTGCCGCCAGCCGCGACCCGCCGGAGTCTGAGCCGTGGAGATCGCGGTCGCGGCGCTGCGGCGGCTGCTCGCCGGCGAGGATCTCGGGCGCGACGAGATGGAGCGGCTCTTCGGCGCCCTGATGGACGGCGAGCTGGGCGCGCCGACCCAGGCGGCGCTGCTGGTGGCGCTGGCCGCCAAGGGCGAGTCGGTGGACGAGATCGCCGGCGCCGCCGCCGCCATGCGCCGCCGGGTGGTGGCGGTGCCGGCCGGCGATCTCGCGGTCGTCGACACCTGCGGCACCGGCGGCGACGGCAAGGGGACGTTCAACATCTCGACCGCCGCCGCGCTGGTGGCCGCCGCCGCCGGGGTGCCGGTCGCCAAGCACGGCAACCGCTCGGTCTCCAGCCGCTCGGGGAGCGCCGACGTGCTGGCGGCTTTGGGGGTCAAGATCGAGACCTCGGCCCCCGAGGCGGCGCGGGCGCTGGCCGAGATCGGGATCGCCTTTCTCTATGCGCCGCTGCTCCATCCGGCCATGAAGCAGGTGATGGCGGTGCGCCGCGAGCTCAGGGTGCCCACCCTGTTCAACCTGCTGGGACCGCTCACCAATCCGGCGGGCGCCCGCCGGCAGCTGCTGGGCGTCTACTCGCCGGCGCTGGTCGAGCCGCTCGCCCGGGTACTTGCTTTGCTGGGCAGCGAGCACGCCCTCGTGGTCCACGGCGCGGACGGGCTCGACGAGATCACCCTGACCGGCCCGACCGAGATCGCCGAGCTGCGCGGCGGCGAGGTCGGGACGTGGCGGCTCGACCCGGCCGAGCTGGGCTTCAAGCCCGTGCCGGCCTCGGCGCTGGCCGGCGGCGAGCCCGCGGAGAACGCGCGGCTGCTCGCCGCGGTGCTCGACGGCGAGGCGGGTCCGCTCGCCGACGTCACGGTGCTCAACGCCGGCGCCGCGGTCTACGTGGCCGGTCTAGCGGACGGGCTGGCCGAGGGGGTCGAGCGGGCGCGGCGGGCGCTCGACTCGGGGGCCGCCCGCGCCAAGCTCGAAGCGCTTCGCGAGCTGTCGCGGGGTCGGAGAGGCGCGGCCGGCAGCGGCCCAGGCGGGCGCTACGATGGCGGGCCGGACAGCGGCCCGGGGAGCGGCGCCGGAGCGGCCCCTGCGAGGGGAGCCGGGAGCTGACTTGAGTCGGGCCGTGTCCGACCTGTTGCAGAAGATCGTCGACCGCCGGCGGGAGCGGCTGGCGGCGGAGGCCGCGGGGTCGGGCGGACCGGGGGCAGCCGCGGCCGAAGCGGCTGCGCCGGCCCGCGAAGCGCTGCTCACCGTGGCCGAGAGCCCGTTCCTGGCGGCGCTCGCCGCCCGACCCGGCCGGGCGGTGATCGCCGAGGTCAAGATGGGCTCGCCGCGGCTCGGGTCGCTGGCCGGCCGGGTGGACCCCGAGGCGCAGGCGGCGGCCTACCGGCGGGGCGGCGCCGCCGCGGTGTCGGTGGTGGTCGAGCCCGACTTCTTCCACGGCAGCTACGAGCTGCTGGGCCGCTGCCGGCGGGCGGCCGGGCTGCCGGCGCTGGCCAAGGACTTCGTGGTCGACCGCCGCCAGCTCGGGTGGGCGGCCGCGGCCGGGGCTTCGGCCGTGCTGCTGATCGCCGCCCTCCACGACGCCGCCGAGCTGGCCGCGCTGGCGGCGGCGGCGCGTGGCCACGGCCTGGCGCCGCTGGTCGAGGTCCACGACCGCGGCGACCTCGACAAGCTGGCCGGCCGCCGCTGGGAGCTGGTCGGGGTCAACAACCGCGATCTGCGGACCTTCGAGGTCGACCTCGAGCGCTCGGCGGCGCTGGTCCCCGAGCTGCCCGCCGCCGCCCTGAAAGTGGCCGAGAGCGGCATCTCGCGGCCGGCCGAGGTCCGTCGCCTGGCCGCCGCCGGGTTCGACGCCTTCCTGGTCGGCGAGTCGCTGCTGCTCGCCCCCGACCCGGCGGCGCGGGTGGCGGAGCTGGCCGGGTGAGGCGGCCCCTGGTCAAGATCTGCGGCCTCACCCGGGCGGCCGACGCGGTGCTGGCGGCCGACCTGGGGGCCGACTTTCTGGGGCTCAACTTCTATCCGCCCAGCCCACGGGCGCTCGAGCCGGAGCGGGCGGCGGCGATCGCCGCCGAGGTGCGGGGCCGGGTGCGGCTGGTGGGGGTGTTCGTCAACGAGCCCCGGGAGCGGGTGGAGGAGGTGGCGCAGCAGGTGGGGCTCGACCTGGTGCAGCTCCACGGCGACGAGGGACCGGCCGAGGTGGCGGCGTTCGGCGCCCGGGCGATCAAGGCGTTCCGGGTCGGCGAGGCCTTCGACCCCGCCGAGATGGCGGAGTATCCCGAGGCCGGCGGGTTCCTGTTCGACCACCGCCACCCGACCCTCTACGGCGGCGGCGGCGTCGGCTGGCCGTATGAGAGGATCGCCGGGGTCGCCGCCGGCCGCCTGGTGCTGGTCGCCGGCGGCATCGGGCCGCACAACGCGCGGCGCGCCCTCGAGCTGAGCGGCGCCGGCGGCGTCGACGTCTGCACGGGGGTGGAGTCGCGGCCCGGGGTCAAGGACCCGGCGGCCCTCGAACGGCTCTTCGACGAGATTCGCCATGCCCCGCTCGGTGGTTGAACGCCCCGGCTACTACGGCCCCTACGGCGGCCGTTTCGCGCCCGAGACGCTGATGGCGCCGCTCGAGGAGCTGGCCCGCGCCTACGACCGGGTGCGGCGCCGGCGCTCCTTCCGGCGGCGGCTCGACGACCTGCTGACCCACTACGCCGGGCGGCCGACGCCGCTCTACTTCGCCCGGCGGCTGAGCGAAGAGGCCGGGGGCGCGCGCATCTGGCTCAAGCGCGAGGACCTGCTCCACACCGGCGCCCACAAGATCAACAACGCCGTCGGCCAGGCGCTGCTGGCGCTCGAGATGGGCAAGCGGCGGCTGATCGCCGAGACCGGCGCCGGCCAGCACGGGGTGGCGACCGCCACCGCCGCCGCCCTGCTCGGCCACACCTGCACCGTGTACATGGGCACCGAGGACATGCGCCGGCAGCGGCTCAACGTCGAGCGCATGAAACTGCTGGGCGCCGAGGTGGTGCCGGTCGACGCCGGCAGCCGCACCTTGAAGGACGCCATCAACGAGGCGCTGCGCGACTGGGTGACCAACGTCCGCACCACCCACTACGTGCTGGGCTCGGTGCTGGGACCCGATCCCTACCCGCGGATGGTGCGCGACTTCCACCAGGTGATCGGCCGCGAGGCCCGCGCCCAGCTCCGCCGCCAGGCCAAACGCGACTGGCCCCACCTGGCGGTGGCCTGCGTGGGCGGCGGCAGCAACGCGCTGGGTCTGTTCGGAGCGTTTCTGGCCGAGACGCGGGTGCGGCTGATCGGGGTCGAGGCGGGGGGCCGCGGCCCGGGGCTGGGCGACCACGCCGCCCGCTTCCAGGGCGGCTCGCTGGGGGTGCTCCACGGCACCCGCACCCTGGTGCTGCAGAACGCCGAGGGCCAGATCGCCTCCACCCACTCGGTGTCGGCGGGGCTCGACTACCCGGCAGTGGGGCCCGAGCACGTGCTGCTCCACGACCAGGGCCGGGTGGAGTACACGGCGGTTGGCGACGACGAGGCGGTCGAGGCCTTCCATCTGCTGGCCGCCACCGAGGGCATCCTGCCGGCGCTGGAGAGCGCGCACGCCGTCGCCGAGGCGGTGAAGCGCGCCGCCCAGCTGCCGCCCGACGAGCTGGTGCTGGTCAGCCTCTCGGGGCGCGGCGACAAGGACGTCGAGTCGGTGCTGGCCTGGGACGCGCGCCAGCAGCAAGAAGGCGTCGGCGACGAGTCCGAGGACGAGCGCCAGCCGGAGCGCGAGCCGGCCGCCGAGCACCAGGCCGACATCTGGCGGCGGGTCGACTGGGAGGAGGAGAGTTGAGCGAGATCGCCGACGCCTTCGCCCGCTGCCGGGAGGAGCGGCGGGCCGCCTTCATCCCCTACCTGACCGCCGGCGACCCCGACCTGGCCGCGACCGGCCGGCTGCTCGAGGCGCTGCCGGAGGCCGGTGCCGACCTGATCGAGCTGGGAGTGCCGTTCAGCGACCCGATCGCCGACGGTCCCGTCAACCAGCGCGCCGCGGTCCGCGCCCTCGAGTCGGGCACCACCGTCGGCGGCATCCTCGAGCTGGTCTCGCGGCTGCGCCCGCGGCTCGGGGTGCCGCTGGTGCTGTTCACCTACTTCAACCCGCTCCACGTGCGCGGTCTCGACGCCTTCGCCGAGCAGGCCGCGGACTCGGGGGTCGACGGCGTGCTGTGCGTCGATCTGCCCCCCGACGAGGCGGGCAAGACGTTCGTCCCGGCCCTGGCGGCCCGCGGCGTCGACCCCGTCTTCCTGCTTGCCCCGACCAGCACCAAGAGGCGCGTGCGCCAGGTCGCCGAGCTGTCCAGCGGGTTCGTCTACTACGTGTCGCGGACCGGGGTCACCGGGGTACGCGACCAGCTCGCCCCCGAGCTGCTCCGCGAAGCCCGCCGGTTGCGCCGCCGGCTGCCCCTGCCGCTGGCCGTAGGCTTCGGCATCTCCACCCCCGAGCAGGTGGCTGCGGTGGCGCGGGTGGCCGACGGCGTGGTGGTGGGAAGCGCCCTGGTGCGGGTGGTGGAGGAGCACGGCCGGTCGGGCGACCTCGTCGAGCGGGTGGCCGCCGAGGCGCGTCGGCTGGCGGCCGGCGTCGCCGTCAAGAAACGCTGGTGGGAGCGCTAGTGTGGTGTCTCCGACTTCGCCTTACCATCTAGGCGGTCCTCGCTGGCGCTGCCGGCGTTGCGCTTCCTCGACATAGTCCCCGCTATGCCTGCGTCAGCGCGCCTTGGCAGCACCAACGAATGACTC
>JBFGCA010000032.1:0-43048 GCA_041567315.1 Thermoanaerobaculia bacterium | reverse complement strand
TCGTCTCCACGGTTTTTCCAGAAGGCCCCATCCACTTCCCGGTTGGGGATTTCCCAGAGGCCTCCCCAGATACCCTTTCGTGGTCTTTGCCTGATCAGGAGTTCTTCCCGGGCATTCCGCCCGCCCGGATCCGCCGCGCGATCGTCGAAGTGCTGGGCTCGAGCGACCGCGAGATCGACGTCGACCTGGCGGCGCTCGGCGACGAGCTCGAGTTCCAGCTCGCCACCAACCCCGAGCTCCGCGCCCGGGTGGCGGCGGTGGCGTCGCCGGCGCGTGCCCGGGTGATGAGCAAGGCGCTGGCCAGGTCGGGGCGCCGGGCCGCGCCGGCGCCGGCGGCACGGATCGGCAGCCAGGGCTCCTCGCTGCTCCGCCGCCGTCTCGGCGAGACCGGACCGAAGCGCAAGGCCCGGCCGACCTCCAGGAGCAAACGGAAAGGACGCACGAGATGACCGAGAAGGTGCTGGTCACCAGCAAGAAGGCCCTGCGGTCGAAGTACGGCAGCACCGGATGGGCGGCGATCGAGGGCGCGGTCGCGGCGCTGGTCGCCGCCGACAAGAAGCGCGGGATCACCACCCGGCTGGTGTGCCTCGATCTCAAGGGGGACGTGCAGCCGTTCGGCCCCAAGCCGGTCAGCGATCCCGCCGACCAGAAGGGCACCAAGGCGGCCATCGACGCCATCTTCAAGACCCTGTCGCCCGCCTATCTGGTGCTGCTGGGGGCGCCCGACGTCGTTGCCCACCAGTCGCTCACCAACCCGCTCCAGGACGAGGATCCGGAGGTGCCGAGCGATCTGCCCTACGCCTGCGAGGCGCCGTTCGGCAAGCGCATCGAGGACTTCAAGGGACCCACCCGCGTGGTCAGCCGGCTGCCCGACGTCGCCGGCTCCAAGGACCCCGGCTATCTGCTGGCCCTGCTCAAGGAGGCGGCCGGCTGGAAGTCGCGCCAGGCCCGCTCCTACAAGAGCTACTTCGCGGTCAGCGCCGCGGTGTGGAAGGGCTCGACCCGCCTGTCGGTCAAGAAGCTCTTCGGCTCGACCAAGAAGCTGGCGCTGGCGCCGCCCAGGGGTCCGGAATGGTCGAAGACCCAGCTCGGGGCGCGCTCGCACTTCATCAACCTGCACGGGGCGCTCGAGGACGACCGCTTCTACGGCGAGAACGGCGGGGACTTTCCGGAGGCCCACTTCGCCGGCAACCTGCCGGGCAAGCTGCGCGACGGCACGGTGGTCGCCGCCGAGTGCTGCTACGGGGCCGAGCTGTTCGACCCCGCTCCGCTGGGATTGCACATGGGGATCGCCAACACCTACCTCGGCAATGGTGCCTTCGGCTTCTTCGGGTCCACCACCGTCGCCTACGGCCCGGCCGACGGCAACGGTGCCGCCGACCTCATCTGCCAGACTTTCATCCGCGAGATCCAGAACGGCGCCTCGATCGGCCGGGCGGGGCTCACGGCGCGCCAGGAGTACGTCACCGGCGCCGCGCCGCTCGACCCGATCGACCTCAAGACCCTCGGCCAGTTCCTGGTACTGGGCGACGCCTCGGTCCACCCGGCGACCGCGCCCGCCAAGACCCGCAAGACCCTGCGGGCCAAGTCGCTGGCCTCGCCCGTCGACCGCCGCAAGAGCCTGTTCAGCAAGGGCCGTCGCATCGCCGCCACCACCGCCGCCGTCGCCTCGCGGCCCGGCGGCAAGGTGGAGGACAAGCTGCGCTCCGCGCTGATCAAGCTCGCCGCCGCCCACGAGCTGGATTTCGGCAAGACCATCCGGCGCTTCGCTATCCGGGGCGCCAGCCGGCCCGCCTTGGCCCGCGGCTTCGCGGCCAAGAGCCGGGCCGCGGGCGGCGGCAGCTACCTGCTGATGTACGCCAAGTCCAAGGGCAAGCGCGCGATGGCCAGGAAAGGCCTCGAGAAAGGGCTCGAGAAGAGCAAGCCGGCCAGCCGGCAGGTCATCGGCGGCCGCCGCGCGGTGCTGGTGGCCCGCGAGGACGGCGGCAAGATCACCTCGGTCCAGACCTACCACCCGCGGTAGCCTGCTGCTAGCAGCCCGTGGTGGAAGTCGGTCGGAGCGGCTGGCGAGCGCGGCGGTGCCGGATGCCAGGCGACGCGACGCAGGCAATGCCGAGCCATTGTCGAGGAGCGGCAGCGCCGCAGACGGCTCCGCCCCGCCGCCAGACGGGCAGGCGGACTTCCACCATGGGCTGCTAGGCTGGGGCCGATGGGCGGCGAGCGCTTCCACGGCAAGGTGGTCCAGGAGGCGGTCAGCCCGGGCTCGAAGAGCGAGCGGCAGGCCGTCCAGCTGGTCACCGACCAGGGGCGGTTCCTGCTCCGCCGGCGCGGCGGCAATCCGTTCCGCGACAAGGTCCTCGAGGAGCTGGTCGGCAAGCAGATCGTCGCCAGCGGGCGACTGCGCGGCAACGCCCTGTTCCTCGACGACTGGCGCGAGGAGAGCGGGTAAGAAAAGGGCCGGGGTCCCGCGACCCCGGCCCGTCGTCTACCGCGTTTGGCTACCGCCGGCGATCAGTTGCCGCGGCAGGTGCCGCCCTTGCACTTGTTCGAGCAGCACTGATTGTTGGCCGTGCACGAGCTGCCACCCGGCAGACACTGACAGGCCGGGTCGCTGGTGCACTCGCTGTCGCTGCAGTCGACGTCGCCGTCGCAGTCGTCGTCGACGCCGCCGGTGCAGATCTCGGCGGGACCCGTGCAGTCCAAGGCACAGTTGCCGCAGTTCTCGCCCGCCGGGTCGCAGGTTCCGTCGCCGCAACAGAAGGTGCCGCCGCCCACCGGGGTCTCGGTGCACGAGAAGCCGCTCGAGGTGCAGCGGTTGTCGCCGCAGCCGTTGGGGGCCAGCCCGTCGCCGAAGCCGCAGCAGAACCGGTTGTTCGGGTTGCCGTTGGTCTTGCCGTTGCAGTCGGCCGGGCAGGTCAGGCAGGTCTCGCCGTTGCCGGCCTCGCAGAGACCGTTGCCGCAGGCGGCGGCGCCGCCGCTGATCTCGCAGTCGGCCGGACAGGTGTTGCAGTCCTCGCCCGCCTCGCAGACGCCGTTGCCGCAAGGATCGCCGGGATTGATGATCCCGCAGATCTCGGCGCAGACCAGGGTGATCGGCACCCCGCGGTTGGGGTCGGCGCCGGTCTGGGTGCAGGTCAGGCTGCCCCGGCAGTGGTGCAGCGCGATGACCTTGTGGCTCGAAGTGGCGAGCACCGGCGACCCCGAGCTGCCGCCCTCGGTGTCGCAGTAGTAGCCGACGTCGTTGTAGCCGCTGCCGCTGCAGGGCGGCTCGGAAGTCGAGTTGACCCGGCAGACGCCGCCGGGGTCCTGGGCGTGCGAGCTGGCGATCCCCAGCTCCTTGGCGCGGCCGCCGGGGTGCTGCGGGATGTAGATCGTCTCGTTGAGCACGGCCGCGCGGTTGTCGATCTCCAGGAAGCCGTAGGTGGCCGCCGGGTTGCCGCTGGTGATCTGGACCAGCGCGTAGTCGAGCGCCGCGCTGTCCTGGATGAAGGTGGCGCCCGAGAAGACCACCCCCGGCCAGCAGAGCTGGCAGTTGGCGTCGTTGCAGTTGGGCGCCTCGGCGGCGAACTCGTAGTCGGTGTTGAGCGCCGCGGAGGCCGTGGTGATGCAGTGCTCGTTGGTCACCAGGTGGTTGTTGGCCGAGGCCAGCCAGCCGGTGCACAGACTGCTGCCCTGGATGAGCAGCCGCGCCACCGCCCGCGCCCGCCCGTACTCGGTCGGGTTGCTGCCCTGGTAGCAGACCGCGTTCTCCTTGTCGTCGGTGCCGCAGATCGCCTCGGGCGGCGGGCCGCCGAGAGCCACCGTGCCGGCCACGTACTCGTCGATCGCGAAGCCGCGGCCGCTGCGCCGCCCGGCGGTCACGTACTCGAGGACCACGGTGTTTCCCTTGACGTGCTGCGCCCAGAACTCCCCGGCCTCCATCTTGCCGCGTCCCTCGAGGACGTAGCTCTGCCCGCCCCGCGGATCGGAGACGATCAGCCGCTCGCCCGGCGCCAGGTCGAAGCGCGAGAAGTGGAGCGCCACGTAGGTGGCGCCGGCGTGGGAGATCTCGTAGACGATGCTGCGCTCGGTGCGGAACACCTCGTGGCGCGAGGCGCGCGCCGAGTCGATGGCCAGCGCGTGGTGGTCGCCCACCTTGAGGGGCGCCTGGGCCAGCGCCGGGACCGCGGTACAGATCAGGGCGGTGACCGCCAGCGCGGCCGCCGCCCGCGGGATACAGGCTCGCTTCATCTCGCTGCTCTCCTTTCGCGGAGGCCCGACGGCCCCCGCCCCACGTTGTACACCCTCTCTTCTCCAGCCGACCGGCCGAAGCTACCACGTGCGCTTTGCCGTCTCGGGGGATTAGTTATATTCTTACGTTCTGGAGAGGGGTCGGTGGTCCAGGCCTCGGGTCGTCCTTCGGCCGAGACCAGTCGAGCTCAAAGCAGGGCTGCACTGTGGTCGCAGCCCGGCCACGGCACAGGGGAGGCCGTGGCTTGTGCGTGGCGCGGACCGGTAGGAGGGATCGATGACCAGCAAGGCTGAGGCAGGAAAACCGCCGGCCGCAGGGACCACGCCGGCGAACGGGCGCCGGACCGAGCCGCTGATCGAGCCGCTGGCCGGCGGCGAGGTCCCCCGCCCCGAGCTGGCCCCCTGGGACCCCGAGCTGGCCGAGGCGCTCGGCAAGCTGCTCCACGCCGAGGACGCGGCAACGCGAGACCTGGACCGCGAGCTCGAGAAGCTCGCCGGCCGCTACCGGGACGCCACCTACTCCGAACTGATCTACCTGCTGTCGCATCTGCGTTTCGAGCCCGCCGAGGCCCGCGAGCACTGGCGGCGGATCGTCGAGCAGCGCGCCCGGATGAGCGAGCGGCTGGGGGCGCCGGTCGACCCGCGGGTGGCGCTCATCAGCTACTTCCTCCACGTCCACCGCAAGCTCGAGAACCCCACCATCATCGAGATGAAGCTCTTCGAGCGGGCCCGCGAGCTGGCCTATCGCGACGAGCTGACCGGGCTCCGCAACTACCGCTACTTCAGCGAGTGCGTCCAGCACGAGATCTCGCGCTGCCAGCAATACAACAGCTCGGTCTCGCTGGTGATGGCCGACATCGACGACTTCAAGCTCTACAACGACCGCAACGGGCACGTCGCCGGCAACCGCGCGCTGGCCGCCATCGCCCGCCTGCTGTTGGAGACCTCGCGCAAGACCGACGTCGTGGCCCGCTACGGCGGCGAGGAGTTCGCCATGGTCCTGCCGGCCACCCCCAAGCTCGGTGCCATGGAGCTCGCCGAGCGCACCCGCCGGCGGATCGAGGACCACCTGTTCGAGGGCGCAGGCTCGCAGCCCGAGGGACGTTTGACCCTCAGCCTCGGGATCGCCGTCCATCCCGGCGACGCCGCCGAGCCCGAGGAGCTGGTGCGCCGCGCCGACAGCGCCCTCTATCTGGCCAAGAGCCGCGGCAAGAACCAGGTCCAGCTCTTCGGCAGCAGCCGGCGCGACTTCCAGCGGGTGCCGGCGGTGCTCGAGGGCATCGTCCGCTTCGGGAAGTGGGAGTCGCCCTGCACCACCGTCGACGTGAGCGAGGGCGGCGCCCGCTTCCGCGCCGAGCTGAGCCTGCCGGTCGGCGCCCTGGTGGACCTGACGATCACCCTCCCCGAGCCCCGCCGTCGCCTGCGGCTGGCCGGCCGGGTCGTGCAGTCGCGGCGGGTCGAAGCCGGCGGCTACGAAGCGGCGGTCCGCACCCTCGACCTCACCGCCCCCGAGCGCAAGGCGCTGGCCGATTTCCTGGCCGCGTCTACGGCGGCGGCCGGAGATCGATCTCCTTGAGGCGGCGCAGCTCCTCCTGACGATCGGCGAGGGCGGCGCTGAGCGCGCGGATCTCGGCCTCGAGGGCGGCGAGGCGGCGGCGCATGGCGTCGAGCTGGTCCTCGCGGCCCGCCTGCTCGCCGGCCGCCGAGGCCGCGTCTTCGCGCAGCGCCGCCAGCTTGCGGGTCAGCGAGGAGACGTCGGCGCTCCGGCGGTCGACGTCGGTGCGTAGGCCGCGCGCCTCCTCCAGCACGGCGAGGACCGCGGCCGCCTCGCGGGCCCAGACGCCGGCCGCGGGGTCGGCGGCGACCTGCCGCAGGAGGCGCTCGGCCACCAGCGGCTCGTGGAGCGGGCTGTCGGGCAGGGCGTAGGCCAGACCCAGACGCAGCCGGCAGCGGGCGCGGACTGCGGGGCCGCCGCCACCGCCCTCCAGCAGCCGGCCGTAGCCGGCGGCCGCCGCCGGGTAGTCCCCCCGCGCAAAACTGCGGTCGGCCTGGCGGACCGTCGCCGAGCAGCTCGCCAGCCAGAGGGCGACGGGCAGCGCCAGAAGCAGCGTCCGTCGAGCGCTCATGCCGCCGACTCGCTCAGCTTGCCGGCCTCGGTTCGGGGCAGCGCGACGTGGAAGACGCTGCCGCCGCCCGGGTCGTCGGTGACCCAGATCGCCCCGCCGTGGGCGGCGACGATCTCCCGGCAGATCGCCAGCCCCAGGCCGACGCCGGCGGACCCCCGCCCGGCGGCCCGCCAGAACCTGGTGAAGATCCTGGCCTTGTCGGCGTCGGCCACCCCGGGTCCGGTATCGGCGACCTCGAGCAGCACCCGACCCGGACCGCCGCTCTCCGCACCGGGGCCTCCGGGCCGGCCCGTGACCGCCTCCTCCGCCATCGCGCGCACCACCACCCGGCCACCGGCGGGTGAGAACTTGAGCGCGTTGTCGACCAGGTTCTCGAGCACCTCGACGATGCGGTCGGCGTCGCAGCGCGCCGGCAGCCAGCGGGGCGGGCACTCGGTGACGAGCTCGACGCCCTGCTCGGCCGCCCGGGCGGCGAAGCGCTCGACGACGGTCTGCACCGGGTAGCGCAGGTCGTGGACGGCGAGGTCGAACTCCATCGCCCCGGCCTCCATCCGCGACAGGTCGAGCAGCCGCGCGATCATCGCGGCCAGCCGCCGGTTGCTGTCGAGGTGGAGCTCGAGCAGCCGCCGCTGCTTGGGGTTGAGGGGACCGGGGATCTCCTCGAGCAGCAGCTCGTTGGTCTCCTGCATGGCGACCAGCGGGGTCTTGAGCTCGTGCGAGACGTGGGAGACGAACTCCTTCTTCATCAGGTCGACCTCGGCCAGCCGCTCGACCATCTCGTTGAAGCCCTCGGCGACCCGCGCCAGCCCGTCGTTGGTGCCGACCTCCAGCCGGTAGGTGAAGCGGCCCTCGGCCACCTCGCGGGTGCCCTCGGTGAGCCGCTTGAGCGGCTCGTGGATCGAGCGGATGGTGAGCCAGAGGATCGGCAGGCTGAGGCCGACGGCGACCAGCGTGACCACCCGCGACAGGGTGCCCGCCTCGCGACTGCGCCGCGCCGAGCGCTCCACCCGCGCCGCCACCGCCCCGCGGGTGGCCGCCGCCACCTGGTCGGCCGCCTCGCGCACCCGGCCCAGCTGTCCGACCGCGGCCGCCAGCAGCTCGTCCCGCTCGGCCGCCGACCCCAGCGCGGGCTCGGTAGGGTTCTCGAGGACGGGCTCAGCGGGGAGCGCGCCGGGGGCCACGGACTCGGCCGCCGCCTGCGCCACGCTGGCCAGCGGCAGCTCCGCCCACCGCTCGGCCAGCCGCAGGACGGCGGCCTGCTCTGCCGGCGACAGCGGCAGCGCCCGCAGCTCCGCCAGCCGCTCGGCGAACTCCGCCGCCAGCGATTCCAGGCGGGCCGCGTAGGCCGCGTCGCGGGTGACGAACAGCTTGCGGGTGAACTCGTCGATCTGCAGCAGCAGGCGCTCCTCCTCGAGCGCCAGCAGCGTGGCCTGGAAGCTCACCTCGGACAGCTCGCGGTTGGCCTCGGAGAGGCGCTCCAGCTGCACCAGGTCGTAGGCCACCACCGCCAGCAGCAGACCGAGCATCAGGCCCGAGCCGGTGGCGATCTTGACGGCGACCCTCATCGCGCCTGCCTCGCCTCGCGCTCGTAGGCCCGCAGCTTGTTGCGGACCGTCTTGACGTCGAGCCCCAGGGCGCGGGCGGCGCGGGTCTTGTTGTTGCCGTGCCGCTCGAGGGTCTCGAGGATCAGCAGCCGCTCGGCCTCGGCGGCGGTGACGTCGGGCGGCAGCACCAGCCCGCGCCGGCGGCCGGCCGGCTCGCCACGCAGGAACGGCGGCAGGTGGAGCGGCTCGATCCAGCCCTGCCGGGCGAGGATGACGGCGCGCTCGAGCACGTTGCGCAGCTCGCGGACGTTGCCGGGCCAGGCGTAGGCGCGCAGCCGCTCGAGGGCGGCCTCGCCGACCCCGGCCACCGTGGTGCCGTGCTTGCGGTCGAGCTCGCGGACGAAGTGCTGGCACAGCAGGGCCACGTCGCCTCCCCGGCGCCGCAGCGGCGGCAGCTCGATGGTGAACACGCTCAGCCGGTAGAAGAGGTCCTCGCGCAGCCGCCCCTCCTCCACCGCCTGGCGCGGCTGGCGGTTGGTGGCGGCCAGCACCCGGACGTCGACCCGGGTCTCGCGCCGGCCGCCCACCCGCCTGACCAGCCCGTCCTCCAGCACCCGCAGCAGCTTGGCCTGGAGCGGCCCCGGCATCTCGCCGATCTCGTCGAGCAGCAGGGTGCCGCCGTCGGCCAGCTCGAAGTAGCCCGACCGGGCGCGCGAGGCCCCGGTGAAGGCGCCCTTCTCGTGCCCGAACAGCTCGCTCTCGGTCACCCCTTCGGCGATTGCCGCCGTGTTGACCGCGAAGAAGGGGCCGTCGCGCCGGCCGCTCAGCTGGTGGACGGTGCGCGCCGCCAGCTCCTTGCCGGTGCCGCTCTCGCCGGCGAGGATGGCCGGGGCGTCGCTGTCGGCCAGCAGCTCGAGCAGCCGGTAGGTCTCGCGCATCGCCCTGGAGGTGCCGATCAGCGCGCCCAGCCCGCAGTCGCCGGCCAGCCGCTGCTCCAGCCGGCGCGTCCGCCGCCGCCGCTCGATCTCGGCAGTCGCCGCCTCGAGGATGGCGCCCAGCTTGGAGTGGTCCAGCGGCTTGGTGAGGAAGTCCAGGGCGCCCAGCTTCATGGCCTCGACCGCGATGTCGATCGTGCCGTAGGCGGTGATCAGGATCACCGGGTAGCCGGAGGTCCCGCCCTGCAGGCCGCGGACCAGCTCGAGACCCGAGAGGTCCGGCAGCACCACGTCCGAGATCACCAGGTCCGGGTCCTCCTGCTCCACCAGCCGGCGCGCCTCGGCGCCGCTCGCCGCCAGCAGCACTTCGTGGCCCTGCCGGCCGAGACGCATCTCGAGCACCTCGCGGATCGCGGGCTCGTCGTCGACGACGAGGATCTTGAGTCGGCCGGCCACCATGGCGGGTTCCCCGGGCAACCAGGGAAGGTTTCCCTAGCATATCGGTCTGGGAGCGAGTTCGCCAGCCTCAACTAAGGAAATTTTCCCTGGTTACCAAACGGGTGGCACCTCGCGGGAGGGGAGGCGCCAGGGTAACTCATTGATTCTGTTGCATATGCGGCGGTCTCGACGGGCTGGCACCGAGGTTGCGAGGTCTTCTGCCGGCCCGAGAAACGCCGCGCACCGGCGGCCGGTAACGACAGGGGGTATCAATCCGTGTGGACCCGACCTCGAAATGAACCCTCCGCCTCCTCTCCGGGCGAGCAACCGTCACCGCGGCCGCCGGTAGCCCCCCAGGCACGCGTAGCTCTTCTCGGGCCTTCTTTGCACATCAAGGGCACCCTGTCGGGCAAGGAGGACCTGCTCATCGAGGGCACCGTCGAGGGGGAGATCCGCCTCCACCGTCACCGCGTCACCATCGGCTCGAGCGGCCGGGTCAAGGCCGACATCTACTGCAAGACGGTCTGCGTCGAGGGCCAGGTGGTGGGCAACCTCTTCGGCGAGGAGGAGGTGGTGATCCGGCGCACCGGCCGGGTGCAGGGCAACGCCACCGCACCGCGGGTGAGTCTCGAGAACGGGGCGAAGTTCCGTGGCTCGATCGACATGCAGCCGCAGACCGAAACCGAGAGCGCCGGCGGCGACAAGGACGCGCCCGCCGCCGAGCCGGCCCGGCGAGCGGTCCCCGCTCGGGCACGGGCGAGCGAGGGCGACGAGCGCCGCGACGGCGCGGCCCGCGTCGCCCGGGAGGCACGAGGATGAAGCACCCCCACCTGACCTGCCTGCTGGCCGCCCTGCTCGCCGCCACCTGGGCGGCCGGCTGCGCCAGCAAGAAATACGTCCGCACCGAGGTGGGCACCGCCGAGACCCGCACCGCCGAGCGGCTGACCACCATGGAGACCGGTCTCGAGGAGGCCCAGACCCGCCTCGACGAGCACCAGGAACAGATCGGCGAGATCTCGACCACCGCCCAGGAGGCCCTCGACCGCGCCATCGCCGCCGGCAAGCTGGCCGAAGGCACGTTCCTCTACGAGACCGTCCTCAACGACGACGCCGTGCGCTTCGCCTTCGACGACGACGCCTTGAGCCCCGAGGCCCGCTCTGCGCTCGACCTCTTCGCTGCCGACCTGGTGGCCCGCAACGAAAGCGTCTTCGTCGAGATCCAGGGCCACACCGACTCGACCGGCCCCGACGACTACAACCTCCGCCTCGGCGAGCGCCGCGCCGAAGCCGTCCGCCGCTACCTCAGCTCGAGCGCCCGCATCCCCCTCCACCGGATGGCCGTCATCTCCTACGGCGAGACTGCCCCCCTGGCCGGCAACGGCTCCCGCGACGACCGCGCCCGCAACCGCCGGGTGGCGCTGGTGGTCCTCAAGTAGCGGCGTACCTCTCCGGTATCATCGCGCGGCCACCCGCGCCGAACCGCGCTTCAATCCCGAAGGGAACGGGTCCTCGAGGTACCTGTCCCCCTCGTCCTGGCGTCCGCCTGTGCCGGAATCCCCGCGCTGGCGTCCGTCTCCAGGACCGAACGCGCTCTCGGTCGCACCGTCGAATCGACCGGAGGAGGAAGCCATGCACGCCACTACACTTCGCATCCCGGGCCTGGTACCCGCCGTGCTGCTGCTCGCGCCGCTGCTGCTCGCCTCGACGGGCTGCGCGCTGCGCAAGCCGGTGACCGCCCACGCGGTCGCCTACAACCAGGCGATCGCCGACGCCCACAACCGCACGGTGCTGCTCAACGTGGTGCGCTCGATGAAGCGCCAGCCGCAGCAGTACACGGCGATCAGCGAGGTCCGCGGCACCGCCTCGGCGTCGCTGACCCCGTCGCTCGCTCTGACCTTCGTCAACGGCGGGGGCCTCAGCGGCGGCAGTTCCGGATTGAGCGGCACCGCCAGCGGGGGCACATCGCTGGTCACCGTCGCCAACCTCGACGATCAGGAGTTCACCCAGGCCATCCTCAACCCCATAGGTCTCGACCAGTTCGAGTTCTTCATGGCCCAGGGTTGGCCGGAGCGGCTGCTCGGGCTGCTCTTCATCCGCCGGATGGACATCCCGAACGACACCTGGAAAGACCCCTACGGGGCCTGCAAGACCGAACCGGCCCGGCAGAACGAGAAGAAGAAAGTAGGGCAGAAAGAGGTGCCGGTGTTCATCTACAAGAACGAGCCGCAGGAATGGCTGGAGGACCCGTTCCTCCAGATGCGATGCTTCGGCTACCGCCTGATGGACCTCCGCGAGCGAGGCAACCTCAGGATCGCGGCGGGCGAGCCCACCCAGGTCGGCCCGGAGATCGCCGCGGACGAGATCGAGGACCTGGGCACTCTCGTCTTGAGCGCCAACGCCGCCGGGCTGCGCGTGCAGGCCGCCGACGGAACCGGAGGTCCGACCTACAAGCTCTTCAAGAGCGCCGCGCCCAAGGTGGTCAAGTACGACCAGAACGGCGAGGAGAAAGTCGCTGGTACCCAGCCGGCCGAGCCGTCCCGCGCCACCTTCTACCTGCGCTCGCCGCTGGCCGTGGTCTACTACCTGGGCGAGATCGCGCGCGCGCAAGCGGTGCCGGGGTACGCGGAGGGCAAGACGCTGGCGACGCTGGACCCGCGGATCTGCGAGGGCCGCTACCTGGTGAAGCCTCCGCAGGACGCCATGCCGGGATCCGAGCCCTGCACCCGGGGCACCTCGCTGCTGTTCGTGGCTCGCCAGAAGACCGGTGCCGACAAGAAGCCCTGGGTCGCGGTGCGCCACGAGAACAGGACCTGGGTGATCCCCACCTGTCCCGACGACCAAAGCTGCCATCGCTCCATGCAGGTGCTGAGCATCGTCAACCAGCTCATCGGCCTCAACCAGAAGCGGGAGACCCTGCCCACCACCGGCGTCGTGACCATCGCCGGGGGCTAGTGGCCTAGCGACTACTCCGGGTCGACCGGCTCCCCGCTCCCCTCCGGCGGCTGGCCGCTGAGCTCGGCGGCTTCGCGGGCGGCGGCGTCGGCCTTGGCGCGGGCGCGGGCGGCGCGGCGGCGCAGGCTCTCGGCCTCCTTCTCGGCCTGCTCGGCGGCGGCCTCGAGCTCTGAAAGGCGCTCGGCGTCGCCGTCGCGGACCGCTTCCTCGACTGTCTCCCTCGCCTTGGCTGCGGTCGTGGCAGCTTTCTCGGCCGCCGCCTCGGCCTCGGCGGCGAAGCCGGCGGCCCTGTCGGCGGCGTCGGCTGCGGCGGCGATCTCGGCGTGGCGCCCCTCCTCGGGCTGGCTGTCGAGCTCGATCTCCTGGCTGGCCCTCACCAGGGCGGTGACGCCCAGCTCGCGGACCACCTCCTCGAGGCCGCCGCCGTAGACGTTGCAGAGCTTCCCGCGCTCGAGCCGGAAGGGCTGGAAGACCAGCGTGCTGCCCTGCGATTGAGCGAGCACGGTCGCCGGTCCCGGGTCGGCAACGACCTCCGGCGTCGCTTCGATGCGGACCTCTTCGAGCATCTGGCCGAGCCGCTCGGTGGCCTGGGCGTAGGTCTCGCCGCGGCGAGCCGAGGTGAACAGGCGGATCCCGGCCTCGGCGAACGGGTCGCTGCGGGTCAGCAGATAGGCCAGCAGCAGCATCAGCCGGCCGGTGGCGTCGTCGTCGTACCAGATGTCGATCCGGCGCTCCTTCTCCGGGACCTTCTCGATGGCCTCGAAGTCGGCCCGCCGCGCCGCCAGCAGCACCACGTTCTGACCGAAGCGCAGCGCCAGCCGCACGTAGTCGAGATAGGACTCGAGCCCGGGCTCCTCGGCGGTGTCGTCGCGGTCGTACCAGTTGAGGAGGACGGTGTTGGCCCGCACCTGGCCGAGGCCGTAGGTCTGGAGCACCACCGGCACCGCCCGCGCCGGGTCCTCGGTCACCACGACCCTGACGAAGGCGTCGAGTCCCTCGCGGGTGATCTCGGCCGCCAGCTCCTCCTCCACCTCGGCCCGCCGCCGACGCCCGGCCGCGCCGCTGGCCTCCTCGAGCCGGACCACCGTGGTGAACCCGGCACCGCCCTCGAGCCAGGAGGCGAAGCGGATCAGCCGCGCCCGGCGGTTGGGGTTGTCCGAGAAGGCCAGCAGCACCGGCCGCCAGTCGCGCGGGTGCTCGAGCTCGCCGCGCACCGCGTGCAGATCGTCCCGCACCCGCTGCAGCCGGCGCGAGCGCGAGCTGTCGGCCCAGCGCTCGACCTGGACGCTCCGCGCCACGTACTGGTAGAGCGCGAACAGCACCACCACCGCGATCGCCCCCGCGGTCGGGCTGATCGCCAGCATCGCCCCCAGGCAGGCCAGCGCCCCGGCCAGGCTCAGCCGGGCGCTGAAGAACCGGAAGCGCGGCCGGAACGAGGGGCTGTTGGCCCGCGCCTCGAAGAAGGTCGCGTAGTTGAGCAGCCCGTAGGAGATCAGGAAGAACATCGACACCACCGAGGCGATGGTGTTGAGGTTGCCCAGCCCGATGGTGGCGTAGGCGATCCCCGCCGCCAGCAGCACGCCGCGGCGCGGGTTGCCGGTGGGCCCGTGACCGGCCGCAAAGGGGTTGAGCAGCGGGAACACCTTGTCGGCGGCCAGCGACTGGAGGATCCGCGGCGCGCCCAGAAACGAGGCCATCGCCGAGGACAGGGTCGCCGCCACCACCCCGGCGTCGATCAGCCAGGCGACCGCGGAGACCCGCCGCATCGAGGCGTAGTCGGCGACCATCAGCTCGCCCGGCAGCGAGGCAGCGAACAACACCGCCACGGCCACGTAGACCACGAACGACAGCAAGACCGCCGAGAAGGTGCCGAGCGGCAGGCTGCGCCCGGGCTCGCGGAGGTCGCCCGACATGCTGACCCCCTGGGTGAAGCCGGTGACCGCCGGGAAAAAGATGGCGAACAGCGCCCAGAAGGGCACGCCGGAGGCGGGCTTCAGGTTGGCGCGGAGCTGCTCACCGCTGGCCGCCTCGAAGCCGCCGGCGAAGAACGCCACCAGCGCCGCCAGGAGCACCGCCATCACCACGTACTGGAACTTGGTCGCCCAGTCGGCCCCCAGCCAGGCCAGCACGAAGAGTGCCGCCACCGCCAGCCCGGCGATCACCTTGGTGGCCATCGGCTGCAGCCCCAGCCCGGCCAGGTTGACGATCGCCTCGGAAAAACCGATGGCGTAGAAGGCGATCGACACCGCCTGGGCCAGGAACAGCACCAGGCCCAGGGCGCCGCCGTACTCGACCCCCAGGGTTCGCGAGATCAGGTAGTAGTCGCCGCCGCCCTTGACCCGCAGGTTGGTGGCGATCGCCGAAAGCGAGATGCTGGTCAGGATCGAGATGGCGTTGGCCATCAGGATGATGACCAGCGCCCGCGGCAGCCCGGCGGCGCCGACCACGAAGCCGACCCGCAGGAAGAGAATGATGCCGAGAATCGTCAGGATGCTCGGCGTAAAGACGCCGGCAAACGTCCCCAGCTTGCCGCCCTGCGCGGCTCCCGGCCCGCTCGACATGGCGGCCGATCCTACCGAACGGCCCGGGGGATCACGCTCTCGACAGCGTGAGCCGAATGAGGTATCCTAGCGGTATGAAATCCAATACCAAGTCCAGCATCACCCTCCCCAGGAAAGAACTGGAGCTGGTCCTGGAGCTCCAGTCCAAACTGAACGCCAAGACCAAGGTCGAAGTGGTACGCCGCGGCCTGCGGCTGCTCAAAGAGGTCACCGATCGCGAGAGCTTGCGCCGAGCCTACAGAGAGGCCTCCCTGGCAACCCGTGAGTCGCTCTACCCCGAACTGGAGGAGCTTGACCATCTCGCCGCCGAAGGTCTCGTGGCCGAGCGGCCGGAGGACTCGTGAAGATCCGGCGCGGCAAGCTCTACCTGGCCGACCTCGAGCCGCGCCGGGGAACCGAGCCCGGCAAGCTCCGGCCGGTGCTGGTCGTGCAGACCGATCTTCTCAACCAGGTAGGGCATCCCTCCACGTGGGTCCTGCCGTGCACGACCCGATTGGCCGGCGAGAGCCTGCTCCGGGTGCCGCTGCCCAGAGGAATGGCGGGCAACCGACGCAACTGCGAACTCATGATCGACCAGAGTCGCTCGATCGACAACCGCCGTTTGGTGCGGCTTCTGAAGGCTGTGCCGCCACCCATCCTCCGAGAGGTGGAAGAGAAGCTCCGCCTGCTCGGCGAGCTGTAGACGCCCTGCGCGAGCCGCTACGACGCCTTGGCGCGGACCTCGTCGAGCTCGTCGGCGTGGCGCAGCCGGCGCAGCAGACGGGGCGTGAAGTCCAGGGGCTGCAGGCCGCGGACGGCGCCGGATAGCCGCCCGGACCGGCGCCGGCCCGACAGGCGCGCGACGAGACGCAGGGCGACGACGGCGAGCAGGACCAGCAGAGGCGTGGTCAGCGCGCCGATCAGGAAACTGCCCCAGTGCAGGCTCAAGAGCGCCTCGGCTTCCCCTCCCGAGCCATGCCTACCACAAGATCTTGGGGGAGTCAATGACAACTACCCCATGATGGTGTGGTTGGCGAGCCGACGGAGGTTGCCTGCTCAGCCCTGCTTCTGGTAGGTCCCGACCAGCTCGGCCATCCCCAGGACGTGCCCTTCCATGGCCCGTTCGAGCTGTTTCTTGGTGGCGGCGCCCAGGTCCGGCAGCTCGACGTCCAGCGCGTAGAGCTTGTGGAAGTAGCGGTGCCGGCCGATCGGCGGGCAGGGGCCGCCGTAGCCGCTGCGCTTCCAGTCGTTGGTGCCCTGCCGGGTGCCGGTCGGAAGATCGCCCGCCGCCACCGCCTCGGGCAGCTCCGCGGCCGTCGCCGGCAGGTTGTAGAGCACCCAGTGGACCCAGGTCATCCGCGGCGCCTTCGGGTCGGGGGCGTCGGGATCGTCGACGACCAGCGCGAAGCTGCGGGTGCCCTCCGGCGCACCGCTCCAGCCCAGCTGCGGCGAGACGTCGGCCCCCTCGCAGGTGAAGCGGCTCGGGATCTCCCCGCCGGCCTGGAAATTCTCCGACTCGAGCGTGAATGCCATCACCGACCCTCCTTCCTGCGCGGCCACGCCGGCCGGCCAGGCCGCAACGATCGCCAGCGCCGCCGCCGCGCGCACGACTACCTCGTGCATGCCCCATACACTGCCAGCCCGGGGGTGCGGGCGCAAGGGCCGTGCTACGCTCGCCGCCATTCAACACCATGGAGGGTTTGGAAATGCGTGCACTTGGTTGCGTGATAGCGGTTCTTCTGGTCCTCGGTCTGGCGGCGCCGGCCGCCGCCGGCAGCCACGAGGCGTTGATGCAGGAGGTCGAGGCGTTCGGCGACAAGGTGACCGCGGCGATGCTGGCGAACGACGTCGAGACGATGCTCGCCATGTACGCCGAGGACGCCATCTCGCTGCCCAACTACGGCCCGCGGATGCAGGGGATCGAGGCCTTCCGGCTGCAGCACGAGCAGATGAAGGCCGCCGGCATGGAGATCCACTCCTTCGAGGGCGACCCCACCGAGGTCTGGCAGGCCGGCGACCAGGTCATCGAGATCGGCACCTTCAACATCAACCTGACCGTCCCGGGCATGCCGCAGCCCATCACGGACGTGGGCAAGTACATGACGGTCTACGTCCGCGACGCCGAGGGCGCCCTCAAGATCAAGGCCGAGATCTGGAACACCGACATGAACCCGATGGAGATGGGGTCGATGGGGATGGACGAGGCGCCGGCGGAGGCAACACCGCCGGCTGCGCCGGGCTTCTGATCGCGGTCCGCGCGGCCGTCAGCCGGTCTTCTCGATCCCGAGCGCCACGCGGCGCTGGTCGACCGCCAACTGGTGCGGCAGGTCGGCCCCGTCTGCCCGCTCGAGATCGGTGGCCAGGATCTCGGCGGTGATGTAGCCGCGGTGGGCGGCGATGTCGGCCGCCAGGTCGTCCGGGGCGGCGTAGGTCACCCGGATGCGGTCGGCGACGTGGAGGCCGATCTCCTTGCGCAGGTTCTGGATGCCGCGCACCAGGTCGCGGACCCGGCCCTCGCGCCGCAGCTCGTCGTCGAGCTCGGTCGCCAGCGCCACCAGGAAGTCGCGGTTCTCGGCGATCGCCCAGCCGTCGACCGCGGTCTTCTCGATCAGGATCTCCTCGGGCGGCACCTCGACCCGCTGGCCGTCGGCCTCGAGCGTGACCGGCTCCCCCGCCGCCACCCGGCGCTCGATCCCGGCGGCGTCGGCGGCGGCCAGCGCGGCCTTGAGCGGCGCCAGCAGCCGCTTGTACTTGGGCCCCGCCACCTTGCCGTCGAGCCGGACGGTGCGCTGGACGACGTCCTCGGCCGACGCCACCACGGCGATGTCCTTGACGTTGAGCTCCTCGAGAGCGACGGCCAGGTGCGGCTCGATGCGGCCGGCGAGCCCGGAATCGGCGGTCTGGACCCGCAGCTCGCGCACCGGCTGGCGCACCTTGATCCCCGCCGTGTTGCGGGCGGCGTGGCCCACCTCCACCAGCGAGCGGACCGCCTCCATGGCGGCCAGCAGCTCCTCGTCGACGGCGAAAGCGTCACGAGCCGGGAAGGTGCGCAGGTGGACACTGACCTCCGCCTCGGGCTGCCCCTCGCGGACCAGCTCCTGGTACATCTTCTCGGTGACGAATGGCACCACCGGCGCCAGCAGCTCGACCGTCGTCACCAGACAGTCCCACAGCGTCCGGTAGGCGGCGCTCTTGTCGGCGTCGTCCTCGCTCTTCCAGATCCGCCGCCGGCTGCGCCTGAGCCACCAGCGCGACAGCGCGTCGATGAGCGTGCTCACCTCGCGCATGAACAGGTGGACGCTGTAGCCCGAGTAGTTGTCCCAGGCGCTCGCCACCAGCTTGCCGAGCCGCGACAGGATCCAGCGGTCGAGCTCCGAGCGCTCGGCGAGCGGGATGTCGGCCCGCGCCGGGTCGAAGCGGTCGATCCGCGCGTAGGTGACGTAGAACTGGTAGACGTTCCACAGCACCAGGAAGTCGCGCCAGGCGTCGCGGATCTTGTGGTAGCCGAACCACAGGTCGTAGTCCGGATTGTGGGCGGCGTAGAGCCAGCGCATGGGGTCGGCGCCGACCTTTTCCGCCGCCTCGTTGAACTCGATGGCGTTGCCCTTGGTCTTGTGCATCTCCTCGCCGTGCTCGTCCTTCATCAGCCGGTAGCCGAAGAGCAGCTTGAAGGGCGGCCGGTTCTCCATCACCGTCGACATGGCGAGGATCGAGTAGAACCAGTTGCGGAACTGGCCCGGGTGGCTCTCCGACACCCAGTCGGCCGGGAACCACTTCTCCCAGTAGGCGGGGTCGGTGCGGTAGTGCATCGTCGAATAGGGCACGATGCCGGCGTCGAGCCACGGGTTGCCGACGTCGGGGATGCGCTCGACCGGCCGCGAGCAGCCCGGGCAGGCGATCTTGACCGCGTCGACCCACGGCCGGTGCGGGGTGTGGCCGTCGAACGCCTCCCAGCCCTCGACCGCCCGCTCGCGCAGCTCCTCGCGGCTGCCGATGACGTCGAAGGCGCCGCACTCCCGGCACCGGTAGATGGGCAGCGCCAGCCCCCAGTAGCGCTTCTTGGAGATCATCCAGTCCTGCATGTTGCGGAGCCACTCGAGCTCGAGCTCGAGGCCGACCTCGGGGATCCAGCGGGTCTGCCGGGTGACCTCCATGATCTCGCGGCGCAGCCCCGTGGCCTGCCCGCTCTCGGGGTCGTAGCTCCCCATGTCGATGAACCACTCGTCGACCAGCCGGAAGAGCAGCGGCGTCTTGCAGCGCCAGCAGATCGGGTAGGAGTGGGTGTAGTCCTCGAGGTCGTAGAGGATGTCCTTGTCGCGCAGCGCGGCGAAGATCGGCTCGGCGGCCGCGTCCGCCGTCATGCCGGTGTAGGGGCCGAAGCCCTCGACGAAGACCCCGCCCTCGTCGATCGGCCCGATCGCCGGCAGTCCGTGCTCGCGGCCCAGCTCGTAGTCCTCCTTGCCGCAGCCGGGCGCCACGTGGACGATCCCGGTGCCCTCCGCGGCCGAGACCTCCTTCCAGGGGATGACCCGGTGAGCGACTCCCTGCTGGGCGGGCAGGTCGTCGAACGGGCCGTCGTACTCCCAGCCCACCAGCTCGGCGCCCGCTACCTCGCCCAGCACCTCGCATTCGCCCCGCCGCGCCATCACCGCCGCGACCCGCTCGGCGACCAGCCAGTAGACCTCGCCCTCCTGGCGCACCCGGGCGTAGCTCAGCTCGGGCTGGACCGCGCAGGCCACGTTCGAGGTCAGCGTCCAGGGCGTCGTCGTCCACACCAGCAGGTACTCGCCCGCGCGGCCGCGCAGCGGCAGGCGCACCGTCGGCGAGGCGTGGGTCAGCTCCGGCCGGTCCTCGCCGTGGATCTCGTGCTGCGAGATCCCGGTGCCGCAGCGCGGGCACCAGGGCATCGAGTCGTGCCCGTGGTAGAGAGCGCCGCGCTGGTGACACTTCTTGAGAAACGCCCAGATGGTGTAGTTGTTCTCGTCCGACATCGTGAAGTACGAGTCGTCCCAGCGCATCCAGTAGCCGAGCCGGATCGACTGCCGGGTCTGGATCTCGGCGTACTTGAGCACCCGCTCCTTGCACTTCTCCACGAACTTGTCGATCCCGTACTCCTCGATGTCCCGCTTGGAGGTGAAGCCCAGCTCCTTCTCCACCTCGACCTCGACCCACAGCCCCTGGCAGTCGAAGCCGTTCTGATACCGCAGCTCGTGCCCGGTCATCGCCTGGAAGCGCTGGAAGAGGTCCTTGTAGGTCCGCCCCCAGGCGTGGTGCACCCCCATCGGGTTGTTGGCGGTGATCGGCCCGTCGAGGAACGACCACCGCGGCTTCCCGCGGTTCTGCTCCAGGAGCTTCTGGAAGCACCTCTCCCGCTCCCAGAACTCCAGGATCTCGCGCTCCAGCGCCGGACAGTCGAAGCTCATGTCGGTCTTTCCGCCGCCCGCGGCGGCGGCGTCTTTCTAGCGTAACCGCCCGCCCCTGTCCACCCGGGCGGACGCACGCGATAGCGGATCTCAGGCGACGCGGGTGCCCGACGCGGTCGGTGCCGCCGGCGGGCCGGTCAACTTGCCCGCAGGCGAACGACTCAGGACTTCAGCTTGATGGTGCGCTCGCCGTCGATGTAGATCGTGTACTCGGTGCCGGCCGGGATCTCGACGTCTTTCCCCTTGACGAAGAACCCGAAGGGACCGGCCAGCCAGGTGACGACGCCGGCGGTCGCCGCCCGGCCCTCGCCGCGCATCTCACGGCTGTAGCGCAGCCGGATGTTCTGACCGTCGACCGCCTCGACGGTGTCGATCGAGAAGTCCAGCTTGCCCTTGCGGCCGAAGCTCCGGCGGCTCTGTGCCAGCAGCACCTGGCCGCGGGCCTCGGCCCTCTCCTCGACCACCACCACGCCGTCGACCTCGACGGCGTCCACCACCTCGAACTTGACCTCGTCGTCGACCCGCGCGTCGGCCGACGAGATGTCCTTGACCAGGCGGACGGTGACCTCGGTGCCGTCGGGGATGACGATCGCCTGTCCGGCGCCACCGCGACCGCTCGCCCCGGCCGCAGAGCTCGCCGACGACCCGGCCCCGGCCGAGCGCGCCTGCATCGCCGCCACCACCGGATCGGACACCCCGGCCTTCTTGAGCGCCACGATCCCGTCCGGCGACAGGTCGAAGGCCGCGATGTGCGACTCGATGGTGTTGATGATGACCTCGTCGCCGAGGCCCGCCTTCGACATCTTGATGACGTCGGCGTTGGTCAGCACGTTCTCCGCCGCCGCCGGCACGGCCCAGGCGAGCGACAGAACGATGAGCGCGGATACGAACTGGCGTCGGTTCATGGCTCCTCGACTCCTCATCAAGTCGTCATCAGACCCCGTTCCGGGCGATTCCCCAGGTCTCTCCCACTGCCTGCAGGGGGGCAGCCTATCCGGCTCCGGGGTGCCTGTCCAACGGGCGCCCCGGGGAGCCGCCATCGGCGCCCGCCTCGGTCAGGCCGCCCGCGGCAGCCCGCCGGTCAGCCGCAGCATCCACCGCATGCAGCGGTGCCCGAGGTCCACCGGTGCCCTGAACATCATCGGGCAGCCGCCCGGAATGACCTGGATGCCCTTCTCCCGGCAGAGGGCGACCGCCTCCTCCGAGACGCTCCCCTGCCCGAACGACCGGTGGATCCACAGCCGCCGGATTCCCAGCTCGGCGCACTCGCGGGCCACCGCCAGCGTGCCCGCGGGCGGCGTACAGGCCAGGACCGCGTCCACCCCGCCCGGAATCGCCCGCAGATTCGGGTAGCAGGTCGCGCCCTCGACCATGTCGGTCCTGGGGTTGACCGCGAACACCTCGTAGCCCAGGCCGTGCAGCTTCCGGTAGTTGACGTTCGCCGGCGCGTCCTTGGACCGCGACGCCCCGGCGATGGCGATCCGCTTCTGTTTCAGGAAGTCGTCGATCAGCTCTTGCATGGCCGCTCCTCCTCGCCCCGGCCGGAGGGATGAAAAAGGCCTCGCGGCGCACCGACCGGGTCGCTCGTACCGCGCTCAGTCTAGGAGCGAGCCCAGGGCCTGAGAACACCCCGCGGGGTGGGGCGGATCGCAGCCAACGTCGGAGCCTGAGGCCGCGGAGCATCAGCCGGGGAGGGCAGCGGGCTACACGCAGGCGAAGTTCCCGGGATCGTTGATCTGGGCGCTCTTGCTCTCCTCGGTCGTGCCGCTGGAGGCGTTTCCGAACGGGCGGGTGGCCTCCCACTCGCAGGCCTTCTTGATCCCGGTCTTGAACTGGAGGCTGATCGGGTCGAAGCTCATCTCCACGTGACCGTCGTGGCCGACGTTCGACCAGCCCGCCTTGTCGTGGGAGAAGAAGAGCTGGCCGTCGACCTCGGGGGCGATCGTCAGCGCGCCGCGGTGGCGCATCCACATCTTCCAGGCGAACAGATGCGGCACCGGGTCGGGCTTGGTCAGCGAGGTGTCCTTGCTGACGTCGAAGGAGAAGAAGGTCATCGCCAGGGCGCTGGTCTGATAGCCGTTGTCGAGCGGCGGTGAGAGGTCCGTGCCATGGATGTTGCCCAGGCTCTCGGGCACCGTGTCGCGGCTGTCGTAGTCGTAGCTGTTCGACAGCCGCTCGTGCTCGACGAAGTGGGCGCTGTCGGCCTTCGAAGCCACCAGCAGGTAGTGGATCGTGAGGTCGTAGTCGACCCGGTTCTTCTGCGTGTCGCACTCGGTCGAGGCGCAGCTCATCATCAGGTCGCCGACCACGTCGAACTCGATGTTCTGGGCGAACTTGACGGGCTGCGTCAGCCGGACGTCGAGATGGCCGAGCTTCTTGGCCGCCGTGTTGGTTTCCAGGTCGAAACCGTTGAGGACGGCGACGAACAGGTCCTTGTCCTTGAGCTTCGCCGCCTCGGTCGCCTCGATGGCCACGTGCTCCTCGAAGTGGAAGTTGACCTCCTCCCTGACCGACACCGGAATGACGACCGTCCCCGGCACGAAGCGGGTGTGGGTCGCCTGCACCATGTCGTAGATCACCGAGTAGGTGGCGTCATCCGCGGCAGTCCCCGACTGGGCGACGTGGTGGATCGAGACGTCCTTGGGGAAGGCCTCCGAATCCTCCACCTCCACCCAGCTCCCGATCCTCCCGGTGCGGTGCACCTCGTCCTGCCACTCGTGCTTCAAGCCTCGCCAGATCGGCGCCACGTCGGTGTCCTCCGAGGCCTCCACCAGCGCCTCGCCGAGCGAGGCACAGTTGCCGAGCGTCAGGCAGGCCAGCGCGATTGCGAACATGGTTGCGATTTTCATTTGGATCTCCCAGTCAGTTATCCCGATCGGAGCAGGCCGCGGCTCGGAGGCCCCCAGCCGGTCTCGACGACGTACGGATCAAGAGGCGCGCCCGGGTCGATTTCGTTACCCGGATCCCGCGGGCTACCTGGCCGGCCGTCGGCGAGCCGCTTCAACCGCGGCCGGACCCGATCGGCACGTCAGCTGCGCCCGCCGTGACGGCGCGCTTCGGCCCACGGAGCGCTCAGCCGCGTTTCCGCGGAAACGCCCGGCTGCTGGCCGGCGCTCCAGCCGCAGCGTCAGGCGCCACCGCTTCAGGGGCCGACCCTCGACGTTTCGCGCTCACACGAACTCGAGGCTGCGTCGATCGACCTCGAGGTTTGTGCCGACCAGCAGAATCTCGCCGTTGGCGACGGCCTGCCAAACGGGCTCCTCGGAGAGCGGCTCGGAGGCCACGCAGACAGCCCGCCTGTCCGCGGCTCCACCCGTCTCCCGCCAGTAGAGCGTCGGGCAGGGCTCGTCGCTGACGGCGAAGCGCATCGCCACCAGGGCCGCGCCGGTGGTGACGCAGAAGTTCATCTCGAGCGGGCGCGTCTCCCCCTCCTCGCGGTGCCAGCCGGTGATCTGGCGCGCCGTCGCCGTCATCGCCGCGGCCAGCTCCTCGACCGGCGGGTCGCCGTCGGGGCCCGAGGCGAGGTGGGTCAGGAACAGGGTGAAGGCCAGCTCGCTGTCGGTGTTGCCCCTGACGCTGGCCAGCAGCACGTCGTCGGCCACCCGTCCGACCTGGCGGCTGAGCCGGCCCCACCCGGGCACCGTGTCACAATCCGATTCGCCAAGTCGCGGAGGCGAGCATGAGACTTCGTGATCGCGTGATCGACCTCTTCCATCGGGCGGCGACCGGCACCAGCAGGACCCGGGCGCTTCTCACCCCGGTCGGAGCGACCTTCTTTGGGGTGTTCACGGCGTCGTTCGTGATCGCCGGGCTGCTGGTCGACAGGCTGCTCGGTCTCCCGGCTCTCCTCCCGGAGGGCGCGAGGCTCCCGGTCTCGATTCCGTTCATGACGGTGGGGATCGCCGTCACGGCCTGGTCCGTGCTCCACTTCCTGAGAGTCAGGGGAACGCCGGTGCCCTTCAACCCGCCCCCCAGGGTGGTCCGGACCGGGCCCTACCGGCACGCCAGGAACCCGATGGTCACCGGGGTCTTCCTGCTTCTCTTCGGCATAGGTTTCGCCGTCAACTCCGTCTCGCTGGTGTGCTTCTTCACGCCCCTCTACGTCCTGCTGAACGTCTGGGAGCTGCGGCAGATCGAGGAGCCCGAGCTGGTGAAGCGGTTTGGCGACGAGTACGTCGAATACCGCAGACGGACGCCGATGTTCCTGCCGCGTCTGGGACCGGGATCGGCGAGAAGATGAAGCGACAATCTGGGAGCGTGGCGCCGAGATCGGAGGACACCGATGCGATCTCGCGGGCCGGGAGGCTGTGGACAGCCGGTGTTCTCGGAGTGCTGCTCGTCCTCCTCAACGGGTTTCCGCATTGGGTGGGCGTCTGGATCGGGCCGGCGGCCGACTGGCGGTTCCTGCCGCTTCTCGCGCCCGCCTACTCCGAGCACCTGCAATCACTCGACCTCTGGCTGGTCCTCGCGCTCGCCCTCAACGTAGTCCTCTACCGGCGGCGGCGCTGGGACCGCACGGCGCGCTGGCTCGAGTTCGCGGCCGGCGCGGTGGGCGCGCTGACGCTGCTGCGCATGGCGACCGGGCCGGAGGTCCTGGGGCCGCAGCCCGACTGGATGGATCTCCACGGTTGGCCGCCCGAGCTCCAGGCGGAGGCGCAGCGCCTGGCCCGGATCATCTACCCGCTCTTCAACATCGCCCTGTTCGTGGGATGCGGTGGCCTGGTGGTGGTCTCGCTCCAGCGCCTGATCCGGCTCGTCGAGGTCGCGGCCCCGGCCCGCAGGCTGGTGCGCGAAGGGCTCGGCGACCGCGGCGTCGCCGGGACCGTGGAGCTCTTCCGGCAGGACGCCGGCCGCGCCTTCGAGGTGCTCGACCGCGACCGCCCCTTCGGCCCGGGCCCGGAGGGCTCGGTGGAGCGCTTCATCCATCGCTCAAAGGTGGTGCTCCGGGGGATCGCCGTCCAGCTCACGCCCGCCCGCCGCCTGCTGTTCGCGCTGTCCGTGGTCCTCGCCGTCCCCGCCGAGACGCGGTGGCTCGCCGTCGCCGGGCTCTTCTTCCTGCTGCTCCTGGAGCTGGTGGACCGCATCCGCGTGCGCGACGAGCTGGAGCTGGCCAGAGCGCTCCAGCGCGACCTGCTCCCGGCCGCCGCGCCAGCCCTGCCGGGCTGGGCCGTGGCCTATTCCTACCGCACCGCCAGCGCCATCGGCGGCGACTACCACGACTTCCAACGCACCGCCGACGGCCGGATGGCCCTCGTCATCGGGGACGCCAGCGGTCACGGCATGGCGGCGGCCCTCGTCATGGCGATCGCCAACGCGACGCTCAAGGCGGCGGTCGATCATGAGCCGGCACCCGCGCAGGTCCTCACCCAGCTCAACCGCGCCCTCCTCCGCACCGGCGGGCGGAAGGCGTTCATGACCCTCTTCTACGGGCTGCTGGATCTGGACGGCGGCCGTCTCGACCACGCGTGCGCCGGGCACCCCTTTCCCCTGCTGCGGCGCGCCCGTGGCGAGATCCTCGAGCTGGGCGCCGGCTCCCTGCCGCTCGGCGTCAACCGGACTCTCGCTATCGCCCCCGAGCAGATCGTCATCGAGCCCGACGACCGCCTGCTCCTCTACTCGGACGGACTGCCCGAGGCGCTCGACGGCCCCGATGGCGAGGCCTTCGGCTTCGGCCGCCTCAGGGAACTGCTGACCGGCGGCGGCGCGGCGCAGGAGATCCACGACCGGATCCTCGCGGCCTTCGACTCGCACGTGGGAGACCAGCCCCTCGCGGACGATCTGACGCTGGTGGTCCTGCACCGACTGCCGGTGCAAGGAGGCGAGTGACGGGCGAGTGACGGCGATCGCCGTCGAAGCGGGTGCGGCTTTTGAAGAATCGTTACCTTTTGGCGTCAACGGGTGGGGACACCTCGTCCCGGTTCACTAGATCGAGCGCGTCGATGTTGTCGCCTTCGGCCAGCCCCAGCGCGGCAGGCGCGGCGAATCGATGCAGGGGCTGACCCGCCCCGACCCGGAGGATGTCCGCCGCCGAGAAGTCTGTCCAGCGGAACATCTCCGAATCGCGATCGAGCGATAGGTACACCTCGTCGATGTTCGGATCGAACACCGGCATGCCAGTCGCCGGGTCGATCTGTCCGTCGTCCACGACCACCAGGGCATCGATATCGTTGTCGCCGCTCAACGCCATTTGCCCGGGTGTCGCGAAGACGTGCAGCGGGTCTCCGGCGGAGTAATGGTCTTCTGCCACGCTGACAAAGATGTGGGCGCCTGATAGCCCACCGAAGACCGCGGCGTTGCGGGGAACGGTGCCCCGACTGACGGTCCAGTAGATGAACGATCCCCTCGCCGTCGTCGGCGCCTCGCGCATGTCGAGAGCGTCGGTCTCGGCGCTCTCGTCTCTTTCCAACTGTCCGAGGCTGGGCGAGGGGCCGACGTCCGGCACCGCCTGGTTCCCGTTGCCGTCCCACACCTGCCGATTCGTCCCGTTGTTCGGATCGGGGGCCGGTTCGGACCAGAAGATGTCGGCGACGATTTCGCCTACCCCGCCGGCCCGCTCCCGGCTCACGTCCGTATCCGCCAGGCCTGCGCTGCGGCCGTCGACGCTGAAGAAAGCCATGAGATTCTCCAGCCGTACCGCGTGGTCGTAGGACAGCCCATCGACATCGACATTCGGGTCCTCGCCGGCCATCACGGGGACTCCCAGCAGCTGAATGCTGGCGAGATTCTCCGGATTTGCCGGATTGGTGGGAGGGGGCGGGCCGCAGACGGTGTCTTCCTGGTAGAGGTGTTTGTCGACGACCGCGAGATTGAAGAGATTCCGCGCCCCCAGCTCGTTGGTCGAGTAGGAAGGCCGACGGAACAAGGCCGGCCCCGGCTCGCGTGTACCCCCTTCGTACACCACCTGCAGCCTGGGACTGCGGTGGCGCTGGTCTCCCAGGGCAGCATAGGTGACGGCTCGATGGCCCATCCACTCCGCGTCGATCTCCTCGCGGACGACGAACCCCGCCATAGCGCCACCGTTGTCGAGCAGTCCCTGGATGAAATCCGCTGGGATGCTGATCTGTGGCTCCGGGTTGTCATCGCTTGGAACGAGGTCGGCGGGATCGAACCGTTGGAGCCGTTGTCCGGCCCCGTAGTCCGCCGCGTCGATGACTCCGTCGGCGGCGTAGCCGAACACCAGGTGCTGCTCGAAATCTCCACCCTGGACGGCATCGGGATCGTCCAGCTGGATCACCAGACCGGCGCTGCCGATCGTGGCGCCCGGCGGAAGGAACGAGAGGTCAAACTCGAAGACGCAGGCCTCCGCCAGGGAAGCGCTTTGAGCGACACGGACGAGCGGCAAGCCCTGCTCGACCGAGTCGGCCCCGCCATCCTTGTGGAGGTCGGTGACCTGCCCGTCGACACGAGCCAACGGCGCAACCCTCTCAGCCCGCAGAGCGGGGCCGGCAAGGAGAACGGCCGCCGTGATCCAAGCAGCCGCCGCCTGCGGGGCGAAGCCGGTGGAAGGGATGGACCGAGAATCTCGCATGATCTGCCTCCCCCTGTTTCCGGAGGGAACCTCAAAGGCGCCTGATCCTCTGTCCCTGGCGCTCACCCTACCACCCTGCCAGGCGCGCCCCACCCCGGCCCCGACGATCCTTTGACCGTCAGGTCGCGAGCCTCGCCCCCCAGTAGCGGTGTGCCGGTAGCGGTGCCAGGCACGTCGCACAAGGGGCACCTCGGAAGGCGGTGGTCCTGCGCTAACGTCTTGCGGCCGCTCGGGCTCGATGTCGCTTTCCGTAACAGAACGGAAGGGAGAGTACCGATGACACTCCGATTGGCGAGGTGGAAGAGCGCAGCGGGAAGGGCCGAGTACGCCGCCGCCTACGAAGAGGCGCTGTCGCTGTGGCCCGTGCCGTATGACTCGGTGAAGGTGCCGACCCCCTTTGGGCCGACCCATGTCCTGGTCAGCGGGCCGCAAGACGGGCCGCCTCTGATCTTGCTGCACGCGGCGTTCAACCTCGGGGCCATCCAGTGGTTCCCCAACGCGGCCCGGCTCGCCGAGCGCCACCGGATCCATGCGGTGGACTTCGTCGGCGCACCCGGCAAGGGCACCCAGACCCTGCCGATCGTGAGCCCGGAGGACTGCGCCTCCTGGCTGGCCGGTCTCCTCGACGGGCTGGAGATCGGCCGCGCCTCCCTGATCGGCTCTTCCCAGGGCGGCTGGATGGCGCTCAACCTCGCGGTGCAGGCGCCGGATCGATGCGACCGTCTCGTGCTGCTCGCGCCCGCCGCGTCGTTGCGGCCGCTCAGGCTGGGCGTGATCGTGTCGCTTCGTCTGGGCCCCTTCATGCCCTCCTGGACGGCGGGTCCTTCGATGAAGGCCGTCTTCGGCCGACGCTACGAGCTCGATGAGCGGCTGGTCAAGCTGCTGGCGACCAGCCTCAAGCACTTCCGCTTCCAGGACCGAGCTCTCTATCCGCAGGTCTTGAGTGACGAAGAGCTGAAAGCGGTGAGAGCCACCACACTCGTCATGGCCGGCGACCGGGAGGTCATCTACGACCCCCGCGCGGCGCTCGAGCGAGCGGCCCGGCTCATCCCCGACGTCGAGACCCAGCTCGTGGCCGGCGGCGGTCATCTCTTCCACATGGAGCAGGCCGAGTGGGTCGACGCGCGGATTCTCCGGTTCCTCGCAGACGGCAGGTCATCGCCGCCGGAAGGCCACTACCCATAGCCTCCGCCCTGCCCGTCGTCGGCGGTACCGGCCGTCAACCAAGCCCGAAGGGCGGCAGCTCGATCCGCCGGGCCGACCTGAGCGCGCCCAGCCGGTCGGCGACGGTGAGGCGCGTGCTGACGGTCGGCAGGCTTTGCTTGGTCACCCTGCACCCGCTTCGAGTCTACGCCCGGATCGCGGCCTCGTGCCACTTCCGGGCCCGAGGCCGGGCGCTCCTCCTCCATGGATCGAGCTCGCCGCCACGATTACAATGTCGATTCACCCGACCCATCGAGGGAGGATCATCATGAGAAGGGTTCTCGGACTGCTCGTGCTCTCGACTGTCGCTCTGTCCTGCGCCCCTGCCCCATCCGTCCCGCCACGTGATCCCGAGGCCGACCGCGCCGCGGTCCGGGCGGGCAACCAGACCTGGGTGGCGACCTTCAATGCCGGTGACCGCGAGGGCCTGGCCGCGGTCTACGCCTCGGAGGCGATTCTCTATCCGCCCGGCAGCCCGCCGATCTCGGGCCGCGAGGAGGTCGCGGAAGCCTTCGGCGGGATGATCGATGCGGGGATGAGTGCCGCGATCGTGGTCGAAGAGACGGAGGTTTCCGGCGAGCAGGGCTACCAGATCGGCAGCTTCGTTCTCACCACGGCGGCCGGCGACGTCGCGGACGAGGGACACTTCGTCGAGATCTGGGGCCTCGAAGACGGCAGGTGGGTGCTGCGTCGGGACATCTTCAACTCCGACCTGCCCCCGAAGGAAGAGGCCGCGGAGCCGGCGGAAGAGCCCACCGAATAGGCGGCCGGTCCGGCTCGGGCGAGGCCTCAGGTGCCGCTGTCCGCGGAGCCGAGGAGCGTCCGCAGCTGGTGCGTATGGCGGATCGGGTGCATGACGGCGTGCTCCATCATCGCGTCGATGCAGTACGGCGGCCCCCAGCGAGAGGGATACGCCGGCTCGTAGGCCTGCTCCTCGGTCAGCGACCGCAGGCTCCCCCTCCAAGCTTCGAGGACGCCCTCGAGATACTCGTCGGCCCGCCCGGGGAGCCCTTCCGCATCGGGATACTCCTCCACCTCGGGCACGGGTAGCTCGAGCTGCGCGCAGATCCAGGTCAGATACCGCGCCGCGCAGCCCAGGACGTGGGCCAGCAGAGCCTCTCGCGAGGCGTAGTTCGGGCTGGACGAGTCCGGTAGCGGCAGGCGCTCGCGGTCCGCCCGGCGCCAGGCCCGAAGAAACTCCCGCAGATGCGTCTCGTGAAGCGCCACCAGCGCCGCGGTGCCGCCATAGGCGTAGGAGGTCATGTGCGAGAGTCTATCCGCGGCCGTCGTCGATCGCGGCCTGACGCCACTTCGCGGCCTTCTCCTTCCCCACCGTGCCCGCCTTCTGGCCCGCGGCGTAGATCACCTCGTAGAGCTGGTACTGATCGCGGGCGCCGGTCTCCGGATCCGCGGGATTCTTTGATCGGTCACCGTAACCCTCGGCCCGCCGCTTCAGGGTGAGTAGCTGGCGGAGCACCATGATCGTGTCGACCAACTGGAAGAACCGCAGGGCGGCCCACCCCGTCAGACCCCCGGCGTCCCACGAGAACCGGGCGACGACGCGAGACCGATCCCCCAGCGGCGTGACCCGGTAGGTCATCACCGAGCGCGTGGTCGCTCCCAGGAGCCGGTCGCCCGGGAGCCACCAGGCCAGCACCCGCCCCGGCTCGAGGTGCCTCAGGTAGCCGATGGTCGTGGCGTCGCCGAGCCTTGGCGGCGGGATCCACGACACGAGGTGCCGGGCGGACCTCCTGCCCCCGTTGTCCAGGCGGTCGATGCTGTACCAGCCGGCCCCGCGGCCGAGCTGGGCCAGCCAGGCCCAGACGACCTCGTGGGGCGCGTCGACCGTGACGGCGCGCGTCATCCGCACGCGCGCCCGCGGGCCTCCCTCGAGCCAGGCGTCCCCGGCCATGGGCTCCGAGACCTCCACGTCGGTGGCCCCCCAGCGCGCCCCCCAGCGCAGGAAGAGGACGATGCCTATGCCGGTGACCGCGAGCGCCACCACCACCGCCGTGGCAAGAGTCGCCATCGCAACTGCGACCTTAGCGGAGCGGCTACGAGCACCGGGGGGCCCAGCCGACAGGCTCGACCCCTGATCTCAAGGAGAGACCTGAAGCTCCAGGAACTGTCGGGGCGTGAGGATCTCGACCCCTTCGAAGCTCCCGAGGGCGAGAAGGTCACCATCCCCCGTCACGATGGACGCCGCGTTTCCGGCCGTTCCCGGGCAGGGATCGTCGTCCGACTTCCCGCTCGCGAGGCCCGACGTCCGCCTCAGGCGGCAGGTGACCAGCCCGGCGTTCTGGCAACGCGCCGGACTGCCGCGATGCCCGCCGGGAGAGGTGTCAGACACCTCGCAAGGCGGTGCCCTGGGGTGACTCCTTGCAGAGGCCCGACCTAGATGTCGCGTTCCTCGATAGGACGGACGCGAAGGGCACGTGGTGAGAGTCCGATTGGCGAGGTGGAAAAGCTCCGCGGGACGGGCCGAGTACGTCGCCGCCTACGAGGAGGCGATGTCGCTCTGGCCCGTGCCGTATGAGTCCCTGGAGGTGCCGACCCCCTTTGGGCCGACTCATGTCGTAATCAGCGGGCCGCCGCAGGCGCCACCTGTGCTCCTGCTGCACGCGGCCTTCAACATCGGGGCCATCCAGTGGCTCCCGAATGCGGCCCGGCTCGCCCGCCGCCACCGGATCCACGCGGTGGACTTCGTCGGCGCCCCCGGCATGGGCACCCAGACCCGGCCGATCCTGAGCCCCGAGCACTTCGTCTCCTGGCTGACCGGTCTCCTCGACGAGCTGGAGATCGGCCGCGCCTCCCTGATCGGCTCCTCCCAGGGCGGCTGGATGGCGCTCAACCTCGCCGTGCGCGCCCCCGATCGCTGCGGCCGACTTGTGCTGCTGGCACCGGCCGCGTCGTTTGTGCCGTTCCGGCTCGGGGTGATCCTCACCCTTCGTTTCGGCCCCAACCTGCCCCCCTGGACCGCGCGTCCCACCATGAGAGCGATCTTCGGCCGACGTTACAGACCAGATGAACGGCTCGTGAAACTGCTGGCGGCCGGCCTCAAGGTCTTCCGCTACCAGGACGATGCTCTCTTCCCGCAGGTCTTCGGCGACGAGGACCTCAAGGCGGTCAAGGTCCGCACGCTGGTCATGGTGGGCGACCGGGAGTTCATCTACGACCCGCGCGCCGCGCTGGAGCGAGCGGCCCGGCTCATGCCCGACGTCGAGACCGAGCTCGTCGCGGATGGCGGTCATCTCTTCCACATGGAGCAGGCCGAGAGGACCGACGCCCGGATCCTCCGATTCCTCGCGGACGAACCTCAGGCCGTTCTCGGCGAATCAGCCGGCCCGGGTCCATCACCATGAGCCCTTCTGGGCCGCTGTCGCCGGAGAGCATCTACCGGTTGGTGGCCGACGTCGGCTTCAGGAAGCACTTCCATCTCGGCGGCCTCGAGGCGACCCGGGAGCTCGCCGAGCTGTGCCGAATCGACCGTGAGACCCGCGTTCTCGACGTCGGCTGCGCCAGTGGCAAGACCGCGTGCTACCTGGCGCGGCGCCACGGTTGCCGCGTGGTCGGAGTGGACCTGATCGAGCGAATGGTCGAGCGCGCGAGCGAGCGGGCAGCGCGAGAAGGCGTTGCGGAGCGAGTGAGTTTCCGCGTCGCCAGCGCGCTCGAGCTCCCCTTCGAGGACGGCCGCTTCGACGTGGTCCTCGGCGAGTTCATCACCGGACTCTTGGAGGACAAAACGGCGGCGCTACGGGAATACCTCCGGGTGACGCGGCTCGGAGGGGGCGTCGGGCTCAACGAGGCGACGTGGATTCGAAGCCCGCCGCCAACCGAGCTCGCCGAGTATCTGTCCCGCACCTTCGGGATCCCCGGAGACATCCCGAGCGCCGAGGGATGGAAACGTCTCCTGGCCACCGCAGGACTGCGCGAGATCGTCGCCCAGGTCCACCACGCCGAGAGACTCAGCAACCGGAAGGAAGACCTTCTGGATCTCCTCCGGTCGGCTCACCGGGTGGCCTACTTCTACGCCACAAGCCCGACCTTCCGCCGCTTCATCCGGGAAGCGCTGTCGGTCCCCCGAACCCTCCTCGACTACTTCGGCTACGGCATCTACGTGGGCAGAAAGCAGAGCCCCTGACGACCGAGGTCCTGCCCCGGAGCTGCCCGCTAAAGCTGTAAGCCACTCCAGATCAAGAGATTCATGCTGGAGGCGACGGCGGGAATCGAACCCGCGTATGAGGGTTTTGCAGACCCTTGCCTTACCACTTGGCTACGTCGCCCTGGGCGCCTGTGGCCGCTGGGGGCCGGAGGCGTTGAGGGCCGCCAGGGGGGCGGCCGCGTCGAGGGGCCGGGGTGGGCCGGCCGGGCTGGAAAGAACCGGGGGTTCTGGAGCGGGAAACGGGACTTGAACCCGCGACCCCAACCTTGGCAAGGTTGTGCTCTACCACTGAGCTATTCCCGCTCAGGAAGGACAGGATAGAGAGGGGCAGCGGGGCTGTCAAGGGCGCCGCGAGGCTGCGCCGGTTTTGTGGCGCGGCGGGCTGGAGGAGGGCCGGGACGGACGCTCAGGCGAGCTGGAAGGCGTCTTTGAGGAGGGTGTACTCCCAGCCGAGCTCGCCGGGGTCGAGGCCGAGGACGTCGAAGCGGCAGGGGCCGGGCCAGGGGTGGGCGGCGAGGTAGAGGGCGGCGGCGCGGGCCAGGCGGCGCTGTTTGCGGGGGGTGACGGCGGCGACGGCGGGGCCGCACGTGGGGGTCGCGCGGGCCTTGATCTCGAGGAAGCAGAGGGTGTCGGCGTCGGCGGCGATGAGGTCGATCTCGCCGGCTTTGGTGGCGTGGTTGCGCTCGAGGATGTGGTAGCCGGCGGTCTGGAGCCAGGCGGCGGCGGCGTCTTCGGCGGCCTGGCCGCGGGCGCGGGCATGGGTGGCGTCGCGGAAGGCCCGGGGGGCGCTCACCGGCCCCTCCGGCTCACTGCCGCTTCCAGCGCGGACCTGTCGGGGTGTCTTCGACGACGATGCCGGCGGCGGCGAGCCGGTCGCGGAGCTCGTCGGCGCGCTGGAAGTCGCGGTCTTCGCGGGCGCGCTGGCGCTCGGCGACCAGGCGGTCGACTTCGGCGTCGGGGACGGCGCCCTCCTCCGCCGCGGGCCCGGCGGCGGCCCAGGCGGCGGGGTCGAGGACGCCGAGGACCTGGTCGACGTGGGCGAGGGCGGCGAGGACGCGGTCGCGGTCGCCGGGCGCGAGGCGGCGCTCTTCGATGGCGACGTTGACCCGGCGGACGAAGACGAAGACGGCGCCCAGCGCCTCGGAGGCGTTGAGGTCGTCGGCGAGGGCGGCGGCGAAGGCGGTCTGGAGCTCGTCGGCGGCCGCGGGGATGGGCGAGTCGGCGCCGTCGCGCTCCTTGGCGTGGGCGAGGCGGAAGCGCATCTCGTCGATCCGGCGCAGGGCGGCCGCCGCGTCGGCGAGGCCGTCGAAGGTGAAGTTGAGCTTCTTGCGGTAGTGGACCGACAGCATCAGGTAGCGGATCGCCCGCGGCTCGACGCCGCGCTCGAGGAGCTGGGCGAGGGTGTACTGGTTGCCGAGCGACTTGGCCATCTTCTGGCCGTCGACGATGAGGTGCTCGGCGTGGAGCCAGAGGTCGACGAAGGGCTTGCCGGTGGCCGACTCGCTCTGGGCGATCTCGTTCTCGTGGTGGGGGAAGATGTTGTCCACCCCGCCGCTGTGGATGTCGAAGCCTTCGCCGAGGTATTTCATGCTCATCGCCGAGCACTCGATGTGCCAGCCGGGCCGGCCGGGGCCCCAGGGCGAGTCCCACGAGGGCTCGTCCGGCTTGGCCCCCTTCCAGAGGACGAAATCGCGGGCGTCTTCCTTGCCGTATTCGTCGGCGGCGACCCGCTCGCCCTGGCGAACTTCTTCGAGGTCGATGCCCGAGAGGCGGCCGTAGTCGTCGTCCTTGGCGATGCTGAAGTAGACCGAGCCGTCGCGCACGTAGCCGTAGCCCTTCTCCACCAGCCGCTCGACCAGGGCGAGCATCTCGGGGATGTGCCCGGTGGCCCGCGGGTAGTGCTCGGCGCGCTCGACGTGGAGGGTGTCGAGGGCCTCGAAGAACGACTCGATGAAGGGCGCGGTGTAGTCCTCGAGGCCGACGCCGGCGCGGCGGGCGCCGTCGATGGTCTTGTCGTCGACGTCGGTGAGGTTCATGACCTGGGTGACTTCGAAACCCAGGAAACGCAGGGCGCGGCGCAGCAGGTCCTCGAACAGGAACGAGCGCAGGTTGCCGATGTGGACGTGGTCGTAGACCGTCGGGCCGCAGGTGTAGAGCCCCACCCGGCCGGGCGCGCGCGGCTCGAGCGGCTGGAGGCGGCGCCCGAGGGTGTTGTAGAAGACGGGGGTCGGCGGCATCGTCGGCGGGGCGGCGGTTGGCGAGTGCGCCGCGGCGTCTCACAGCGCGCCCGATCGGGGCGCGCTACGGGGCGTTGACCTGGACCGACCCCGATACCCAGGTGACGTCGCCCTGCGGCTCGCCGGCCGAGTCGAAGGCGGTGTTCTGGTCGATGGTGAAGCGCCCGTTGCCGTCAGCGCTGGCCGAGAACTCCAGGGTCAGCAGCAGGCCCGAGCCTTCCGCCCCCGGGGTGTCGCCGATCCGCGTGTAGCCGATCACCAGGTTGCCCTGCGGCCGGTTGGCGACCAGCAGCTCGGTGTCGGCGCCGCCGGCCGGCAGGAAGTCGCCCTCGGTGACACGGGCCGACAGGAACCGCAGCAGGTCGGCCGGGTAGGCGAGGTCGAAGCTCACGCCGTAGAGGTCGACGACGTCACGGACGCGGACCTCGAGCACGAAGTCCGGGGCGTCGCGCGGCCCGGCCTGGAGGGCGACCGAGTTCGCGGGCGCGGTGCCGTCGGCGGTGAAGGTGACCCCCGAGGCCGGGGGCGGCGGCGGGGGTGGCGGTGGCGGCGAGGTGGGGCCTCCGCCCCCTCCGCCGCAGCCGAAGAGGACGAGGGCGGCCAGGGCCGACAGCACGGCCGCCGTCGGCAGACCGGTGGCCAGCAGTCCGTGGGTCCCGGCGCGGAGGGCCGGTCGGCGGCGGGGCCTCACAGCGAAACCCCCGCCTCCGCCGGCTGCTCCTCGCGCTTGCGCGCTTCGCGCCGCAGCTGCCGCCGCGCCCGCTCGCGGCGCAGCCCGCGCAGCCGGTCGATGAACAGGACGCCGTTCAGATGGTCGATCTCGTGGCAGATGGCCCGCGCCAGCAGCTCCTCGGCCTCGAGCCGGAACGGCCGGCCCTCGAGGTCGCGGGCCTCGACGGCGATCTTCTGCGGGCGGCCCACCTTCTCCGAGACCCCGGGGATCGAAAGACACCCCTCGAAGTCCTGCTCGCTGCCGCTCTCGGCGACCACCTCGGGGTTGACCAGCACGTGGAGCGCCGCCTCGTCCTCCCCCACCGAAAGGTCCACCACGGCCAGGCGCTGCTCGACCCCGACCTGGGGGGCGGCAAGGCCGATCCCCGGCGCCGCGTGCATGGTCTCGATCATGTCGGCGGCCAGCTGGGCCAGCTCGCCGTCGAACGCCTCGACCGGCGGGCACTCGACCCGCAGCACCGGGTCGGGAAAGAGGCGGATGGGGAGGATGGCCATGCTGGGCTCTTCAGCTCTGCGCCGCCGCCGTGGCCGCGCCGGCGATCTCGCCGTCCAGCCGCTGGGCGCGCAGCGCCTCGAGGAGTCCCCGCGGGTCGGGGTTTCCCTGGAGGGCATTTTCGAGGGCGGAGCGGGTCAGTTGCAAGACCACGCTGCGCTGGGTGGCCCGCACGCTGGCGGGCCACGGCTTGTGCTCGAGCAGCGCCCGGTCGCCCACCAGGTCGCCGGGCTCGAGCTCGCGCATCACCGTACTGGTGCCGTTGGGCAGCTCCACCACCGCGGCCAGCCGGCCCTCGGCGACCATCAGGATGGCCTCCAGCGAGTCGCCCTGGCGGACCAGCTCGACGTCGGGCTCGACGTGGACCATGTCGAAGGCGCGGAACAGGCGGCCGAGCTGATCCTGATCGAGCCGCTCGACCAGGTGGCAGCCGCTGAGGTGCTCCCAGAGGCGCTGCACCTCGAGGACCGAGGTGGTCTGCTCACTGCCGGGACCACGCAGCAGCCCGCCGATGACGTGGGAACGGCGCTGTTCGAGCCGCTTGGCGCGGCGTAGACGGTCGATCTTCTGGGTCACCTTCTCGCTGCTGGGGACCAGGCGGGCGACCTTCGCGAGCAGCGCCAGGGCCTTGTCGTAGAAGCCGTCGACCGCGTAGCCGTCGGCGATCGCCAGGTACTCCTCGACCGCCTTGGGGCGCTGGCCGGTCCGGAAGTGCAGGTCGGCCAGCTTGAGCCGGGTGTGGAGGTCGGTGCTGTTCTCGCGCAGCCGCGCCTCGAGCAGCGCCTCGGCCTCCTCGTAGCGCCGGAGGTTGATGAGGTCGTCGGCGGTGAGGCCCTGCTTACCGGTCTTGGCCGACCGCCCACGGAACCAGGATTTCAGGGCCAAGGATGCTCTCCGGAGGTGTGGCGCCGGGCGTGTCACCGGGGGGACACCGACGCCCCCCGAGGGGTACGAATGCCGCCGGCGCAGCGGAAATTATAGCCAAACAGGGCCCCTGGCCCGGCTCTTGCTCCAAGATGCGGTCGGGAGGCAAGCTCCCGGAGGAGGCAAGCGAAATGACCCGCCCCACGACACGTCACCCGATCCTCCTGGCGGCCGGTCTGGCCGGCCTGCTGCTGGCGGCACCCGCCGCGTCCGAGGACACCTTCGGCTACTTCCGCACGGTGGACGGCTACGCCGCCCTCTGGCAGTCCGCCAGCGACACCGAGATCGAGCTCGAGGCCAACTATCCGCTGCTGGCCGGCGACCGGCTGACCGTCTCGCGGCTGGCGCGGGTCGAGGCGCTGCTTCCCGATGGCGGCTATCTGCGGCTCGGCGGCGGCGCCGAGCTGCTCTTCGAGGAGCTGGCGACCGGCGAAACGGCGCCGCAGACCCGGCTCACCCTGATCGACGGCGAGCTGCAGCTGGTGGTGCCGCCCGAGGCCGAGCCCTGGGAGGCGCTGCGGATCGACACTGTCAACGCCACCGTCTATTTGCCGCGGTCGGGCGTGCTCCGGGTCTCGACCGACGGTAGCTGGACCGAGGTGGTGGTCCGCGAGGGCTACGCCGAGGTCGCCACCCGGCAGGGGTCGGCCCTGGTCCGCTCGGGCGAGCGGGTGGTGGTCGACGGCGTCGATCGGCCGCGGGTGGCCCTGGAGGCGGCGCCGCCGCTCGACGGCCTCGAACGCTGGGGCGAAGAGCTGTTCGCGGCGGCCGGCGAGGCCCCCTACGTCGAGCCCGAGCTGGCCTACGCGGCCTCCAGCCTCGACGACCACGGCGAGTGGATCTACGTCGAGAATCGCCGGGCCTGGCGGCCCTGGGTGGGCGCCGGCTGGCGGCCCTACCACGACGGCTGGTGGACCTACACCCCGGCCGGGCTCACCTGGGTCTCCTACGAGCCCTGGGGCTGGGTGCCCTACCACTACGGCGCCTGGGACTGGGCGTCTGGCTTCGGCTGGGTCTGGTACCCGGGGCCGGTCTTCGCTCCCGCCAGGGTCTTCTGGTACTGGGGTCCGACCTACGTGGCCTGGGTGCCGATCGGCTACTACCACTCGTTCTACGCCGGCTACTACGGCGGCTGGGGCTTCGGCCACCGCTGGGGGATCTACGGCTGGGCCGGCGGCCACGGCCACTACTTCGCCGACTGGACCTTCTGCCGCGCCGACCGCTTCGGCCACCGCGGCAGCCGCGCCTACCTGCGGACCGGCGCCGACCTGACCCGGAGCGGCGAGCTGCGCGAGGTGCCGCGAGGCATCCTCACCGGCGACACCCGGGCGCTGACCCCGAAGACCTGGCGCAAGCCGCAGGAGGCGATGGCGGCGCTCCAGGCCTCCTACAAGGGCGACTCGCAGCGCGGCGGCCTCGCCAGGGCCGGCGAGATGCCCGACGTGACCGATTTCGTGGCCAAGCGGCGCGACCTCTCCGAGACCACCCGCCGGGCCGTGATGCCGCCGGACGAGTCCAAGCTCGGCCGCCGCGGCTCCGGCGTTGCCGACGGCCGATCGGGCAGCGGGTCCGAAGGGCGCGAGCCCGGCAAGCTCAGCGGCTGGCAGCGGCCGACCACCGATCGACCGACCGCGTCGGACCGCCCGACCCTCGGCGGCCGTCCCCCGTCCGGCGACCGCCCGGGCCTCGAGGGCAAGGGCGAGCCCGGCGCCGGGCCCGGCCGGCTGGGTCAGCCCGGCGGCTCCTCCGGAGGCCCCTCCGGCGACACCCGCGGCGACCGCCCGGGTGGCGACGACAAGCCCGCCACCGGCTGGTGGCGCTCCCCCGGCTCGAATCCGCCGGCGAGCGACGCCCCCGGCCGCACCGCCCTGCCGCCGCGCACCTCGGGCGGCGACGGCAAAGAAGCGTGGCGGGACGGCCGCAGCGGCGAGGGCGTCCGCCCGCCGGCCGTGGCACCGCCCACGACCGACCGCCCCGCGCCTGGCAGCGAAGGCAGGGGTGGCGACGCCTCGCGGCGCCCGGGTGGCAATGAGACCGGCGGCGACGACAAGGGGTCCGACAGCTGGCGCCGGCCGGCCGCCGACGACGGCGGCCGAGCCTCGGGCCGGCCCGGTGGCGACGACAAGGGCACGGACGCCTGGCGCCGGCCCGGCGGCGACGACGGCTCTCGCGGCTTCGGACGGCCGAGCGACGACGACGGCGGCAGCGCCTGGCGGCGCTCCGGCGACGGCGACGGCGGCAGCCTCTCCATCGGCCGCCGCGTCCTCGACAAGGTCCGCTCCTTCCGCCTGCGCAGCCGCGAGGAGTCCTCGCCACCCTCGCGCGACTCGGGCTCGTCCGGCCGCGACTCCGGCTCTTCGAGCGGCTCGTCGCGTGACTCGGGCCGTGAGGCCGATCGGGGGTCCTCGGGCCGCGACTCCTCGGACCGCGGCTCCTCCACCCGCGACTCCGGCCGTGACTCGTCCGACCGCGGATCCTCGGCCCGCGACCCGGGCTCGTCGGGCAAGTCGAGCGGCTCCTCGGCGCGGGACTCCGGCCGCAGCTCCTCGAGCCGTGGCTCGTCCACCCGCGGCTCCTCCAGCCGCGACTCGGGCAAGAGCTCCTCGGCCCGCTCCTCCGGCTCCTCCGGCCGCTCCAGCTCGGCCCGCGGCAGCTCCGGCAGCAGCGGCTCCCGCTCCGGCTCCTCGGCCCGCTCGAGCGGCCGCTCCAGCGGCGGCTCCAAAAGCTACGGCTCCTCCCGCGGCGGCAGCAGCCGCGGCGGCAGCGGCTCGACCCGCAAGCCCCACTGAGATCCCGCAGCCCCCGCCGGCTGCCACGGACCGCGCAAGCAGCGGGTCAGCTCCCCGGACCGTGAAGCTGGCCGGGGCGGGGTGCGACAGGGACCTGGAGCCGAGCGCCTGCGCAGGGCCACGAAGCTCGAGTACCGCCCAGCGCTCGGCGGACAGGAGCAACGGGCCTCCCCCGTGAAGTTCTTCAGGCCCGTTGCGTGCCCAGGCGGGCCCCGCCCCGGCCGGCTCCTCGCCACTCTTCCCTCAAGCTGACCCGCTGCCACCACAACCCGACAACCACCCTCTCCCCGACCACCCGTGGGATCATGGCGCCCCATGCGCCTCCGCGTCGCCGCCCGCCTCTTCTTCATCCTGTACTGCATCGAAGCCGGCACCCTCCTGCTGCTCGCCCCCTGGAGCGCCGGCTGGGAGCGCATGGTGATGGAGCTGCCCGTGGCCGGGCTGCGGGATCTGTGTCTCCAGCCCTGGCTCCGCGCCGGCCTGAGCGGCTTCGGTCTGGTCCACCTGATCTGGGGCGCCCACGACCTCGAGCTGATGCTCGCCGGCCGGCGGCGGCGCGTCTGAGCGGGCGGCCGTGACCTCCCGCTGCCCCCGCCTGCTGGCGATCAGCGACCGGAATGGCCTGGGTGACCTGTCTTTCGAGGACTGGTTCGCCGCCCTGGCCGCGGCCGGGGTCGACGCCGTCCAGATCCGCGAAAAGGACCTCGACGACCGCGCCCTGCTGGAGCTGACGGCCCGCGCCCGGTCCGCGCTGCCGGCGAGCACTCGCGTGCTGGTCAACGGCCGCGCCGACGTGGCCCTGGCCGCCGGCGCCGACGGGGTCCACCTGCCGGCGGCCGAGGTGCCGGTGGCGGCGCTACGGCGGCGTTTCGGCGACGAGTTGCTGATCGGCCGCTCCACCCACCGCCCCGCCGAGGTCGAGCGGGCGCGAGACGAGGGCGCCGACTACGTGACCTTCGGGCCGGTCTTCGCCACCCCCAGCAAGGCCGCTTACGGGCCCCCTCCGGGAATCGCGGGCCTGCAGCGTGCCGCGGCCGTGGGGTTGCCGGTCGTGGCGCTGGGAGGGGTTACAATCGCTCGCCTGCCGGAGGTCGCGGCGGCGGGAGCGCGCGGGGCCGCCGGCATCCGCGTCTTCCACGATCCGGCCGCGCTCGGTCCGCTGGCGGCGGAGGCGGCGCGGCTGTTCCCCCGATGAAAGGCAAGGTCAACTACCTGGTGCTGGCGCTGGCGGTCGTGGTGGCCGACCAGTGGAGCAAGTGGCTGGTCGAAACCCACCTCGCCGGGCGGCCGCCGCTGCGGGTGATCCCGGGCTTTCTCAACCTCACCTACGTGACCAACACCGGCGTGGCCTTCGGCATGCTGCCCGCCAACGGCAATCCGCTGATGACCGGGCTGCTGACCCTGCTGGGGCTGGCCGCCCTCGGGGTGGTGGCCTACTACTTCCGGCACACCCCGGCCACCGACCGGCGGCTGCTGGCGGCCTTCGGGCTGATCCTCGGGGGGGCGGTCGGCAACCTGATCGACCGGGTGGCCAGCGGCGCGGTGACCGATTTCGTCGACGCCTACTTCGGCACCTATCACTGGCACACCTTCAACGTCGCCGACAGCGCCATCACCGTCGGTCTGGGGCTGATGGCGCTGGACGTCTTCGCGGGGCGGCGGCGGCGACCCCGGGCCGCCCAGGGGTCCACTGAGGCCGCACCCGGAGCGTCCCTCGGCTCGGCGCCCGACGCGGGGTGAGCCGCCGGGCTCTGGCCGCCGTGCCGGCGGCGGCGGACGGCGAGCGGCTGGACGTTTTCCTGGCCGGCCACACCGGCGAGCCCCGCAACCGCGTCCAGCAGTGGATCCGCGCCGGGCGGGTGACCCTCGACGGCCGGCCGTCCAAGCCTTCCCACCGGCTGGCGGGCGGCGAGCGTCTCGAGTGGGAGCCGCCCGAGGAGCCGTTCGAGGAGCGCCTCGCCCCCGAGGCCGGCGAGCTGCGGGTCCTCTACGAGGACGCCGCGGTCGCGGTCCTCGACAAGCCGGCCGGGATCGCGGTCCATCCGGGCGCCGGCCGCGCGACCGGCACCCTGGCCCACCGCATCCTGGCCCGCTACCCGGAGACCGCCGGGGTGGGTGGTCCGGGGCGGCCGGGAATCGTCCATCGGCTCGACAAGGACACCACCGGCGTGATGGTGGTCGCCCGCACGGCGGCGGCCTACCGGGCGCTGGGGGCCGACTTCGCGGGCCGGCGGGTCGAGAAGACCTATCTGGCGCTGGTCTACGGCCGGCCCGAGCCGCCGCGCGGCCGAATAGAGGAGCCGATCGGCCGCCACCCGCAGCGGCGCAAGGAGATGACGGTCCGAACCCGGGGCCGGCCGGCGCGGACCGACTACCGGGTGCTGGGCGAGACCGCCGGCATCTCGGCCCTCGAGGTCGGCCTGGGTACCGGCCGGACCCACCAGATCCGGGTCCACCTGAAGGCGCGGGGCCACCCGCTGGTCGGCGACCCGACCTACGGCGAGGCCCGCTGGCGCGGACTGCCGGCGGCGGTGCGCCCGGCGCTCCGCGGCTTCGGTCGGCCCGCCCTCCACGCCTGGCGGCTGGCCTTCGCGCACCCGGCGCGCGGCGAGCGCGTGAGCTTCGAGGCGCCGCCCCCCGACGACCTGCGGCGACTGTGGGCCGCCCTCGGCGGCGGCGAGGTGCCGCTGCCTGGAGAGAAGCCGGAGGGCTAGGCCGCCCCCCGTCGCACGCCGGGGCTAGCAGCCCGTGGTGGAAGTCGGTCGGGTCGGCTGGCGAGCGCGGCGGGGCCG
>JBFGCA010000031.1:0-43213 GCA_041567315.1 Thermoanaerobaculia bacterium | reverse complement strand
TCACACCGAGAGCGGCGAAGCGCCCGCTGGGCAAGGCGCGACGATTGAGCGTATCGGGCTATACGTGACCGAGGAGCAACGCCGCCCAGCGGGATGCAGCGCCGCTCGAATGTAAAGGAACTTACCGCACGGGACACTAGCTCGTGGTCCTCGGCCATCGGACGGTCAGCTTCGATCGACCGACTCGGTCCCGCGCCCCGGCGTGGCCCGACTGTGCCAGGCGCTACCTGGAATCCCCGTGGTGCCCGCGAGCAGTGCGACTGAGCCGCTGTGGTCGGGGTCCTGGAACGAGCCCTACCCCGAATTCTCCTAGCGCAGCAGAGTCGCGAGACGGTGCAGCCGCGCCACCGAGTCGCGGCGGCCGCCGGGGCGGTTGCGGGCCAGCCAGACGGTGCGGTGCTCTTCGATGAGCGGTAGCAGGGCGCGGCGGACGGCGCGGCGGGTGCGGCGGGGCAGGGCCGAGAGGGATTGGTCACGGCCGGCCTCGAGGCGGGCGAGGCCGAGCCGACAGGCGAGGGCGAGCAGCGCGGCGACCCAGCGGTACTCGCGGGCGGCGAGGGCGCCCTCGGAGGCGCCATCGCGATCGGGCGGTCGCGGGCTGGCGAGGGTCTCGGTGGTCTGGTCGATGACCGCGAGGGCGCGGTGGAGACCGTCCGGGGTGAGGTCGCTGAAGCGGGCGTGTTCGAGCGTCTGGGCGGCGTCGAGCAGCAGGCGGAAGAGCACCGTGCCGTTGCGCAGCTCGGCGCCGGTCGCCAGGTAGGCGTTGCCGAGGGCGAGCGCGGCGGCGCCGAGGCCGGGGGCCGGCCAGGCGTGGTGGTCGAGGAGATCGGCGAGTGGTAGGGCCAGGGCGTCGGCGGCGCTCTCGGCGTTCCAGGCGAAGCCGGCGCCAGCCAGGAGACCCGGGTAGCTGACGGGTAAGGGCTGGAGGTGGCCGTTGTCGCCCCAGTCGGTCACCAGGTAGCCGGTGGCCCCGACCTCGCGGCCTTCGATCGCGGCCTGAGAGAGGTCGAGGAGGGCGTTGGCCGTGCGCCCGGCGAGGCTGTTCCAGGAGCTGGTGCCGGGGCAGAGGTAGAGCTCGAGGCCGGCGGCGGCGAGCGGCGCGGACTGCTCGGCGAACGGGTGGCCGGCCTCGTAGCCCCAGACCAGGGGGATGGCGTCGCCGGGGACCTCGGCGATCAGCTCCGGGTGCTCGAGGAGCCCATCGGCCCAGAACTGCATCCGGTGGCCGCGGGCGGCGAGCAGCCGGTGGATGGCCTGCAGGAACTCGAGGTAGACGCGGCCGCGGCCACGCTCGGCGCAGGCCGCCGCCGAGCGGCCACGACCCAGGTCGAAGGTCTCGTCGAGGCCGACGTTGGCGAGCCGGCTCGCGAACTGCGGCAGGAGCTGGTCGTAGAGGTCGGCCAGCAGCTCGAGGCTCCCCGGGTCCACGGGGCAGAGGCTGAACGGCTCGCGCTCCTCCCCGAAGGGATGCTCGACCCCCTCCGGGCACTCGGCCAGCCGCCGGTAGGGCTCGTGCCGCAGCCAGCGGTGGAGGTGCCCGAAGCTGTTCTGGTTGGGCACCAGCTCGATCCCGCGCCGTGCGCACCAGCCGTCCAGCTCCGTGGCCTCGGCCGCCGTGATCGGGCTGGCGTCCCTCCACACCCGCTCGTGCCCCCGATAGGCGAAGGTGTGCTCGGTGTAGAGCTGGAGCTGGTTGTACTTCCAGTCGGCCAGCAGGTCCACGAGCCGTCGCAGCGTCGCCATCGTCGGCACCTTGTCCCGGCTGACGTCCAGCAGCACCCCGCGCACCGCGAAGTCCGGCCAGTCCTCGACCTCGACGCCGGCCAGCCGCCGCACTGGGGCCCCGGGCTCGTCACGCAGGGCGTGAAGCCGCAACCACTGGACGAGCGTGGAGACGCCGTGCCCGAGCCCCGCTTCGTCGGCCCCCTGGAGCTCGACGCCCGCCTGCCCGATCGACAGCCGGTAGCCCTGCGCCCGCAGCCCGGCCTCAGGTCGCAGAGCAAGCGAGACGACCGCCCCACCGGTACCCGGCTCGATCCGCGGCTGCCGACCGGTCGCGGCCAGCGCCTCCGCCAGCCGCTCCGCGGGCGGCCGCAGCGCGGGATTGGCCGACTCAGGGGCGATTCGCGGCGCGCGCGCCAGCTCCAGCCAATCGCCCCCGACTCGCGCCTTCTTGGGCCGTGGCCACAGCAGCTCCACAGACGGCGCAGCCATAGAGCCGGCATTTCAACACAGCGGCAGCACGATCGCCCCTGTTCTGGTCGGCCGTACGATGTTTGGACATCAAGAAGTGGAGCATCTATGATGCCTCCATGAGAACCACGCTCACTCTCGAGGATGATCTCGCCGCGCTGCTGAAGACCCGGGCCCGTCAGCTCGGCATCTCCTTCAAGGAGATGGTCAATCGGGCCGTCAGGGCAGGATTGGGGCCGGGGATGGAGCCACCGGCCGGGGAGGTCCCCAGAACCATTCCGCATTCCTTCGGGTTCCGGCCCGGCATCGACCTCGACAAGCTGAACCAGTTGGCCGACGAACTCGAGGCCGAAGAGATGGCCGCGGCCCTGGCCCGGCAAGCCGAGTGATCCTGCCCGACATCAACGTACTGGTTCACGCCCACAACTCGGACTCGCCGGTCCACCCGCGGGCGAGGCAGTGGTGGGATCGATGCCTGGCGGGGACGGAGGGGGTCGGCCTGGCCTGGGTCACGCTGCTGGGCTTTGTCCGGGTCGCGACGCACCGCAAGATCCTGCTTCGCCCGTTGCCCGTGGACGAGGTCATGGCCCGCATCGAAAGCTGGCTGAACCTGCCCCACGTCCACATTCCCCACCCGTCGGATCGACATTTCGCGGAGCTGCGCGAGTCCTTGGCGCGCCTGGGAACCGCGGGCAACCTAACGACAAACGCTCATCTCGCGACGCTGGCCAGACAGCGGGGCTATGTGCTGTACAGCACCGACACCGACTTCGCGCGCTTTCCGGGCCTGCGCTGGGTCAACCCGCTGAGCGAGGCGTAAAGCCCGGCGAGGATTACGGAGCGCCGGCCCGGACCGAGGTGACCGGGGGCAGGCGGTCGGCGGACTGGTGCCAGGTGGCGCCGCCGTCGACGGAGCCGAAGACTTCGCCGGACTCGCTGCCGAAGTAGAGACCGAGCGGGTCGCCGCCGTCGTGGCAGAAGGCCTGGCGGAGCACGGTCAGGTAGGCGTCGTCCTGCGGCAGGCCGTTGGTCAGCGGGCGCCAGCCGGCGCCGGCGTCGCGGGTCTCGTAGACCCGCACCCGGCCGGCCGGGGTCACCCGGTCGACGTCGGCGACCAGGGGGAGCACGAAGGCGCGGTCGGGGTCGTTGGGATCGACCACCAGCGGGAAGCCGAAGTTGCTGGGCAGGCCGCCGGCGGCGATGTCGTTCCAGGAGGCGCCGCCGTCGTCCGAGCGGTAGACGCCGCCGTGGTACTGCAGGAACAGGCGCTCGGGCCGGATCGGGGAGCGGCACATCTTGTGGATGCAGTGGCTGAGGGTCTGCTCGCCGCGGTTGGCGCCCTCGGGCTGGTAGTTGGCCACCAGGCCGTCGACGCCGCGTTGCCAGCTGGCGCCGCCGTCCTCGGTGAGCCAGACGCCGGCGGCCGAGATACCGACCGCCAGCCGGTCGGGCTCTCCCGGCCAGGGACAGATCGAGTGCAGGCAGAGGCCGCCCATGCCGCCCTCCCACTCGGGCCGGGTGGGGTGGTCCCACAGCGCCCGGACGAGGGTCCAGCTGGCGCCGCCGTCCTCGCTCCTGAACAGCGCCGCCGGGGCCACTCCGGCCCACAGCACGCCGTCGCCCTCGCCGGGCTCGACCACCCAGATGCTCTTGACCGCGGCCTCGGTGTCGGCCGGGAAGGCCGGGCCGTCGGCCTCGGTCCACTCGCCGGTGGGGTCGTCGGCGTAGTAGAGGTGCGGACCGAACTGGCCGTGGGTGACGGCGGCCAGATAGCGCCCGCTGCGGGGGTCGTGGCAGGCGTAGTCGACGGTCTGGCCGGTGAAGGCGCGGGCCGCCACCTCGAGCGGCCGGCCGCGGGCGCCGCGCAGCACGAACAGGCCCTTGCGGGTGCCGACCAGCAGCTCGGCGTCGCCGGTGCCGCCCGAGATGGCCTGGATCACGAACAGCTCGTCGTCGGCGCCGACCGGCTCTTCGAGCGGCGCCCGCACCGAGTTGACGAACAGGTTGACGTGCTCGCGCACCCGGCCCTGCTCGTCGAGGATCCAGCCGCGGAGCCCGGGGTAGCGGCGCTGGAGGCCGTCGAGCACCTCGCCCACGGTGGCGCCGTCGACCGCCAGCGGCGGGGAGCCGTCGATGCGTCCGAGAAGCGTGGGGGGCAGCACGACCTTGGCCATGGGGTCCTCCGGAGTCGGTGACGGTTGAGCGCGCCCGATGCTATCCGAAGCCCTGCCGCGGTGGGGTAGTCTGGCGGCGGAGAGTGGGATGGCCAAACGGACCACCGACCGGAGCCTGGTGCTGATCGTCGACGACGAGCCGGGGATCCTCACCGCGCTGTCGGGGGTACTGGCCGACGAGGGATACGACACCGTCTGCACCGGCAGCGGCGAAGAGGCCCTGGAGCTGTACCGCGCCCGCCGGCCCGACCTGGTCTTCCTGGACATCTGGCTCCCCGACCGGGACGGGCTCGAGACCCTGCAGGCGCTCCGCGACCAGGACCCGGCGGCGGCGGTGGTGATGATGTCGGGCCACGGCACCACCTCGACCGCGGTCAAGGCGATCAAGATGGGCGCCTACGACTACGTCGAGAAGCCGCTGTCCTACGAGCAGGTGGTCGAGCTGGTCTCCGGGGCGCTCGACTACCGGCGCTCGGTGAGCGCCGACGGCCGGCTGCTGGCGCCGCTCGGCCGGACGCGGCCGCGCCGCGAGCCCGAGCACCAGTTCGCGCCCGCCCGCGCCATCGGGCTGGTCAAGCCCTCGGACCGCCCGCAGCGCACCATCCGCCGCAGCACCGTGGTCTACGGCCTGGGGCTCCACTCGGGCTCGCGGACCGGGATGGCTATCCAGCCGCTGCCGGTCGACAGCGGCGTCCACTTCGTGAGCCTGCCGACAAACACCCACATCCCGGCCCACGTCGAAGAGGTCGAGGAGACCGACTACGCCACCACCCTGGGCAGCGACGGAGTGCGCATCCGCACCGTCGAGCACCTGCTGTCGGCGCTCCACGCCTACGGGGTGACCAACCTGCTGATCAAGGTGCACGGCGAGATCCCGGTGCTCGACGGCTCGGCGCGCGAGTTCTGCAACACCCTCGAAGAGGTGGGGATCGAGGACCAGCCGGCGCCGCGGCGCGAGCTGGTCATCGACCGGCGCTACCGGGTGGGCGGCGAGGGCGGCAAGGAGCTGGTACTGGAGCCCTGGGACGGTTTCGCGGTCTCCTATCTGCTGCGCTACCCGCCGCCGGTGGGCGAGCAGTCCTACGAGTTCGAGCTCACCGACCCGCAGCGCTACCGCGAGGAGATCGCCCCCGCCCGCACCTTCGGGTTCGTGCGCGATCTCAAGATGATGGCCGAGCTGGGCTTGGGCGTCGGCGGCCGGCTCGACAACTGCATCCTGGTCGGCGAGGATGACGTCATCAACACCGAGCTGCGCTTCACCGACGAGTTCGTGCGCCACAAGATCCTGGACGTGGTGGGCGACCTCTATCTGCTGGGCTACCCGATCCGCGGCAAGGTGACCGCCCGGCTCACCGGCCACCGCAACAACATCGCCATCCTGCGCGAGATCCTGAGCAAGGCCGCTTGAGGTTGGCGGCCGGCCGGGGCGGCGCGCTCAGGGCACCGCGTAGAGCTGGACGTCGGTGCCGAAGCGGTCGGCCATCTCCAGCGTGCGCGCCAGGTCGGAGTGGCGGAGGATGCAGCAGCCGTCCGAGAGCAGGGTCTGGAGCCAGTCGCGGCGCGGGGTGCCGGGGGGCAGCAGGTCGACGACGTTGACGTGCTCGCCGAAACGGGCCAGGAAGCGCTCCAGGCCTTCGATCCGGCGGATGCGGCCGCTGCCCTGGGCGCGCTTGAAGATCACCGCCACGTTGTAGCGGCGCTCGATCGGCTGGGTGAAGCGCCGGTGGCAGACCGCCTCCGCCCAGCCGCGGTAGACGTCGAGGTCGCAGGCGTAGTTCATCAGCTCGACCGAGCGGGCGCCCGGCGGGCGGGCGGCGATCTCGCCGAAGACCGCCTCGCCGCCGGCGGTGAGAAACCACTCCATGTGGGTGAAGCCGGAGCGGAAGCCGAGGGCGCGGAGCACCGCGCGGCCCATCTCGCGCCCGGGCGCGAGGCGCGGGTCGTCGACGTCGCGCAGCGCCACGGTCTGCGGGCTGACCCACTCGAAACTCCGGGCGATCAATGGCCGCGGCCGGTACCAGGAGACGTTGAAGTAGCCGATCTGGCCGCCGTGGCAGATGGTGTCGAAGGTGAACTCCTCGCCGTCGATGAACTCCTCGACGCTCACCTCGGCGACGTGGCGCAGCCGGGGGAGCACCTTTTCCAGGTCGGCCGCCGACTCCAGCCGGTAGGTGTCGGCCGAGCCGGCGCCGGCGATCGGCTTGACGATCAGCGGGAAGCCCAGCCGCTCGGCGGCCTCGCGGCAGGCGTCGGCGGTGGCGGCGCGGACGTGGCGCGGGGTGCGGATGCCGGCGGCGTCGAGCGCCTGCTTCATCTTGCTCTTGTCGCGGAAGGGCACGGTCTCGGCGACCGTCATCCCGGGCAGCCCCAGCGCCTCGCGGACCGCGGCGGCGTGCAGCATCCCCGGCTCCCACAGGCACTCCACCCGGTCGACGCCCCAGCGCTCGGCCGCCTGGCGGGCGGCGGCGATCAGCCGTCCCTCGTCCCATAGCGACTCGGCGCGGACGTAGGCCGAGAGGTGACGGCGGGCCAGCTCGGGCACCGCCCCCTCGGGCTGGTCGCCGAGCCCGATCACCCGCACCCCGACCTCGGCGAGGCCGCGCACGAAGTAAGGCATCTCGACCGGGAAGCCGGGCGAAAAGAACAGGACGTTCATCGCTCGGCCATCTCCACCCGCACCAGCGACAGCAGCCGCTCGAGGGCGCGCAGGACGACCGCGGTCTCGGGATGGCGGAGGAGCACGTAGCCCTCGCCCTCGTAGGTCCCCGAGGCCGGCTGGCGGGGCCGCGGCAGTCGCGCCTCGACCACCAGCTCGCCGAGCTCGCGCTGCGCTGCGTCGAGACCGTGGATCGCCTTGACCCGGCCGCCGCCCTGGCCGCGCAGGAAGACGGCGCCGGCCGCGAAGCGGCGCGCCGGCGGGTCGAACCGGCCGTGGACCATCAGCCGCGCCCAGGCGCGGTAGAGGTCGAAGTCGTGCGCCCAGGAGATCAGCGACGTGAGCTGGGCGCCAGGAGGCCGCGCCGCGATCTCGGAGACCGCGATCGAGCCGTCGGGCCGGCGGAACCACTCCATGTGATGGAGCCCGGTCTCCGCCCCCAGCGCCTCGAGGGTGCGGTAGGCGGTGCTCCGCACCGGGTCGTAGAGCGGCTCGTCGATGCGGCGGGGGAGCACGATGCTCCACTGGATCCAGGGCTCGCGCAGCACCTCGAGCGGCGACGGCAGATAGCGCGACAGCGAGTGCCAGACCGGCCGCCCGTCGACCGTCACCACGTCGAAGGAGTGCTCCTCGCCGGTGACGAACTCCTCGAGCAGCATCGGCCGGCCCGGTGCCGGCCGGCTGAAAGCCAAGGCCTCGCGCAGCGCCGGCTCGCCGTCCACCCGGAAGGTCGAGCGCGCCCCGGCCCCGGCCGGTGGCTTGACCACCAGCGGGAAGCCGGTCTCGGCCGCGAACGCGAGGGCGTCGTCGCTCGACTCGGCCAGCCGGTGCCGCGCGCACGGCACCCCCGCTCGCCGCAGCACGGTCTTCATCCGCGCCTTGTCCCGGAAGTTGCGCGCCGCCTCGGGCCCCAGCCCGGGGATGCCCAGCCGCTGCCGCACCTCGGCCAGCGGCTCCTGGAGCTGCTCCAGCACCCCCAGCAGCCGGTCGGGCTTGCCGAGCCGCTGCGCGACCTCGGACACCGCCGTGGCGAGCTGATCCACCTGTAGCGCGTCGCCCACCCGCCAGTGCTGCGCCACCTGCCGGCGCAGCTCGCCCGGCAGCGCCTCCAGCGGCTCCTGGCTGATCAGCCCCATCCGCCCGCCGGCCTCGGCCGCGCACCCCGCCGCGAAGCGCAGCGTGGCCTCGGCGTAGAACGGCGCGACGAAGATCACGTTCGGCATGAGCGGCCGAGTCTACCTGTCTCGGGCTGCCAGGGAGCGGGATAAGCTGCGTCGGAGATGCCGCCGCTCCGCATCTGCCTCGCCTCGGCCGAGGTCTCCCCGTTCGCCAAGACCGGCGGCCTCGGCGACGTCACCGGTGCCCTGGCGCGCTATCTGTGGAAAGCCGGCCAGGACGTGCGGCTCTTCTTCCCGTTCTACTCGTCGATCGACACCGGCCCCCACGACATCGGCCCGGTCGACTTCATCCGCCACCTGGGGATCCGGCTGGGGCGCCGCACCTTCGAGTTCTCGGCCTTCTGTACCACCCTGCCGCGGACCGAGCTGCAGGTCTACCTCGTCCACTGCCCCGAGCTCTACCACCGCCGCGGGCTCTACGCCGACGACGGCGACGAGCACCTGCGCTTCGCCATGCTCGGCCGGGCGGCGCTCGAGTGCTGTCAGCGGATGGGCTGGGCGCCCGACGTGGTGCACTGCAACGACTGGCACACCGCCCTGATGCCGCTCGACCTCAAGACCCACTACGCCTGGGACAAGCTCTTCGCCCGCAGCCGCACCGTCCTCACCCTCCACAACGTCGGCTATCAGGGTGTCTTCGGCGCCGGCGTCGTCGACGACCTCGACTTCGCCGCCCACGCCTCCCTGCTGTTCCAGGACGACCTCAGCGCCGACCGCCTCAACTTCCTCAAGACCGGCATCCTCTACGCCGACGTGCTGACCACCGTCAGCCCCACCCACGCCCACGAGATCCAGACCGAGCAGTACGGCATGGGCCTCGACGACCTCCTGCGCCGCCGCCACGACCACCTGGTAGGCATCCTCAACGGCGTCGACTACGAGGAGTGGGACCCGGCCATCGACCCCCACCTGCCGTTCCACTACACGGCCGACGACCTCGACGGCAAGGAGCAGAACAAGCGCGCGCTCCTCCAGGACCTCTCGCTCCGCTACGCGCCCGGCGTCCCGGCCCTGGGCATCGTCTCGCGGCTCACCGGCCAGAAGGGCATCGACCTCTACTACGAGGTGCTGCCGCCGCTGCTCCGCCACCGCGACGTCCGCCTGGTGGCCCTGGGCAGCGGCGAGCCCCGCTACGAGGAGTTCTTCGCCGCCCTGCAGCGCGAGTTCCCCGGCAAGGCCTGCTTCTACCGCGGCTTCCACAACCCCCTGGCCCACCGCATCGAAGCCGGCTGCGACCTCTTCCTGATGCCCTCCCTCTACGAGCCCTGCGGCCTCAACCAGATGTACAGCCAGCGCTACGGCACGGTCCCGGTCGTCCGCAAGACCGGCGGCCTCGCCGACGCCGTCGACCCCTGGGACCCGACCACCGGCCGCGGCACCGACTTCCTCTTCGACCACTACACCCCCGACGGTCTAGCCTGGGCTATCGCCCGCGCCCTCGAGACCTACAACAACCCCGACCACTGGCGCCGCCTCATCGCCAACGGCATGTCCCGCGACTTCTCCTGGGAGCGCCAAACGGAGCGGTACGTCGACCTCTACCGGCGGCTGGCGGGCGGTTGATCCAGAGTTCCTCTCGAAGGAGGTCCCCTGAAGGCCGCTAGCGAGCGAGTCGTGGCCTTGACAACGGAGGGTTGGTGAGTATATTCATTGTGTCTACCGAGAGGGCGACACGATGTTGACCAAGGTGCAGAAGTGGGGCAACAGCCTGGGTCTGAGGATTCCAAAGGCTTTTGCGGAGGAGGCAGCGGTCGAGGAAGGCTCGACCGTCGATCTCTCCGTCACCAAAGGGCAGCTCGTGATCCGGCCGGTGCGGCGTCCGAAGTACGAGCTCCGAGAGCTGCTTGCCAAAGTCAACAGAGGCAATCTCCACGCCGAAGTCCCGACCGGCGAACCGCAGGGGCGGGAGAGCTGGTAGTGCCGCGCCGGTACGTACCGGAGCGTGGCGATGTCGTCTGGCTACAGTTCGACCCGCAGGCTGGACGTGAGCAAGCCGTTCATAGGCCCGCTTTGGTGATCTCTCCGAAGGCCTACAACGGGAAAGTCGGTCTGGCGCTCCTGTGTCCGGTGACCTCCCAAGTGAAGGGCTATCCCTTCGAGGTCCTCTTCCCTTCCAAGTCAGGAGTCAGTGGCGTGGTGCTGGCGGACCAGGTCAAGAGCCTCGACTGGCGCGCCCGAAAGGCGAAACGGTTCGCCGTGGCTCCTGAGCAGGTCATGGCCGAGGTCCTCGGGAAGATCCTCACCCTGGTGGGAGAGTAGAGCGGAGAGGAGGCTCGGGGCTGAGCTCTGGGCAGACGTTGGCCTGCTGTTCGGCCTCTTTGCGCCGCCTCAGCGTTACAGGTGAGGGTGGGCGCTCAAGACGCGCGGCGTGGCGCCGTGCGCACAAAGCGCCTGGCGTTCAGGTCAGCTCGTCGAGGTATTTGGGGAGCATGGTGCGCCAGGTGGGCCAGTCGTGGTCGTAGTCGGGGCCCCAGGGGTCGACGCGGTTGGGGATGCCTTTGGCGCCGAGGACCTGGGCCATCTTCCAGGACTGGCCGGGGTCTTCCCACTTGCCTTCGCCGGTCGGGAGGAGGATGAAGCGCTGGCGGAGCTGGTCGAGGTGGGGGCCGTCGCCGAGGCCGGGGAGGAAGTGGAGGGGGGAACAGAAGTAGAAGTCCTCGTTCCACTGGCCCTGGAGCCAGCGCTCGAGGTCGTAGGTGCCGCTCATGCCGATGGCGGTGGTGAAGACGTCCGGGTGGCGGCAGAGGGCGGCGACGGCGTTGAAGGCGCCGATCGAGGCGCCAGCGACGAGGATGCCGATCTCGGGGGAGCGGCAGTCGGTGCGGATGGCGGGGACGATCTCGTGGTAGAGGCAGGCGTCGAAGCGGTTCTGGAGCCACGAACAATAGGCCGGCGAGTGGTCGCCCGACAGCCAGGCGGCGCCGGCCACGCTGTCGAGCGAGTAGATCTTGAGGCGGCCGGCCTCGAGGAGCGGGTGGAGGGCGCGGATCATCAGGAAGCGCTCGCACTCCTCGGCGTCGCCGCCGGCGGTGGGGAAGAGCAGGAGCGGGGTGCCGAAGACGCCCCAGCGGACCAGCCGCACGTCGCGCTCGACGCGCGGCGAGTACCAGCTCGAGCCGTCCTTCACCCGGTCTCCGCGGTGGCGGCGGCCAGGCGGTCGCGCTCGGTCTTGCGCCAGAACTGGATCAGGCCCCAGAAGTGGGCGGTGAACTGCTCGACCTCGTGGGCGGGGAAGAGCGCCTCGACCTTCTGGCGCACCGCGTCGCGGGCCAGGTCGCTGCCGAAGAACTCGAGCGCCACGTCGTCCAGATGCGCCAGATGCCGGTCGCAGAACTCGCCGAAGGCGTCGGCGTCGAAGTGGCGCCGGGCGAGGGCGCCGTAGGCCGCCAGACGCTCGCGGTAGGGGAGGTCGCGGGCGGCGATCTCGTAGTAGGGCGCCCAGTCGAGGTTGGGGCGCATCGGCCGCCGGGTGACGGCGCAGAACAGCGCCCAGCGGAGCTTGGCCTTGACCAGCCACGGGAAGTGGTAGTGGAGCGAGGTGACCTGCGAGTCGGGGCAGGCGTTGGCGAAGTCGATCGGGTGGAAGAGGCCGTCCGCGTGCAGCGCCTCGCAGGAGTTGAAGTCCCAGCCGAAGAAGCTGTTGATGGTCAGCGCCATGTCGTTGAGCAGCGACCACTCCTCGGCGTCGACGACGTTGAAGGCCACCCGGTAGCGCTCGTGGAGCGGCGCCGCGGGGTCGTACTTGATGACGTTGACCTGCGGCCCCACCGCCAGGCAGCGGACGAACAGGTCCCAGCCCTCGACCGCTTTCTGGAGGTGCATCACCCGGCGGCCGCTCTGCTCGTAGGCGGCGCGGAGCTGCTGCTCGTTCTCGATGCGGGTCACCCCCACCCAGGCGCCGCCGTCGTAGGGCTTCATGAACAGCGGGTAGCCCAGCCGCCGCCCCACCTCGCCGAGGTCGAAGTGGCGGGCGTAGCGGCCCAGCGTCGCCTCCAGGTCGGCGGTGGGCTCGTACTCCTTGGGCGGCAGGATCCAGGTGTCGGGCACCGGCAGCCCGAGGTGCATCATCGCGCAGTAGGAGGTGTGCTTCTCCATCGACTGCAGCGACCACGGGTTGTTGAAGACGTAGAGCCCGTCCATCAGCACCGACTTCTTTATCCACTCGCGGCTGGTGTGGTACCAGTGGGTCAGCCGGTCGAGGAGCACGTCGTAGCGGCACCCCTGGCGCAGGTCGAACGGCTCGATGGTGATCCGCTCGACCTCGACGCGCACCGTGTCGCCCTGCCACGGCACCGCCAGGTCGAGGCCCTTGACGATCTCCTCGAAGGCGATCGGCCAGCAGATGTCGGCCCCCAGCGAGAGCCCGATGCGACGTGTGACGACGGCCAAGTTATCTCTCCGTTCGCGCGGCGCGAAGGCGCATCTTACTCGTAAACCATCCACAGCGGCCCGGGGAAGAGGAACGACAGGCCTTCGCGCAGGCGGTCGCGCCAGTTCTCCCAGTTGTGGCCGTCGCGGGCCTCCGCGTAGCGCACCTGCATGCCGGTCTCCTGGAGCAGCGGCAGCAGCGAGCGGTTCTCGTAGATCAGCGATTCGTAGACCCCGCAGCTCAGATAGACGCGCTCGGCGGGCCGCCCGGGCTTCTGGCGGAAGCGGTTCATGAACCGCACCACCGGCTCGAAGACCGGGCCGCGCCGGCTCTCGCCGATGTCGGTGAAGGCGAAGGAGCCCGACTGCAGCAGCAGGCGGCCGAAGGTGCCTGGATGGCGCCAGGCGGCGGACAGGGCCGCCACCGCCCCGAAGCTGGCGCCCATCAGGCCGCGGCCGGCCGGAGCGTCCTCGAGCGGGTACCGCTCGGCCAGCCGCGGGGCCAGCTCGCGGGCGAGGAAGCGGGCGTGCCGCGGGTCGTCGGCGTACTCGCGCAGACGGGCCGGCGAGGTGGTAAGCGCCACCACCAGTGGCGCGATCTCGAGCCGGTAGATCAGGTTGTCGAGCACCGTCTTGAGCCGCGAGTAGCGCAGGTAGTCGCCGCCGTCGTGGACCACCAGCAGCGGGTAGCGGCGTCTCTCGCGCAGCCGCGGGGGCACGTAGACGGTCACCTCGCGGCGCTCGCCGAAGGCGTGGCTGTCGACGGCCAGGATCTGGAGCTCGCCGCTCCGCGCCTCGGGGTCCTCGAGCGTCCAGTCGGGGGTCTCGTAGCCCAGCCCGTGGCAGACCGAGTTGGCGCCGAACGGGTCGTGCGCCAGGTTCGGGTTGAGCGGGTCGCGGATCAGCCGGCGCTGGCCGTCGCTCACCACCTCGAGCTTGTACTCGACCCGCGAGCGCTCGGGGAGGTCGAGGCTGAGGTACCAGAGGTCGGTCTCGGGCAGGCGGCTGAACGGCTGCGAGGTGGCGAGCCCGTAGATGAAGTGGCGCAGCCGCACCGCTTCGGCCTCACCGTGGTAGACGAAGGTCGAGACGCGTCCGGACTGGAGGGGAAACTCGTGGGCGGCGAGAAAGGCGGCCACCGCATCCTCAGAGGGAGAACGGCCGCGCGTCAGGCGGCGGAAGGCGGGGTGGGCCGCGGGCTGCATCAGGCGTCGCCGGCCGGCCGCGGATGCCGCCGGCGACGGGTCGGGGGTGGTTGGTCGAGAGCGCTGCGCACCACCGAGCCGTCTGGCAGCAGGTGCGGAACCCCGTCGGGCGCGGTCCAGTAGGCGCCGTTCCAGTCCAGCCGCGCCCCTTCGTCGAGGGCCACGCAGGTGGCCGGGGCGAAGCGGCGGCCGAGCAGCGCCACCCGGCGGGGATCTGCGAGCCGTAGGCGCCGGCGGGCGTGCGGGAAGGGCAGCAGTTCCGGGAAGCAGGCCAGACCCCGCTCCAGCACCTCGGCATTGCCGGCCCCCTGCGGCGGCTGGTCGTGGAACAGCACCACCCGCTCGGCGAGGGCCATCGCGCCCGCCGACCAGGCGAGGACCGGCTGGCCATCGAGCAGCTCGGCGACCCCGAACAGCCGCAGGCGGTTGAGCAGCACCGCCACGTGGCCGCCCGCCACCGCCAGCGCCGAGCAGCGGGCGAGCAGCGCGCCCAGCTCGCGCCGATGGTGCACTACCGCCGGACGCTCGGCGGGCCGGCAGTCGCCCGCGAACTCCTCGTGGATGCGGCCGATGCGCTCGAGGTGCCGCCGGTCGAGCTGCCGCAGGGCCTCGAGCGCCTCGTCGCGCTGCTCGCGGAGCGCCGGCGAGTCGTCGTCGCGCTCGAGCAGCGCCCTCACCGCCTCCAGGGCGTGACCCAGACGCAGCCGGTAGAGGCCCTGCGCCTCGCGCAGCGCGTCCTGGCGGCGGCGGTGGGCGGCGAACAGCTCGGCGTCGCGGGCGAACGCCTCCTCGGCGCGGGCGTAGAGCTCGAGGTTGACGGTGCGGCCGCCGAGGTGGTCGCGCAGCTCGTCGTCTTCGGGCTCGCGCTCCTGCCAGCCGGCGGTGACGGCGGCGATCTTGCCGCCCAGCTCGAGCTCGTCGACCACCGAGGCGAGCGTGGGGCGCAGGCGCTGCGGTCCCAGAAGCACCACGTGCCTGTGGGGGCGCCCCATGGGCCGGCAGTCTATAATCGCCGCCTCCCGTCGATCAGCGAGGTGGGGCGGGCTTCTATGCACGTCGTCTTCGTCGAGCCCAGCTTTCCGAGCAACCAGCCGCAGTTCGTGCGCGGGCTGGCCGACGCCGGCGCCCGGGTGACCGGCGTCGGCGAGGCGCCGGTGGGCGGTCTGCCGTCGCGGGTCCGCGACTGGCTTTACCGCTACGAGCGGGTGGGCTCGGTCTGCGACGAAGAGGCGATGAAAGCCACCGTCCAACGCATCCAGTCGCGCGAGGCGGTCGACCGCATGGAGGCGACGGTCGAGGCGCACATCCTGCCGTCCGCGCGGGTGCGCGAGGCCTGCGGCATCGCGGGCACCTCGGTCGAGACCGCCTTTCTGTGCCGCGACAAACCGTCGATGAAGGAGTTCCTGCGCCGCCACGGCGTCCCCAGCGCCCAGTCGGCGGCCGTGGCCTCGGCCGAGGAGGCGCGCGACTTTGCCCGCCGGGTCGGCTTTCCGATCATCTTCAAGCCGCGCAGCGGCGCCGGCGCCGCCGACACCGAGCGGGTGGACGACGCCGCCGGGCTCGAGGTGGCGATCCGCCGCCAGGGCCTCGACCGCGGGCGCTCGGTAGCGGTCGAGGAGTTCGTGGAGGGCCACGAGGGGTTCTACGACACCCTGACCATCGACGGCGAGGTGGTCTGCGAGTTCGTCTCGCACTACTACCCGGGCGTGCTCGAGGCGATGCGCAACCGCTGGATCTCGCCCTACCTGGTGACCACCAACCGGCTCGACGCGCCCGGCTACGAGGAGCTGCGCCAGCTCGGCCGCAAGGTGATCGGGAAACTCGGGATCGGCACCTCGGCGACCCACATGGAGTGGTTCTTCGGCCCCAAGGGCCTCAAGTTCTCGGAGATCGGCTGCCGGCCGCCCGGGGTCGGGACCTGGGACCTCTACTCGGCGGCCAACGAGTTCGACCTCTACCGGGAGTGGGGGACGGCGATCGTCCGCGGCCGGCCCGAGCGGCCGCCGTCGCGGCGCTTCTGCGCCGGGATGATCAACCTGCGCCCCAACCGCGACGGCCGCATCACCGGCTACGAGGGGGTCGACGAGATCCACCGCCGCTACGGCGAGTGGGTGATCGACAGCCACCTGCCGCCCCCGGGCTCGCCGACCCAGCCGATCGAGGCCGGCTACATGGCCAACGCCTGGATCCGCATGCGCCACCCGGACTACGACGCGCTGCGCGAGATCTTCGACACCGTGGGCCGCACCGTCCGGGTGCTGGCCGCCTAGCAGCCCGTGGTGGAAGTCCGCCCGCCCGTCTGGCGGCGGGGCGGAGCCGTCCGTGGCGTTGCCGCTCCTCGACAATGGCCCGGCATTGCCTGCGTCGCGGCGCCTGGCATCCGGCCCCGCCGCGCTCGCCAGCCGACCCGTCCGACTTTCACCACGGGCTGCTAGCCGCTAGCGCTGCAGCCTTCGCGGGTCTCGGCCACCAGGTGGTCGACCACCGCCTTGAGGTCGCCGGTCTGGCGGAAGACGGCGCGCTGGCGGTCGGCGCTGGTGCCCTGGTCGAGGATGGTGCGGGCGTACTCGACCTCCTCGACCACCTCCAGCTCCTCGGCCACGTCGCGGACGAGGTCGAGCAGCTCGCCGATGAGCCGGCGGGTCGGCACCTCGCGCTGGGCCCCGAAGTCGAGCAGGTTGCCGGCGGTGCCGTAGCGAACCGCCCGCCACTTGTTCTCGGCGATCAGGTGATGGCGATAGCGGCGCCAGGACATGTTGGCGAGCCGGAGCTGGATGAGCTTGGCGACGATGCACAGGATCAGCGACGCCAGGCAGACCGCCTCGTCGAGCCGGGTGCAGATGTCGCAGACCCGGAACTCCAGGGTCGGGAAGGTGTGGTGCGGGCGGATGTCCCACCAGATGCGGCTGGGGTCCTCGATGGAGCCGGTGCGGAGCAGCGTGTCGATGAAGCTCTTGTACTCGGACCAGGTCCGGAAGGCGGGCGGCGGGCCGGTCCGCGGCAGGCTCTCGAACACGATCGAGCGGTAGGAGTTGAGCCCGGTGTCGCGGCCGTGCCAGAAGGGCGAGCTGGTGGAGAGCGCCAGCAGGTGGGGCAGGAAGTAGCGCGCCTGGTCCATGACGTCGATCATCAGCTCGCGGTCCTCGATGCCGATGTGGACGTGCATGCCGAAGATCAGCAGCCGGCGGGCGACGTCGGCCATCTGCTCGAGCTGCTTGAAGTAGCGCTCCTTCTCGGTCACCGCCTGGGTCTTCCAGCTCGAGAACGGGTGGGTGCTGGCCGCCGCCACTACCAGCCCGTTGGCCTGCGCCACCTCGCAGACCGTGGTCCGCAGCCGCCCCAGCTCGCGGCGCGCCTCTTTAATGTCGTGGCAGATCTTGCTGCCCACTTCGATCTGCGACTGCAGGAACTCGGGCTTGATCTGGTCCTCGAGGATGACCCGGCCGCGCTCCAGGAACTCCTGGACGTAGGAGGTCAGCTCCCGGGTCTCCGGGTGGATGAGCTGGTACTCCTCCTCGATGCCGATCGTCAGCTTGGGCAGCTTCACCGGTCGCCTCCGCGGGGGTCGTAGGAAGCCGCGGCAGTGTAGCAGTCCGTAATGTAGCTCGGCGGCGGGGATTGCTATAGTGACTCAAAACGTGAGCTACGAGCCAGCCAGCGCCTCCCCGGTGGACTGCGCCGACTTCCGGGAGCGCGCCACCGACTACATCGAGCAGGCGCTCCCGGCGGCCGCCCGCGGACCCTACGAGCGGCACTTCGAGGAGTGCGCCGGCTGCCGGGCGCTGGTCGAGGAGCTCGAGGTCACCGCCTCCACCCTGCGGCTGCTGCGCGAGGACACCAGCACCGAGACCCACGAGCGGCTGTTAGGCCTGTTCCGGACCTGGCGGCGGTCCACCGCCGGGCAAACTCACGCCGACGCCCCGCCGCCGGAGCAGCTTTTCTCGGAGCTCGAGGAGCACTCGCCCTGGCAGCGTGAGACGCTGGTCCGCAACCTGGCGCGCTACCGCTCGCCGGAGCTCTGCGAGTGGCTGCTGGAGCGCTCCTGGAGCCTGCGCCACGACCAGCCCCAGCCGATGCTGGAGCTGGCGGCGCTGGCGGTCACCGTCGCCGAGTCGCTGGACGACCGGCGCCTGGAAGTCGACCGGCTGTCGGAGCTGCGGGCCCGCGCCTGGGGTCACCTGGCCAACAGCCGGCGCATCAAGGCCGACCTGCGGGGCGCCGAGGAAGCGCTGGGACGGGCCGAGGCCTACGTGCGCGCCGGCGGCGTCGGGGCTCCGGTGCGAGCCCTGTTGCTGAGCTTTCGCGGCGACCTGTTGGCGGAGCGCCGGCGCTTCCACCAGGCTTGCGAGGCCCACCGGTTGTCGGCCGAGCTGTACGCCTCGCTCGGCGACCACCGGCACGAGCAGCTGGAGATCTCTTCCGGCGCCTGCAGCCTGATGAAGGCCTGTCGCTTCGAGCAGGCGCTGGAGATGCTCGCGGAGCTGGCGGCTCGGGAAGACCTCGTGGAGGACCCCTGGATGGTGCTCCTGGTGGGTCACAACCGGGCCCTGTGCCTGACCGAGCTGGGGCGCCACCACGAGGCCCTGACCCGCCAGCGGAAGCTCGAGCCGCTCTACCGGGAGCTGGCCGGGCGCATCGCGCTGCTCAGGCGGCGCTGGCTGGAGGGCAAGATCCTCAAGGGACTGGGCGAGCCGGCGGCGGCCGAGAAGGCCTTCCTCGAGATCCGCGAGGTCTTCGTGGCCGAAGGGCTGACCTTCGACGTGGCACTGGTGTCGATGGACCTGGCGGCGCTCTACGCCGAGCAGGGCCGGCTCGCCGAGGTCCGCCGGCTGGCCGGCGAGGCGCTCCCCATCTTCCAGAGCCTGCAGATCGGCACCGAGGCGGTGGCCATGCTCGCCATGCTGCAGCAGGCCCGGGAGGCGGAAACCGCCGCCGTCCTGGTCCGGCAGATCGACGGGATCGTGTCGCTGCTGCGCGCCACCCCGCGCAGCCCCCACCTGCGGCTCCAGCAGTAGCGGTCGGTGGCCCTGCCCGCAGCCCGGGCCGCCCGCCGGCGGGCCGGCCGGTGCTACGATGACGCGACTTTTTCCGCAGCCGCTCTCGGCGCCGCGCGGGTTCCCCCCATGGTCACCTCGAGCACCGGTCCCGGCACCCAGGAACGGGTGACCTTCCACTTCACCAAGGAGAGCATCCTCCGCGACTACCGGATCGCCTATCAGAGCCGCCAGGCCAGCCTGCTGGGGCGGCGCGAGGTGCTCACCGGCAAGGCCAAGTTCGGGATCTTCGGGGACGGCAAGGAGGTCGCCCAGGTGGCGCTGGCCCGGGCCTTCCGCAAGGGCGACTTCCGCTCGGGCTACTACCGCGACCAGACCCTGCAGTTCTCGCTCGGGCTGCTGCGCATCGACGAGTTTTTCGCCCAGCTCTACGCCGACACCGAACCGGGACACGACCCGTGCTCGGCCGGCCGCCAGATGAACGCCCATTTCGCCACCCCGCTGATCGATCCCGACGGCGCCTGGCGCGACCACACGGCGTCCTACAACTCCTCGGCCGATGTCTCGCCGACCGGCTCGCAGATGCCGCGGCTGGTCGGTCTGGCCTATGCCTCGCGGCTCTATCGCGAGCTCGAGGAGCTCAAGCACTTGAGCGGCTTCTCGGACGACGGCAACGAGATCGCCTTCGGCACCATCGGCGACGCCAGCTCGGCGGAGGGCATGTTCTGGGAGTCGATCAACGCCGCCGGGGTGCTGCGGGCGCCGATGCTGCTGTCGATCTGGGACGACGGCTACGGGATCTCCGTGCCGACCCGGCTGCAGGTCACCAAGGGCGACCTCAGCGCGGTGCTCCGGGGCTTCCAGCGGGCGCCCGGCGAGCGCGACGGCTTCGACCTCTACACCGTGCGCGGCTGGGACTACCCGGCGCTGTGCGAGACCTACCTCTCGGCCGCCGAGATCGTCCGCCGCGAGCACGTGCCGGCCATCGTCCACGTCACCGAGCTGACCCAGCCGCAGGGCCACTCGACCTCCGGCAGCCAGGAGCGCTACAAGTCGGCCGAGCGGCTGGCCTGGGAGGCCGAGCACGACTGCGTGGCCCGGATGCGGGAGTGGATGGTGGCCGAGCGGATCGCCACCGACGACGAGCTGGAGCGGATCGAGGAGGACGACCGCCAGCTGGTCCGCGAGCTGCAGCGCCGGGCCTGGGAGAACTACCGGCGGCCGATCGACGCCGAGCGCCTGCAGCTGGCGGCGATCCTCGGCCGGATCGGCGAGGCCACCGGTCGCGGCGAGGAGATGGCCGAGAGGGTGCGCTGGCTGGAGGGGCGCTCGATGCCGCTGCGCCGCGAGCTGCTGGCGACCGCCCAGGAGGTGCTGGTGTCGGTCGCCGACCGCCAGCTGCCGGCGCGCCGCGAACTCGACCAGTGGCGGCGGCGCCTGCGCGACCAGATCGAGGAGCGCTACGGCGCCGAGCTCTACGGCGCCGGCCGCCGCTCGGCGCTCGAGGTGCCGGCGGTGCCGCCGGTCTACGCCGCGGAGCCGCCGGTGGTCAACGGCTTCGAGGTCCTCAACCGCTGCTTCGACGCCGCCCTGGCCCGCTACAACAACCTGGTGGCCTTCGGCGAGGACCTGGGCCGGCTCGGCGACGTCAACCAGGGCTTCGCCGGCCTGCAGGAGAAATACGGCGAGCTCCGGGTCGCCGACACCGGCATCCGCGAGACCACCATCATCGGCCAGGCCATCGGGCTGGCGATGCGGGGCCTGCGGCCGATCGCCGAGATCCAGTACCTGGACTACCTGCTCTACGCCCTGCAGATCCTGGCCGACGACCTGGCCACCGTGCGCTGGCGCTCGAACGGCATCCAGAAGGCGCCGGTCATCGTCCGCACCCGCGGCCACCGGCTGGAGGGCATGTGGCACGCCGGCTCGCCGATGGCAGGCATCCTCCACCTGGTGCGCGGGGTGCGGGTCTGCGTGCCGCGCGACATGACCCGGGCGGCCGGCTTCTACAACACCCTGCTGCGCAGCGACGACCCGGGGCTGGTGATCGAGGTGCTCAACGGCTACCGGGTCAAGGAGCCGCTGCCCGAGAACGTCGGCGAGCTGACCGTGCCGCTGGGGGTGGTGGAGGTGCTCCGTGAGGGCGCCGACCTCACGGTGCTGACCTACGGCGCCTGCTGCCGGATCGTGCTCGAGGCCGCCGAGCTGCTGGCGCCGGCCGGCATCGACGCCGAGGTGATCGACGCCCAGACCCTCGAGCCGTTCGACCGCGCCGGCCGGGTCGCCGAGTCGCTGCGCAAGACCGGCAAGCTGGTGGTGGTCGACGAGGACGTCCCCGGCGGCGCCAGCGCCTACCTGGTGCAACAGGTGGTCGAGCGCCAGGGCGGTTTCGCCTGGCTCGACGCCGAGCCGCGCACGGTGACCTCCAAGCCCCACCGGCCGGCCTACGGCTCGGACGGCGACTACTTCTCCAAGCCCAACCGCGAGTCGATCTTCGACGCCATCTACGAGCTGATGGCGAGCTGCGAGCCGGGCCGCTTCCCGGCTACATGAAGCCGAGCTGCAGCCGCGCCGCCTCGGTCATCATGTTGGGGTTCCAGGGCGGGTCGAAGACCACCTCGACCTGGGCCTTTCCGACGCCGGGGATCTCTTCGAGCCGCGCCCGCACGTCCTCGGCCAGCACCGGCCCCATGCCGCAGCCGGGGGCGGTCAGCGTCATCTTGATCTCCGCCTGGTGACCGCCTTCGGGCCGCTCGACGAGCCGGCAGTCGTAGATCAGGCCCAGGTCCACCACGTTGACCGGGATCTCCGGGTCGTAGCACTTGCGGAGCTGCGCCCAGACCTGCTCCTCCATCGCCTCGGGGTCGGCGGCGACGCTCTGGTCGATGGAGGAGGCGACGACCTCCTTGCCCAGGGCGTCGGCATTCCGCTGGTCGATGCGGAACATGCCGCCCCGGTCGGTGGTCACGGTGAAGCTCCCCCCCAGCTCCTGGGTCAGGAACACCCGGGTCCCCTCGGGGATCGTCACCGGGGTGCCGTCCGGGATCTGGATGGCCCCGACCTCGCGCTGCAGGGTGATCTCTTCGCTGGCGCCGTACATGGTCGGTCCTCGTCCCTCCGGGGCGGATTCTAGCAGGCGGCGGAGTGGAGGCGCTGGCCGTGGGGCCGCCGGCGGGGGGTGGGTCAGCCGGTGAAGGGCTGATGGCGAGAGCCGGCCGGGGCGGGGCCCGCCTGGGACCGGAGCCGGCCCTGGAGAACTTCACGGGGGAGGGCCGGCTCCTCCTGTCCGCCTTCGCGCGGGACGGTTGATTGACCTTCGAGGGTTGGCGCAAGCGCTTGGCTCCAGGCCCCTGTCGCACCCCGCCCCGGCCGGCTCCCACGGCCGTCGGGGCTGACCCACCCCCCGCCGGCGGCTTGGGCGGTTGCCACGGGGGGTTCGGTGGCAGCAGCTGGCCCAGGGTGGAGGCGGACGGGTCGACTGGGACGGGTCCTTTCGTGCAAGGCGCCACTGAGAACTGCCACCCGGCCTGGTAGACTGGCGCCATCCCTGAACGGCCGGAATCCGTCCTCCGGCCTCCCCTGGAATCTCGAGGCCAGCTTGGTGTCCATCCATCGCTCGGTGCTCGCCTTGACGGTGCTGACGGCCACCACGGCTTTCTTGGTGCTGCGGCCCGCTGCGACTGCTGAGAGCGGCCGACCCGAGACGATCCCCGGCACCACCGCACCCTCTACCTGGACCCCCTGGACCGCCGCCGAGGCGGTGACCGCGCTGCGCTTCAACCAGCTCGCGGCGGACCTGGGACTGACGGTCACCGAGCTCCGCCAGACTGCCGAATCACCCGGACCCGGCTTTCTCGCGTTTTCTTCCCCGAAGCCCTGGGGGCTGTACTTCGCCGCCCCGGGCGGGGCCTTTGCCGGCTTTACAGGCGGTAACCTGCGGCATCTCGGGGGGCTGACGCTGCGCTGGGCGGGTGGCGAAGCGGTGCTGGACGGCTTCGAGCTGCGGCCGGCCGCGGCGGACCCGTTCGCGCTCGAGCTGGTCGACGCCGCCGGCGAGACGCTGTTCCGGGTCGACCACGTCCATGCCTTTGTGGATCCTGGGGCGAAACGGCTGGAGCTGAACAACATGGACGTACGGATCGCGCCGGCGCTGGCGGTGCGGATCGGCGACTCCCGGCTGGCGGGGCTGACGGTGGCCTCGATGTCGGTCCACGCGGCGGTCGAGGTGCCGGCCGGCGCCGACCTCACCGCCGGGGCGTGCTCCAACCCCAACTGGCCGACCGACCCCGGCTTCGACGCCGACGTGGAGCTGCTGAACCTGGGCCAGCTGCAGCAGAGCGCCCGCGAGCCGGGGGTGCGGGTGGCGGTCACCCCGTCGGCGAGCCTGCGCAACGTCGGCACCGCCGACGTGCCCTGGTACGCGCCCTTCGATCCGCCGGCGCCGCCCTACGGCAACGACCAGCACCCCTATCTGGTCTGGGCGCTCTACCGGGTGGCGGACGGCCGGCTGGAGCAGATCGGCCGCTCCGAGGTCAAGCACGCCTTCTTCACCGTCAACACCGCCTGCGGGTGCGCCGGCGGCCACATCCTGTGGGTGGCCTGCGAGGACACTTACGGGGTGGGCACCAACGAGAGCCGCCAGTGGCTGGCGCCGCGGGAGGAGGTGACCGCCTCGACCGGGGTCTGGGAGCGCTGCGGCTCGCACTTCGATCCCGACTGCGACGACGACCGCGACCACGGCGCCGGCGGGCACGACCCGTTCGAGCACCGCATGGTGGTGGCCGAGCCCGACCTGGCGACGGCGGGCGCCGACTACTACATCGAGGGCTGGTACGTCATCCGCGACGACGTCGACGTATTCAACACCATGGGCTACCGGCGGGTGACACCGCAGCTCGTCGGCAGCGTCTGGACGTTCGCGCTCGTCACCCCGCTCGCTCTGGGGCCGGTGATCGACGCCTGGGTCGATCCGGCCGATCCCGGGCCGCGGGGCGCCAACGACCGGTTGTCGACGCCGGACGGCCACCTGACGGCGGCGGTCCGGGCGCTGGCGCTGGGCGCCGCCGGCTGGCGCTACGAGTACGCCGTCGCCAATCACGACTACGATCGCCGGGTGCAGCGGCTCCAGGTGCCGCTGCCGGCCGGGGTGGTGGCGACCGCCGCCGGCTTCTCGGACGGCGACGGCGACCCCGCCAACGACTGGCCGGCGACGGTGACCGCCGAGGCGGTGAGCTGGCAGGCGCCGGCCGGCGCCGCGGCCCTCGACTGGGGCGAGCAGTTCGCCTTCTACTTCGAGGTGCCGACGCCGCCGGTCACCGCCGCGGTCACCCTGGTGCCCCAGGAGCCGGGGCAGGGGAGCCAGCTGGCGGCCGAACTGCTGGCCCCGGCGCCGGCCGCGATCTTCGCCGACGGCTTCGAGTCGGGGGACACCTCGGCCTGGACCCAGGGTCAGTAGGGCGGGTGGACATTGCCATTGAGGCGAGGCCGGTGGGCCGGTACGGTGGATCCGCGAGGCGGTATCCGATGAAGCGGCTCACCGGCGCCGTCGCCGGCGCGGCCACCGGGGCGCTGCTGGTGGGCGCCGCCTGGCTGGCGGGGGCCGGTCCGTTCACCCCGCTTGGCACCCAGCCGCCGCTCGCCTTCGAGCTGCTGGCGCCGTTCGACGCCTGTGCCAGCTGTCACGCCGCCTACGACCCGCAGCGGAACATCGAGCAGCTCGACACCTGGTCCGGCTCGATGATGGCCAACGCGGCGCGCGACCCGATCTTCTGGGCCGCCCTCGACGTCGCCAACCAGGACGTGCCGGGGATCGGCGAGTTCTGCCTGCGGTGCCACGCCCCCACCGGCTGGCTGGGCGGTCGCGCCGACGCCGCACCGCCGGCGGTGGGGGACGCCGACGGCTGCGCCCTCGCCGGCAACCTGGACGAGCCCGACAACGACTTCTCGGGGGTGAGCTGCCACCTGTGCCACCGGATGACGGTCAACGACGACCCGCCGCCGGGCGAAGACCCGGTCTACTTCGAGAACGCTCGGTTCTGGATCGACGACGAGGTCTGCCCCAACGGCGACTTCCCGTTCGAGCCCTGCCGGCACGGGCCCTACGACTACCCGATCGAGGGCGGGCCGGTGCCGCCACCGCACGAGTGGGCCTTCTCGCCCTATCACGTCTCGGGCGATCAGTGCGGCAACTGCCACAACGTCACCAACCCGCTGGAGACGCTGATCGACGAGAGCGGCACCGACACCGGCATCCCCTACCCGGTGGAGCGCACCTTCAAGGAGTGGCAGCAGAGCGTCTACTCGGACGGCGGCGATCCCGACTTCGCGACCTGTCAGAACTGTCACATGCCCGACGCCACCGGCAGTCCGGTCTTCGCCTGCTCGTTCGGTCAGAACGACCGCACGGGCGACCTGTCGGTGCATCGCTTCGCGGGCGGCAACGCCTGGGTGCCGGCGGTGCTCAAGGGCGAGTACCCCAACCTGCAGCGCGACGACGCCTTCGACGCCACCGTCGCCTGGGCGCTGGAGCTGCTCCAGGAGGCCTCGGCCAACATCGCGCTGACGGCGCCGCCGGAGGTGGGCCCCGGCGGCAATCTGCCGGTCGAGGTCGAGGTCACCAACCTGACCGGTCACAAGCTCCCCACCGGCTACGTCGAGGGACGGCGGATGTGGCTCCGGCTCGAGGTCCGCGACGGCGACGGCGACCTGGTCTTCGAGAGCGGCGCCTGGGACCCGGCGACCGGCGAGCTGGCCGACGATCCGCAGCTCAAGGTCTACGAGCGGATCAACGGGGTCTGGAACTCCGATGCCGGGGCCTGCGAGTTCACCGACGGTGGCGGCCGGCGGCTGTTCCATTTCGTGCTGGACGACTGCATCGCGCTCGACAACCGGATCCCGCCGCTGGGCTTCACCGGCGGCGCCGACGCCGAGACCCGGCCGGTGAACTACGTCTACCCGGAGACCTCCCCCGGTTCGGGCGTGCTGGTCAACTTCGACGTCACCGGCTACCAGGTCCCGGTGCCTCCGGACGCCACCTCGCCGCTGACGGTCGAGGCCCGGCTGCTCTACCAGACGGCGAGCAAGGAGTACGTCGAGTTCCTGCGCGACGAGGCGGTGGCCGGCGGCTTCCCCGACGACTGCATCCCGCGCACCGGCGGCCTGCCGGGCATGAGCCGCGGCGAATACCTCTACGCCCTGTGGGAGGACCCCGCCTACGGCCGCTCGCCGCCGGTCGAGATGGAGGCCGCCAGCGCCGCCGTCGTCGTCGAAGCGGCCATCTTCGCCGACGGCTTCGAGTCCGGCGACACCGGCGCCTGGTCCGGCGCGGTGCCGTAATCGGACCCGGATCTCGAGGTCGAGCGGGGAGCGCGGGTCAGCGGGCCACTATGGCTGCCCGCCGTCCCAGGAGCTGGTGTCGCCCGATTCGAAGCCGTCTTCGAAGATCACGTCGGACAGCGGGCTCCAGTCGCCGACGGGGGCGAGGGTGGGGCCGACGGTCTTGCAGATGAAGATGTCCTGGTTGACCCGGTCCTGGACGCCGCCGCGGTACCAGAGGACGACGTCGGTGTCGAGCACGCTCTCGCCGTTGACGATGTCGGTGACGTCGACCGCGCAGCTGCTGGCGGCGTCCTGCAGCTCGTTCGGGTGGTAGAGCGAGATCATCAGGTCGGTCTTGGAGAAGTCGTCGGCGGGCAAGCGCAGGTCCTGGGCGCCGGGGTTGAGGCGGTAGCCGCGGCCGGTGGTGGCGTCGGTCACCTCCCAGAAGGTGGTGAGGTTGGAGAAGCGCAGGTCCTCGGCGTCGAACGGCGTGCCGCCGTTCTCGCTCACCGAGTCGCCCTCGGCGCCGTCGATGTCGAAGTCCAGCCGCCAGTAGTTGTGGTGGCGGTGGGTGGCCGAGGAGCAGGTTTGGCTGTAGGTGCCGAAGCCGAAGCGCGGCTCGATGCGGCCGTCGAGGTGGAAGATCCAGCGCATCGTGTAGCGGTACCAGCCGGCGTTGAACTGGGTGGTCATCACCAGCCGGTCGGCCAGGCGCTCGGCCGACACCCCTTCGTGACACGGGCCCGGTCCGCCCCACGGACAGTCGCCCACCGGGGTGCCGGTGGTCGAGCGGTCGCAGACCGTCTCGGCCGGGAAGGGCGGCTCGAAGTAGCCGCCGGCGAGCTCGTTGTCGGTGCGGTACCGGTACTCGGAGTGTGACCAGTCGCGGAAGCAGCCGCAGCCGCCGGGCTCGTACTCGACGTTGAGCATCGGAGCGTGGGCCCGCTTGAGGACCAGGTGGCCGTTGTAGTGGACGTCGCGCAGCTCGAGTCCCGAGCCCCGGGTGCCGCTGGAAGCGGCGGGGCGCACCCAGCACAGCTCCCAGACCGGATCGTCGGCCGGCCACTGGAGCAGGTTGGAGGGCGGATCGCAGGTCGGGGTCGCGGCGGCGGGGGCCGCCGTCGGGGCGAGGAGGGCGGAGAAGACCAGGCCGGTCAGCAGAGTGGACGCGCGCTTCATCGGCCGGCCCCCAGCGGTCCGAGGTCGCGGTAGACGATCTCGCGCCTCACCAGGTCGACGACCGCCCGGAACAGCGGCGCGTCGGGCGGGTCGGGGAAGGCGAAGATCTGGAGGCACCGGGAGCCCGGTCCGCAGGGCCGGCCGGCCTCCTCCCAGAGCACGAAGCCGCCGCTCAGGAACAGCGCCTTGGCGCGGGCCAGACCGTCCAGCTCGGCGTCGGCCCGCACCATCGCCTCGGCCTCGGCGATCTCTTCGTCCGAGGGCGCCGGCGCGGCCGTGGGCCGCTCGAAGAGCAGCTCCTGGTCGGCGCCGTAGACCCGCTCCAGCGCCACCCCGCGCCGGTAGTCGAAGACCACCTCGACCCGGCGGGCCACCTCGCGGCCGTCCTGCTTGACGTTCTCCTGCCAGCTGCGCAGCACCCGCTGGCGGGGCGCGGACGACTCGGCGCTCGCCGGCGCGGCCAGCAGGCCGGCCAGTCCGGCCACGAGGACGGCGCTCGTCCACCAGGGATTCCCGTTCCCTCTCTTCATCGCTTCTCCCGAGGCTGTGTAGTGCTTCAGTCCGTGAGAGCCGGCGGACCGGAGCCCGGCGGCTCCGCCGCGCGACGCGGCGCCGGACGGCGCGCTGCCGGCGACTGCCTGGCAGCGTCCATCATAGCGGAAGCCGCCGCCCGGCGCCCTCGGTCAGCCCGCTCAGCCGTCTTCGGTCGTCAGCGAGCGCTGGAGCAGCAGACAGAGCGGTGGCGTCAGCAGCTCGACCCCCACGCCGGCCGCCGCCTGGAGCGGCGGCAGTCCGTACAGCGCGATCGACACCACCCGCAGGGACCCGCCGGCGAAGATCGCCGCCATCAGCGGGCCGAAGAGCGCGCCGTAGCGCTCGGGCCGCCGGCCCATCTGGATCAGGACCACCGCCACCCCCCCCGCGAGCGCAAACAGAAAGCGCGTCTCGCTGTCGAGCAGCGCGCTTACCTCGGAGCCGCCGGCCACCAGCCGGCCACCGAGCACCAGCCCGGGGATCGCGAAACGGACGAGCAGGGCCAGCGCCTGGAGCGCCAGCAGTGCCAGCAGGAGGCGTCGCTTCCAGGTCATCTGCACCCGGTCGCGGCCTCAGCGGCCGCGCTCCGCGGCGGCACGGTCGTAGGCCAGCGTGGCGGGGATCAGCACGACCACCAGCGCGAAGGCGCCGAACATGTAGAAATCGGTGTGAGGTCCGGAGAACCCGACGGCGAACTTGCCGTAGGCGAGCCAGAAGCCGTCGAGCAGCTCGATCAGCACGCCCATTCCCAGCAGCGCGGTGAGCCAGGCGGGCCGGCGCATCACCAAACCTGCGAAGATCGCCAGCCCGTGCCCCAGGTTGCGGGTGCCGATCCACTTGGCGCCCAGCAGATGGCCGTAGCTGTCGCCGGCCAGCGGCAGGTAGGCCTCGGTCCACAGCTCGGCCCCGTCGAAGATCCAGCGGCCGGCGAGCACCACCTTGAGCGCCGCGTAGCCCAAAGCCAACAAGGTCATGGCATAGACCACTAATTTCTTTCGCTCCATCGCACCTCCTCCGGTGTGGCAGAAGAGCATTGAAAGGAGTATAATTTGACTTCCAGACAACCGTGAGGACCAGGCGGTGACCGCACCAGCTCTGCCGGCTCCTGGCCGGTGGGGTGGTGACGGCGGGCGTGCGCCCGGGAGGTGAGGCGATGCAGGTCAGGAAGGTGAGGACCGAAGACGCCGACAAGTGGATGGGCCGCAACGAGGCGGTGCCGGAGTCGCTGCGCGGCGTCTTCTACATGGACGGCAACCCGCAGCCCGACGATTTGATCTGCTTCGAGGCCGGCAACTGGGATGGAAAAGAGCTGGTGATGCTGGTCTGCGGGCCGCGCTGCTGGAGCTTCCAGGACAACTGGAAGGGCCGGCTCCTGTTCTGGATCATGAAGGTGCTGCGGTTCGGCTTCCGCTTCCACTTCGAGGAGGGGTTGAAGGACGTGTCGATCACGCCCTATGTGCGGGGCGTGCGGATGCCCGAGTGGCTGGTGCTCTTCCACATGGTCCGGATCGACGAGGACCGCTGGGAGCGCAACAACATCTTCTTCGGCTTCTGGCGGCTGGCCAACTACATGATGCGGCGCATCTTCGACGCCGAGCGCCGGCCGGTGCCGGGCGTCGACTTCCCCCACGCCGACTGTCTGGCCGTCTTCGAGAACGGTTCGGAGGGGCCGCCGCAACTGTAGGAGGTCGGGGGACGGCGGGTCCCCGGAGCGCCGGCGGTGGCCATCGGCGCCGGCGGCCCGGCTGGTACCGGGCTTGCTTATACCCGCCTTGCTTCGGGCTGGGCGCGGCGCCGGCCAGCCGCGGGCGGCGACCGCCGGCGCCGGGCCACGTCTTGGCCGCCGGGGCGTCATTCTGACGCGCCCGCGGTTAGGATCTGTGCCCCGGCGGCGGGCGCCGGCTTGAACGGAATCCCCAGATGGACGACGCCAACAACCTCCTCGAGCCGGGCGAGCGCCCCGCCGGCGCGCCCGCCGCCGACGTTCTCGTCGAGGTCCGCGAGCTGAGCAAGAGCTACGGCCCGATCCGGGCGGTGGACGGGATCAGCTTCGAGGTGCGCCGGGGCGACGTCCTGGGCTTCCTGGGCCCCAACGGCGCCGGCAAGACCACGGCGATGAAGATGATCACGGGTTTCCTGGAGCCGGACGCCGGCAGCGTCCGGGTGGCGGGGCACGACATGGCCGACGGGTCGCTGGCTGCCCGGCGGCGGATCGGCTATCTGCCCGAGAGCGCCCCGGCCTACGGCGAGATGACCGTCGACGGCTTCCTGGGGTTCGTCGCCGACGCCCGGCGGTTGCCGGCGGCCCGCGCCGCCCGCGACCGGGTGGTCGAGCTGACCGGGCTGGGCGGCGTCCTCCACCAGACGATCGACACCCTCTCCAAGGGCTTCAAGCGCCGGGTGCTGCTGGCCCAGGCGCTGATCCACGATCCCGAGGTGCTGATCCTCGACGAGCCCACCGACGGGCTCGACCCCAACCAGAAGGCGATGATCCAGGAGCTGCTTTCCAGCCTGGCGGCCGACAAGGCGATCGTGCTCTCGACCCACATCCTCGACGAGGCCGAGCGCATCTGCAACCGGGCGCTGATCATCTCGCGGGGCCGCATCCTGGTGGACTCGACCCCCGACGAGCTGATCCGCCGCGCCCCGTCGCACAACGTCATCCGGGTGGCCGTAGACGCCTCGCAGATCGGCGAGCTGACCGCGCGGGTCGAGGCCGCCGACTGGTGCGAGCGGGTCGAGCGCTACGCCGAGGGCATGCTCGACGTCTACCCGCGGCAGGGCCAGAACCACCTCTCGGACCTGATGGAGCTGGCGGCGGGCCTGGAGGTCCACGGCGTCCACCTGCAGGAGGGCCGCTTCGACGAGTACTTCCGGCAGCTCACCCGGGGGGTGGCGGCGTGAGCCGGCTGGCGGGCCTGCCGGCGGTCTTCCGCCGCGAGTTCCGGGGCTACTTCGCCTCGCCCCTGGGCTACATCTTCATCGTCATCTTCCTGCTGGCCAGCGGCTTCCTGACCCTGTCGCGCGACTTCGGGCGACTGCTCGAGCTGCGCCAGGCGGATCTGACGCCGTTCTTCGTCCATCTGCCGTGGCTGTTCGTGGTGCTGGTGCCGGCGGTGGCGATGCGGCTGTGGGCCGAGGAGCGCAAGACCGGCACCGTCGAGCTGCTGCTCACCCTGCCGGTGACCCTGGAGGGCGCCTACCTGGGCAAGTTCCTGGCCGGCTGGAGCTTCCTCGCCCTGGGGTTGGCGCTGACCTGGCCGGTGGTCTATCAGGTGGCGCGGCTGGGCGACCCCGACTGGGGGGCGGTGACCGGCGGCTATCTGGCGTCGCTGCTGGCGGCGGCCGCCTTCCTGGCGGTGGGGATGCTGTTCTCGGCGCTGAGCCGCAACCAGGTGGTGGCCTTCATCCTCGGGGTGACGGCGTCGGTCGCCTTCCTGCTGCTGGGACTGCCGCAGACCCTGGAGGGGCTGGGCGGCGCCCTCGGTGGCTACGTCGAGCAGCTTTTCGCCGCGCTCAGCCTCGTCGACCACTTCGAGACCCTGAGCCGCGGACTGCTCGAGCTGCGGTCGCTGCTGTTCTTCCTGTTGTTCACCGCCGGCTGGCTGGCCGGCGGCATGCTGGTGCTCGACCGCACCAAGGCCGCCTAGGGAGGAGTGCGGTGAAGAAGGGGCAGGCGCTCACCTTGCTGCTGGTCGGCCTGGCCGTGCTGTTCGCCAACCACCTGGTCTATCGCCAGCTCGAGGGCGCGCGGGTCGACCTCACCGAGGACGAGCTCTACTCGCTGACCGACGGCAGCCGCGCGATCCTCGCGCGGATGCAGCGCGAGGGGGTCAAGCCGGTGGACGTCGACCTCTACTTCTCGGCCACCACCGGCAAGACGCTGCCGCGGTTCATCAAGAGCTTCATCACCTACGAGCGCTATCTGCGCAGCCTGCTGCGCGAGTACGAGCGCGAGGCGGCGGGCAGGATCCGGGTGCGCTTCATCGATCCCCTGCCCGACAGCGACGAGGCCCAGGACGCCCTCGACTTCGGGCTCGACGGGCGCCCGGTCAACCAGGAGGGGGACCTGTTCTTCTTCGGGATCGTGATGCGCACCCAGACCGGCAGCCGCGACGTCATCGAGTTCCTGTGGCCGGACCGTCAGGAGACCGTCGAGTACGAGATCTCGAAGCGGCTCCACGCGCTGCTGTGGCCGACCGGCAAGACCATCGGCGTGGTGGCCGGGGTCGAGGCGTTCGGCACCGCGGAGAACCCCTACCTGGCCCAGATGCTGGCCGCCCAGGGCCGGGCGCCGCGCGAGAAGTGGATCGCGCTGCAGCTGCTCGAGGAGTCCTACCGCGTCGAGCGCATCGACCGCGACGTCGACCACATCTCGCCCGAGCAGTACGACCTGCTGGTGGTGCTGCATCCCAAGGACCTGCCCGTCAAGACCCTGTGGGCGATCGACGAGTGGGTGGTGCGGGGCGGCAACGCCGTGGTGCTGGTCGACCCCTACGCCCTCGACGACCAGCCGCCGGCCAACCCCCAGCAGCCCTGGCAGGCCATCCAGTACCGCCGCAGCTCGACCCTCGGCGAGCTTTTCGAGGCCTGGGGCTTGGACTTCGACGAGGACCGCTTCGCCGCCGACCTCGAGCTGGCGGCGCGGCGCACGGTGTCGGCGCGAGGGCCGGCCGAGTCGGTGATCGTCGATCTCCTGGTCGACGGCACGATCCGCGACGAGGTGTTGGCCACCGACCACCCGGTCCTCCAGGGCCTGGAGCGGCTGCGCTTTTTCCTGCCGGGGGCGCTGGAGCCGCTGGCTGGGAACACGGAGGGCGACGGCGCGGCGGCGGGCCCGGAGTCGGGGAGCACCGTCACCCTGACGCCGCTGGTCACCACCAGCGCGGCCGGCAGCACCCTCACCATCGAGCCGGGGATCGGCGGCGCCGGCAGCCTGCACTACACCGACCTCAACGACGTCGCCCGGCTGCGCGATCGCTTCTCGCCCGGCACCGAGCCGGTGGTCCTCGCCTACCAGCTCACCGGCCGGCTGCCCTCGGCCTTCCCCGACGGGGCCGACTTCCCCTCGGTTTCGCCGGAGAGGCCGCCGGGGCTGCCGCCGGGGATCGAGCTGCCGCCGCCCGACGACGCCGAGATCGTCCACCGCGACCCGGTGCCCGAGGAGGAGCGCGGTGATTCCACCGTGCTGGTCTTCGCGGACGTCGACTTCGTGGCCGACGCCATTGCCTTCCAGCGTAACTTCCTGGGGCTGGTGCTGACCGCCAACGACAACCACAAGCTGCTGCTCAACGCGGTCGACTATCTGCTGGGGGCGTCCGAGCTGATGGGCGTCCGCGGCAAGCACGCGGTGCGCCGGCCGTTCACCCTCTTCGACGACATCGAGTCCGAGGCCGAGAAGGAGACCCTCGAGCGCGAGCGCCAGCTGCGGGCCGACATCGAGGCGGCCGAGGAAGAGCTGCAGGAAAAGCAGCGCGAGACCAGCGGCCGCAACGCCGCCCTCTTCCAGAAACAGCTCCAGGACGAGGTCGAGCGCCTCGACCAGCGAGTGCGCGAGGGCAACCGCGAGCTGCGCGAGATCCGGCTCTCCCGGCGCCGGGCGCTGGAGCGCGAGGAGGCCCGCGTGCGCCGCGCGGTGCTGGGCTGGATGCCCACCCTGGTGCTGGCGGCGGGCGTGCTGCTGGCCAATCGCCGCCGGCTGCGTCACCGGCGGAGCGTCGAGGAGGGCCGCCCATGAGCGGCGCCGTCAGCCGCGCCAACCGTCTGCTGCTGGTGGCGGTGGCGGCGCTCTTCGCGCTGTCGCTCCTCAGCTATCGCCAGAGCGTCACCCGCGCCGACCGCTTCGAGCGCGGCCAGAAATTGCTGCCCAACCTGGATCCCGACAAGGTGGCGGCGATCGTCGTCCGCCAGGGCGAGCGGACCGCAACCCTCAGGCGGCAGGGCGAGCGCTACGCGGTCGCCGAGGTCCACGGCTACCGGGCCCGCAACGACGCCGTCAACCGGGTGCTGCGGGACCTGCTGGAGCTGGGTCTGGAGCAGGAGGTGGGCAGCGGCGCCGAGCTGGCCGCCGAGCTGGAGCTCGAGCCGGTCACCGACTCGACCGTCGAGGTGACGCTCGACGACCAGGTCGGCAAGCGGATGGTGGGCCTCCGGGTCGGCAAGGGGATCGAGGACGGTGCCGGCCGCTACGTGCGGCTGCTGGGCGACGAGAAGGCGCCGATCTACCTGACTTCGGGGGCGGTGTCGATCTCGTCCGATCCCGAGACCTACCTCGACCAGGAGATCGTCTCGGTCGAGCGCGATCGGGTGCAGCGAGTCGAGGGACCCGACTTCGTGCTGGAGCGCGCCGACGGCGGCGAGCTGGCGCTGGCCGGGGTCCCCGCCGGCCGCAAGGAGAAGACCAGCGAGACCGGCGGGCTCGAGTCGCTGCTCGGCAACCTGCGCTTCGAGCGGGTGCTGGTGGCGGACGATGCCGAGGTTCGCGACCTCGAGTTCCGCGACGCGCTGCGCTTCGACCTCGACGACGGCAGCGGCTACGTGCTGTCGGTCGCCGAGGCCGGCGAGCGCACCTTCGTGCGGGTGGCGGGCTTCCACACCGTCAGCCAGGTGGCGATCACCCGCGACGAGGCCGAAGAGGAGCTGGCCAGGAAGGCCGAGGTGCTCAGCCGGGCCGACGAGATCCAGGAGTTCAACGACTACCACGGCTCGTGGGTCTACGAGACCAGCGAGTGGACCGGCGGCAAGCTGCGCTTGCGGAAGCGGGATCTCCTGGAGAGCGCCTGATGCCGCGGCCCGCGCGCTCGGCTGCTGCTCTCGGGACGGCCGTCCTCGGCCTGCTGGCGGCCGCGGGACCGTCGGTCGCGGCGCTGCCGCCCGATCTGCTGCCGTCCTACGGGCTGCGGGCGGTCGAACCGCCGGTGGTGGCCGCCGACTTCGAGCTGCCGCGGCTCGGCGGCGGCCGCGCCGCCCTCGCCGACTTCCGCGGCCGGTGGGTGGTGCTCACCTTCTGGGCCACCTGGTGCGGACCCTGCCGGGCCGAGATGCCCAGCCTGGAGCGGCTGCAGCGCCAGCGGGGAGAGGCCGGGCTGATCGTGCTCGGCGTCTCGGTCGACACCGGGCGCAAGAGCGCCGCGGCCTTCGTCGAGGAGCTGGGGCTGAGCTTTCCCAACCTCTGGGACGAGCGCGGCGCAGTGGGCCGCGCCTACCAGGCGACCAGCATCCCGCTGAGCTACCTGATCGATCCCCAGGGCCGCGTCGTCAGCCTGGCCCGGGGCGCCCGCGACTGGTCGAAGCTGGTGCCGCTGGCGGACGGCCTGCTGGCGGCGGTGCCGCCGCGGCTCGGCGACGAAGCGGCGAGGATCGCGCAGGCGCCCTCCGCGACGGGGGCGGGCGTGGCGCCGGTGGCGCTGCCGCCGGTTTTCGATCCGCCCACCGCCGAGGTGGCGCTGCTGGACCCGGCGCCGGTGGCGGGCCGGCCGTTCGAGCTCGAGGTGCGGCTGCGGTGGGCGGGCGACCTCGCCGAGTACCTGCCGCAGCCGCCGCTGGTCCACCTGCCCGAGGGGGTCGAGCGGCTGGCGGTGACGGCCGCCACCAGTAGCCGAGGGGAGGGCAGCCGGCAGGAGGGTGGCCGCGGCGAGAAGGGCGGGCGGTCGGGCAGCCTGGTCACCTACCGTCTGGAGCTGCGCGCCGCCGAGCCGGGCAGCTACGCGCTCGACCCGGTGGAGCTGCGCTACACGCCGCGGCTGGAGACGGCGGCGATGGCCAGCCGGGTGGCCGGGCCCACCGTCGAGGTCGGCGGCCGCCGCCATCCGGCGGCGGTGCCGGCGGCGGTGGCCGGCGCGGGACTGATCGGCCTGCTGAGCCTGCTCGCCGTGCGCCGCGCACGCCGGCCGGCGGCGGAGGGTGGCTCGCTCCTGGAGCCGGCCGCCCTCGACCGGCGGCTGGAGGAGGCCCGCCGGCTGCGGTTGGGCGGCGAGCCCGGCGCCGCGCTGCGCGTGCTGGCCGAGCTGCTGGACCTTCTGGGCGAGTCCGCCGCGGAGACCGAAGGCGAGCTGGCGGAGATGCTCGAGCGGGCGCGCTTCGGGGGCCAGCCCCCCGCCGGCGAGGCCCTGACCCGGATCGAGCGGCGGGCGGCGCGGGCGATCGAGGCCCGCCGTCCGGACCCCCGGCGCGAGGCCCGCCGCCGACTCAGGCTGCGCCACCGAGAGAGCTGATTCGAGGACCGCTGGAGGAGAGATGAACTCGACCGTCAAAGAGCTGAGCCCCGAGATCGAGGCCCAGGCCGGCCGGCTGGAGCGGCTCAAGGAGGAGGTGGCCAAGGTCATCGTCGGCCAGCACTACATGGTCGACCGCCTGCTGCTGGCGCTGATCGCCGACGGCCACATCCTCATCGAGGGCATCCCCGGGCTGGCCAAGACCACCGCCGTCAAGACCGTGGCGCAGGCCATCGACACCGGTTTCGCGCGACTGCAGTTCACCCCTGACTTGTTGCCCGCCGACCTGATCGGCACCGAGATCTACCGGCCGCAGCACCACGACTTCGTCGTCAAGACCGGGCCCATCTTCAACAACCTGGTGCTGGCCGACGAGATCAACCGCGCCCCGGCCAAGGTGCAGAGCGCGCTGCTCGAGGCGATGCAGGAGCGGCAGGTGACGATCGGCGAGGTCAGCCATCCGCTGCCGGATCCGTTCCTGGTGCTGGCCACCCAGAACCCGATCGAGCAGGAGGGCACCTACCCGCTGCCCGAGGCGCAGGTCGACCGCTTCATGCTCAAGCTGCGGGTCGGCTACCCCGACAAGCCGCAGGAGAAGGAGATCCTGCGGCGGATGGCGCGGCGCGAGCGGCCGCGGGTCGAGCCGGTGCTGACCCCCGACGAGATCCGCCGCATGCGCGAGGTGGCCGACGCCGTCTATCTCGACCCCAAGGTGGAGGACTACATCGTCGACGTGGTCTTCGCCACCCGCGAGCCGGCGGTCTACAAGCTCGAGAAGCTGGAGACCCTGATCGACTACGGGGCCTCGCCGCGGGCCTCGATCTACCTGGCGCAGGCCGCCCGGGTTCACGCCTTCATGGCGGGGCGCGGCTACGTCACGCCGCAGGACGTCAAGACGGTGGGCCCCGACGTGCTCCGCCATCGGGTGCTGGTGTCCTACGAGGCCGAGGCCCGCGACCTCGACTCGGACGATCTGGTCGAGGAGATCTTCAACACCGTCGACGTACCCTGAGGGTCGCGTTACCGGATGCCGGCAGGGCGAGAAGCGCACGGCGAGACGGCGGGGCTCGAGGAGAGCCTGCCGCGCGAGCTGTTCCAGAAGATCAAGGGCATCCAGATCCGCACCCAGCGGCTGGTCAGCGACGCCTTCGCCGGCGAGTACGAGAGCGCCTTCAAGGGGCGCGGCATGGAGTTCGAGGAGGTGCGCGAGTACCGCCCTGGCGACGACGTCCGCCACATCGACTGGAAGGTGACGGCGCGGATGGGCGGTCCCTTCGTCAAGCTCCACCGCGAAGAGCGCGAGCTGACCGTCATGCTGCTGGTCGACGTCAGCTCGTCGGGCGCCTTCGGCAGCGGCACCAAGCTCAAGAACGAGGTGGCGGCCGAGGTCGCCGCGCTGCTCGCCTACACCGCGATCAAGAGCAACGACCGGGTGGGGCTGATCATCTTCTCGGACCGCATCGAGCACTACATCCCGCCCAAGAAGGGCCGCTCCCACGTCTGGCGGGTGATCCGCGACATCCTGACCTTCCGGGTGCCGCACCGGCGGACCGATCTCGAGGGCGCCCTCGAGTACCTGAGCCGGGTGACGCCGCGGCGGGTGGTGGGCTTCGTCATCTCGGACTTCCTGGACCGCGACTTCGAGGACCGGCTGCGGATCGCCGCCCGCCGCCACGACCTGACCGCGATCACCGTCCGCGACCGCCGCGAGGTCGAGCTGCCGCGGATCGGCCTCCTCGAGCTGGAGGACGCCGAGAGCGGCGAGACCCTGGTGGTCGACACCTATGACCGGAACGTCGTCGAAGGGCTGGGGCTGCTGGGCGCCGAGGAGAGGGCGGCGCGGCGGCGGCTGTTCCGCTCCGCCGGGGTGGGCGAGGTGACCGTCGAGGCCGACGACCCGCACTACGTCGACGGGCTGGTGCGCTACTTCCACGCCCGCGAGCGGCGGCGCTGAGGCCACCGGGATGGAGCTCCGACCGCCGCCCACGCCGCCCCCGGCCGCCCCGCGCCGCCGCCTGGCGGCGCTGCTGCTGCTCAACCTGGCGGCGGTGGCCGGGGTGGCGGTCCTGGTGGTGACGCGGACCGGCCAGCCGGCGGCCGACGGCGGGGCCGCCCAGCGCACCCGCCAGGTGGCCGCCAAGCTCAAGGCCGCCGGCGCCCTCGACGGGGCGGCGGCACTGTGGGAGGCCTATCTCGAGGGCGGCGCCGGCGGCCCGGAGGAGCGGGCGCGGATCGCCTACAGCCTGGGCCAGACCTATCTCGAGCGCGGCCGCTACGAGCCGGCGCTGCGCTGGTTCTACGAGGCCGAGCTGGAGGGTCTGCCGGAGCTCGAGGCGGAGCTGGGCCGCCAGATCGTCTACGCGCTGGAGCGGCTGGGCCGGACCCACGCCGCCGAGGCCGCGCTCAGCTCGCGGGTGCGGCTCGAGCCGCCGGCCCCCTCGCAGGGCTCCTCGCCGTCGTCGTCGCCGGCAGCGTCGCCGTCAGGGGCCGACCCCGTGGTGGCGCGGATCGGCGCCAGGGAGCTCCACCGCTCCGACCTCGACCGCGCCCTCGACGAGCTGCCGGGCCCGCTGGCCGCCGAGCTGTCGTCGCCGGCCAACCGCCGGGCGCTGCTCGAGCGGGTGGTGGCCGACGAGCTGCTGTTCCGCAAAGCGGTCAAGCTGGGCTACGACCGCGACCCCGAGGTGCTCGCGCGCCACGAGGGGCTGCTCCGCCAGCTGGCGGTGGCGCGGCTGGTCGAGCGCGAGCTGGCGGCCGGCATCGAGGTCGACGAGGACGACCTGCGCAATTTCTTTGCCGCCAACGAGGAGCACTACTTGGAGCTGGCGGCGGGCGCCGGCGGCGCCGCCGACGAGGCCGCGGCGGTCCCCGGCTTCGACGAGCTGCGGCCGCTGGTCGAGCGCGACTACCGGCTGCGCAAGGTAGAGGCGGCCTACCGGGAGATGGTCGAGTCCGAGCTGGCGGCGGCCGACGTCGAGCTGTTTCCGGAGAGGCTCGAAGATGGCGGCTAGACAAGCGGCAGGACCGGCCCTGCTGCTGATCGGTCTGCTCGCCGTTGCCGGCTGCGGCCGCCGCCAGCCGCTCGAGAAGCCCGCTCCTCGGCCGCCGGTCGAGGTGCGGGCGGCGGTCGACCGCGCGGTGGCCACCACCGGCGACCGCATCACCTTCCGGGTGACGGTCGACCGCGACGAGGCCTACGAGGTCGAGGTGCCCGAGCCCGGCGCCGAGATCGCCGGCTTCCGGATCGTCGACGCCGGGCGCGGGACCCCGCGCCGCCGCAGCGGGCGGGTGGTCGAGGAGCGCTGGTACGAGCTGCGGGCCGATCTGGTGGGCTCCTACGTGCTGCCGCCGCTGGTGGTGCGCTACCGGCCGGCCGGCGAGCCGGGCCAAGGTCGACCCGAGGCAGCGGAGGCCGAAGGAGCGGGGCCCGAGGAGCTCGAGTCGGCCGAGGCCGGGGGGAGCGAGAGCGTCGGGCAGCGGGCAGGGGGCGAGGTGGCGACCTCGGCGATCTTCGTCGAGGTGGAGTCGGTGCTGCCCGCCGACGGCGCCGCCGCCGACATCCGCGGTCTCAAGCCGCTGCGCGGACCGCGGCGGGCGGTTCCCTGGTCCTGGCTGGCCGCGGGCGTCGCGCTGCTGGCGCTGGCCGTCGCGGCGGCTTACTGGCTACGGCGGCGGCACCGCCGGCCGGCCGCTCCGCCGGCGCCGCCCCACGAGGTGGCCTTCGCCGCGCTGGCGGCGCTCCGCGGACTCGATCTCTCCGACCCGGCGACGCTGCGGCGCTTCTATTTCGGTCTCTCGGAGGTGCTGCGGACCTATCTCGAGGGGCGTTTCGGGCTCAACGCCACCGACCTCACGACCGAGGAGATCGTCGCCCGGCTGCCCGAGCTGCGGGGGCTGCCGGACGGCCCGCTGCCGGCGGAGCGCGAGCGCGAGCTGCGCCGCTTCCTCGAGGACACCGACCGCGTCAAGTTCGCCCACCACCGGCCGTCGGAGAGCGAGATCGAGGCCGCCTGGGAGCGCGCCCTGGGCCTGGTCGAGGCGACCCGGCCGCCGGCGGCGCCGGAGCCGGACGCCGAGCGGGAGCGGGAGGCGGCGTGAGCCGGCTGGTCTTGGCCGACGGCTGGCTGCTGTGGGTGCTGGGGCCGCTGTTCCTCCTGTGGGTCGCGCTGTGGGTGCTGCAGGCGCGGCGGCGCCGGCTGGGCGGCTCGGTGCGCTTCTCGAGCCTCGACACGCTGACCCGGCTCAGGCCGTCGCGCAGCCTGGCGCTGCGCCGGCTGGTGCGGTCGCTGCGCGTGGTCACCGTCGCCCTGCTGCTGCTGGCGATGGCGCGGCCGCAGACCGGTCGCACCCAGACCCGCATCGAGACCCAGGGCATCGACATCGTGCTGGTGCTCGACACCTCGGGCAGCATGCAGGCGCTCGACCTCGACGGCGACCGGGCGATCAACCGGCGGCGCAACCGGCTGCAGGTTGCCAAGGCGGTGGTGGAGGAGTTCATCCGCAAGCGTGAGAGCGACCAGATCGGTCTGGTGGTGTTCGGCAACGAGGCCTTCACCCAGTGTCCGCTGACGCTGGACCACGGCATCGTGGCCACCTTCCTGGAGCGGGTCGAGATCGGGGTGGCGGGCGACGCCACCGCCATCGGCTCGGCGATCGGCACCGCCGTCAAGCGGCTGCGCGAGTCCGAGGCGCGCTCGAAGGTGATCATCCTGCTCACCGACGGGCGCAACAACGCCGGCACCCTGAGCCCCCGCAAGGCCGCCGAGGTGGCGCGCACCTTCGGCGTCAAGATCTACACCGTGGGGGCCGGCACCCGCGCCAAGGCCCCCTTCCTGGTCGATTCCTTCTTCGGCAAGCAGGTGGTCTACGAGAGCGTCGAGATCGACGAGGAGACGTTGCGCGAGATCGCCGAGCTGACCGGCGGGGCCTACTACCGGGCCGAAGACGGCGCCGCGCTGAGCTCGATCTACGAGCAGATCGACCGGCTGGAGAAGACCGAGATCACCGCCGACACCTACATGGAGTACAACGAGCGCTTCCGGCTGTTCGTGCTGCCGGCGGTGGGGCTGCTGCTCTTCGAGGTGGTGCTGCTCGGCACCCGGCTCCGCAAGCTGCCATGAGCCGACCGCGCATGGAAGCCGGCCGCGGGCCGGGCCCGGGGAGGGGAGCGGCGCTGGCGGTGCTGGCCGCCCTGGCGCTGGCGGGCTGCGACGACCTGCAGGTGGGCAGCCCGCGGTCTTTGTGGCTGCTGTGGCTGGTGCCGGCGATCCTGGCGTTCTACGTCTACCAGTTCGCGGCCAGGCGGCGGCTGCTGGCGCGCTTCGCCTCCCGCGAGCTGCTCGAGCGGCTGACCGCCGGCGTCAGCCCGGGCCGCCAGCGGCTCAAGGCGCTGCTGGTCGTCGTCGGGCTGGCGGCGGCGCTGCTGGCGCTCGCCGAGCTGCGCTACGGCTTCACCTGGGAGGAGGTCAAGCGCGAAGGGGTCGACGTCGTGGTGGCGCTCGACGTCTCCGACAGTATGCTGGTCGAGGACGCCGGCGCCGGCGCCGGGCTCAGCCGGCTGGAGCGCGCCAAGCGCGAGATCGCCGACCTGCTGGGGCTGCTCCAGGGCGACCGGTTGGGCCTGGTGGCCTTTGCCGGCGCCGCCTTCGTCGAGTGTCCTCTTACCCTCGACTACGGGGCGGCCGAGATCTTCCTGGGCGCCATCGACACCGAGCTGATCCCGGTCAAGGGCACCGATCTGGCGCAGGCGCTGCGGGTATCGCTGGAGGCCTTCGAGGGCGCCTCGCACAGCTCGCGGGCGGTGATCCTGATCACCGACGGCGAAGACCACGGCGGCGAGGCGCTGGCCGCCGCCGGCGAGGCCAAGCTGGCCGGTGTCCGGGTCTTCACCATCGGCATCGGGCGCGACGAGGGGGCGCCGATCCCCGGCCCGGGCGGCGGCTTCCGCCGCGACCGCCAGGGCGAGATCGTGCTCAGCCGGCTCGACGAGACGACGCTCCAGCGGATCGCGCTGGAGACCGGCGGCCGCTACGTGCGCTCGGTGACCGGCGACGTCGACCTCGAGCAGATCTACGCGCAGGGGATCAAGGCGACGCTCGAGGACCAGGAGCTGGGCTCGCGGCGCCGGCAGCGCTGGGAGGAGCGCTTCCAGTGGCTGCTGGCGGTAGCGCTGCTGGCGCTCGCCGTCGAGCCGCTGGTGCCCGAGCGCCGGCGAGCCGAGCGTCGGCCCCCGGCGGGGAGCGAGGCCGGGCGGCGGTCTTCGGGGCGGTGGTGGGGGCGCCGCCGGGCAGCGGCCGGGATCGTCCTGGCCGCCGCCTGGACGGCGGCTCCGGCCGCGACCGCGCCGGCCACCGCCCAGGAGCCGCCGGGCGCGGGCGCGCCGCCGGCGGGTGCGTCTTCGGCGGGGGACTCGCCGGCCGCCGCGCCTCCTGCGGTCGAGCGGCGGGCGCCGTCGGGGTCGCCGTGGGCGGCCTACGAGGCCGGCGACTGGGAGGCGGCGCTCCAGGGCTTCGTCGATCTGCAGGTGGAGCGGCCCGAGGACCCGGAGCTGGCCCTCGACCTGGGCAGCGTGCACTACCAGATGCGCGACTACGGATCGGCCGAGCGCTCCTTCGGCCGCGCCGTCCTGGCCGCCGACCCGGAGCTGCGCCAGCCGGCGCTCTACAACCTGGGCAACACCGCCTACCGGCAGGGCCGGCTGGAGGAGGCGGTGGAGCTGTACAAGGCCGCCCTGGAGCTCGACCCGGAAGACCTGGACGCGAAGTTCAACCTGGAGTTCGTGCGCGACGAGATCCGCCGCCGTCACGAGGAGGCCCAGAAGCGCCGGCAGCAACAGGACCAGCAACGGCAGCAACAGCCAGAGCAAGAGCAGCAGCAGGAGCAGCCGCCCCAGGAAGGCGGGGAGGGCCCGCCGCCGCCGGACGAGGGGGAGCAGCAGCCGGAGCAGGGGCCGCCCGAGCCGCAGGAGGGAGCCGAGCAGGAAGCCCCCGGCGGCCCCGACCGCGACGGCGACGGGCTGCCCGACGAGGTCGAGCAGAGCGGTGCCAATCCGACCGACCCCGACAATCCCGACACCGACGGCGACGGGCTGGCCGACGGCGCCGAGGACCGCGACCGTGACGGTTCGCTGGATCCCGGCGAGACCGACCCCAACCGGCCGGACACCGACGGCGACGGCATCCCCGACGGCGCCGAAGCCGCCG
>JBFGCA010000030.1:0-44714 GCA_041567315.1 Thermoanaerobaculia bacterium | reverse complement strand
GGGAGTACGACCGCAGCGGTCCGCAGGCGACGCACTTGGGGCCGATGGCGGAGGACTTCTACGCCGCCTTCGGTCTGGGCACGGACGAGCGCACGATGGCCAGCTCGGACGCCTGCGGCGTGGCGATCGCGGCGATCCAGGCGCTCCACCACAAGGTGGAGGCGTTGGCGGCCCAGAACACGCTCCTCCAGTCGCAGCTGGACGGGCTCACCGGCTCGCCGGGCGACTAGCCTAGCGGCTGCCGGACAAGCCGTTTCCGAACGGCGCGCCCGGGCCCCTGCCGGCTCGGGCGCGCCGCGCGTTTGTCGGTGCTCGCCTCGCTCAGCGGATGTAACCGAGCGCTTCGAGCTGCTCGAGGTCGTAGTCGCTGAGATCGGTCCGCTCGGCGTCGCCCACCAGTCGCTCGAACTGGGCGTCGACGTGCGCTCTCCACCGCTGCACCCGCCGGCGAAAGAGCTGGAGCTCGGCGTCGTCGACCCTGCCGGAGACGTCCTCGATCTCTCGGCCCAGCGCGTCCTCGTATAGCTCCAGCTCTTCCGCGCCTTCGGCCTTCTTGGTGACGATCAGCTTCCTGCCGTCCCGCACCAGCGCGAATCGCCAGAACGGCACCCGGTAGTGCATCTCCGCGAAGATCTCGCGCTTGCCGGAGGTCACCCCGCGGCCGGTGAACAACGGCTCGCCGGTCAGCTCGGCCTCCGCCTCGAGGCCGACCGCGGTGACGATGGTCGGTAGCAGGTCGACCGAATCGCTGGGCGCCGAGGTCGAGCCCACCGGGACGTCCGGCCCCCACAGCACCAGCGGCACGTGCAGCAGCTCGTTGTAGAGGGTGTGGCCATGCTCGAAGCCGCCGTGCTCGTAGAACTCCTCGCCGTGGTCGGAGGTGATGATGAGGAGGGTGTTGGGCTCCTCTTGCCTGACGTAGTCGAACAGCCGGCCGACCAGCTGATCGACGTAGGCGATCGAGGTGTCGTATTCGGCGATCGCCTCCTCGAGGTGGGCGTAGCGCTTGACGCGCGAGTACTGGAGCCCGCTTTCGTCGATGGGCGTCAGCGACTGCGGTCGAAACGCGCGGTCGGCGAACGACTCGGGGTACTGGTAGTCGTGGACCGCCATCAGATGGCACCACACGAAAACCGGCTCGTCGTTGATCCGCAGATGCTCGATCGTCAGGCGCACGATCTCCTCGTCGTCCAGCTTCGTGAAGGGGGGCTTCATCCCGGCCCATCGGTACCGGTTGGGGTCGAAGCGATAGTCCTCGTAGCCCTGGTCGTAGCCGAACCGGGGCGTCAGGTGGTAGTTGGCGACGAAGGCCGCGGTGCGATAGCCGGCGGCGCGCAGCCGCTCGGCCAGCGTGAGGTGTTTCTCGCTGAGGATCTCGATCTTCGGCGTCAGGCCCTGTCGGCGAAGCGTCTCGATCTTCTCCAAGGTCTCGAACTGACCGACCCGGGATCTGTGAGCGCTGGGGTGCAGCCCGGTGATCAGCGAGGCCACCGACGGTTTGGTCCAGGGGCTGTTGGCGAAATGGGATCGCATCACCAGGCCCCGGCTCGCGATCCGCTCGAGGTTGGGCGTCGTCTGCCGTTCGTAGCCGTGGAGGCTGGTGTGATCGGCGCGCAGCGTGTCGACGAGGACGATCACCACGTTGGGAGGCTGGCGCGGCGACCGCCACAGCAGCCCCGCCGTGACGAGGGCCCCGATCGACGCCAGGCCGACGGCGGCGAGCGCTGCCCTACGCATCCACCGTGCGGGCAGGCTCGGGGTCCGGCTCGACCCGGTCGACGTCACGTGCCGCCAGCTGCCGGCGCCAGTCGAGGTGCCACGCAACCTCCTGGTGTGGGCTACGGGCCAGGTGACTGGCCAGGAAGGTGACGTCGATCAGCTTGCAGCCGAGCGCCCGCAGGCGGATCGACAGCAGGTGCTCGTTGAGGATGGCGAGGGTCTTGCGCTCGAAGGCGGCCAGGTTGCCGGCGTCGAGCGGCGCGCCGGAGTGCCACCTGACCCCCTGACCGATGTCGGCGCCAACCAGCCAGTCGTAGATGTACCTCTTGTAGCTCTCGGAAAGCGGGGCGTCGGCCTGGAACGGCCGCCGCGGGTCGCCCGAGAACAGCAGCGACGGCTCGGAGAAAGAGACCAGCGAGCGTAGCGCCTTGAGCTCGGCCGGGGCCAGGAACACGAACGAGGTGCGGACCCAGTGCTGGGAGCGGAAGGTGAGGACCCGGACGGGCTCGTTGTAGTAGTCGAGGTGCCCGAGGCAGCAGGGCCGGCCCAGAATGGCGCGCAGCAGGGAGGTGTCGATCCGCTCCAGGTAGCGGGTATACAGGGTGTTGAAAGCGGCGGTCGCCAGGTGCACGAGGTCGTACGACCAGATCTCGTTGCCGACGAAGGCGATCGCCCGGTCGGCGGCGGACCACTCCGAGAAGGTGTTGTCGGCCCCGACGACCGTTCGCCGGTGGCCGTGCCGCTCGACGAAGTCGGCCGGCAGCGCCGAATCCACGACCACGGTGGTGCGCTCCACCTCTGGCAGCTGGGCGGCGAACAGCTCGTCGAGCCGCGCCTCGGCGTCGGGGAACTTGCTCGTCCCGTAGCGAAGGAAGAGGGTGAGGATGCGCAAGGCGGTGGGGAGGTCCCGGGGCGGCGCCGGACCGCCGGCGAGAAGCGTCGTCGAGCGGCGTCAGACTATCAAGGTGGCGGCCGCTCGCGGTGCCGGCCCCCGGCGCGCGGGTCGCCGCCTGCTGCTATGCTTGGCGAACGTTCTGTGTGCGCCGGCGCCGAGGCTGCGCCCCGCCAGTCAAGAACGAGATCCCGTGCAGATCGTCTCCACCAGGCCCCTGCCGCTCGCCGGGGTGCATCTGCTGCGCTTCCGGCGCTTCGCCGACGCGCGCGGCTATTTCACCGAGACTTTCCGGCGCTCGGACTTCGACGGCGTCGAATTCCTGGCCGGGATCGACTTCGTGCAGTGCAACGAGAGCTTCTCGAAGGCCGGAGTCGTCCGCGGCCTGCACCTGCAGTGGAACCCGCACATGGGCAAGCTGGTGCGGACGGTCCAGGGGCGGATGATCGACCTGGTGCTGGACGTCCGCCGCGGCTCGCCCACCTACGGCCGGGCGGTGGCGGTCGATCTGCCGGCCCGGCCCGAGGACCCCGAGAGCGAGTGGATCTGGGTGCCGCCGGGCTTCGCCCACGGCAACGCCTTCACCGAGCCGACCACCATCGAGTACTTCTGCAGCGGCGAGTACAGCCCGGGCTGCGAGGCCGGCATCTCGCCGCTGGCGCCGGACGTCGATTGGTCACTGTGCGAGCCGGCTCTACGCTCGGTGGTGACAGGGCTGCTGTCGGCGCCGGCACTGATGACCGAGCGCGACCGCGACGGGCTGACCGTGGCGGCCTGGGGTGAGAGTGAGGGCGCCCGCCACTTCGACTTCGGGGAGTGCTAGGCCCGATGCTCGAGCAGGAGCGGATCCTGGTGACCGGCGGCAGCGGGCTGCTGGGCGGTGAGCTGCGGAGGCTGCTGCCGGGGGCCCTCTACCCGGACTCCTCGGAGTTCGACGTGTGCGACCGCGCGGGGATGAGCAGGTTCCTGGCGGCGGCCGACCCCCGGGTCGTCCTCCACGGCGCCGCCTTTACCTCGCCGCCGGCGGTCGAGAAGGACCCGACGCGGGCCATCGACGTCAACGTCATCGGCACCGCCAATCTGGTGGTTTTGTGCGCGGAGCGCGGCATCCGGCTGATTTACGTCAGCACCGACTACGTGTTCCGCGGCGATCGGGGCGGCTACGCCGAGGACAGCCCGGTGTATCCTGTCAACCGCTACGCCTGGTCGAAGCTGGGCGGCGAGTGCGCGGCGCGGCTCTACGACCGGGCGCTGATCGTGCGCACCTCGTTCGGACCCAACGTCTTCCCCTATCCCAAGGCCTTCGTCGATCAGTGGACGAGCCGCGAGAGCGTGCGAACGATCGCCGGCAAGCTGATCGCCCTGCTGGAGCGTGAGGAGCTCAACGGCGTGATCCACCTCGGCGGTCCGCGGCGAAGCGTCTACGAATACGCCAGGAGCCTCGATCCCGCGCAGCCGGTCGACAGGCTGTCGCGAAGCGAGGTGGACTTCCCGGTGCCCCGGGACACCTCGCTGGACTGCGGCAGATACGACGGCCTCTTCGCGCCGGCGAAGGAGCGCGCTCGCCCATGAGAGTCCTGGTCGCCGGCGGCGCCGGCTACATCGGCTCGGTGCTGGTCCCCATGCTGCTCGAGCACGGCTACGAGGTCGACGTCGTCGACCTCCTGTGGTTCGGCAACCGGCTGCCACCCGAAGTCGAGGTCGCCCGGCGCGACCTGTTTGACTGCGACGTGGCCGACCTGGCGGGCTACGACCAGCTGATCTTCCTGGCCGGTCTGTCCAACGACCCGATGGCGGAGTTCGATCCGGCGATGAACTTCGTCCACAACGGAGCGCTGCCCTCGTACCTGGCCTACGCCGCCAAGCGCGCTGGCGTGCGCCGCTTCGTCTACGCTTCGAGCTGCTCGGTCTACGGCTACACGGTCAACGAGCTGTACGACGAGGAGGCGCCGGTGACCTGCGCCTACCCCTACGGCATCTCCAAGCTGCAGGGCGAGCGCGGCGTTCTCCAGCTCCGGGACGACGGCTTCTCGGTGATCTCGCTGCGGCAGGGGACGGTCTGCGGCTACAGCCCGCGGATGCGCTTCGACCTGATCGTCAATACGATGTACCGCACGGCGGTGGAGGAGGGCCGGATCACGGTCAACAACCCCTCGATTTGGCGGCCGATCCTCGACGTGCGCGACACCTCGATGGCCTTCCTGCGCGCCGTCCAGGCCGACCCGTCGATCAGCGGCGTGTTCAACGTCTCGCTCGACAACTTTACGGTCGGCCAGGTCGCCGACCTGGTCAAGGAGCAGGTGGAGCGGATCCTGGGCTCGAAGATCGCCATCACCGTCAAGGACGTCCGCGACCTGCGCAACTACAAGGTGACCTGCCAGAAAGCCCACCGCTATCTCGGTTTCCGGCCGCAGCACACGATCAGCGACATGGTCGATTCGATTCATGAGCACCGGGCGGAGTACCCGGACCTGGGCGCCGAGGCGCTTTACAACATCCGGGTGTTCAAGAGCCTGAAGCAGGCCGGCGGGCGCTCGGACCAGCGGACGCCGGCGGCCGTACCCGCCGGTGGCTGACGGATCGGGAGGCATTCGGGAGAGCTCGATGGAACGGCCGGGAGAGTCCAGGATCAGCGGGCAGTCCCGGTCGCTGGTCGAGCCGCGCCAGCGCGAGGTCGGCAAGCTGCGGTCGTTCCCGCGGCTCAAGAAGGCGCTGCTGGTGGTCGGCATGCACCGCACCGGCACCTCGGCGATGACGCGGGTGTTGAGCCTGCTGGGCGCCGACCTGCCGCAGCTCCTGCTGGAGCCGGTCAAGGGCGACAACGAGACCGGCTTCTGGGAGTCGGCGGAGCTCCACGCCCTGCACGAGCGGCTGCTGGCGGCGGCCGGCAGCTCCTGGGACGACGAGCTGCGGTTGCCCGCCGGCTGGGAGGCCAGCGAGCCGGTGCGCGCCTTCCGGGCGAGCGTCCTGGAGCTGCTGCGCCGGGATTTCGCGGTCTCGGGTCTGTTCGTCATCAAGGACCCGCGGCTCGCCCGGCTGCTGCCGGTGTGGCGCACCGTCCTGGCCGAGTTCGGGGCCGAGCCGCACTACGTGCTCACCGTCCGCAATCCGCTCGAGGTGGCGGCGTCCCTGAAGGCGCGCAACCAGTTCCTGCCGGCCAAGTCGCATCTGCTGTGGCTCTGGCACCTGCTCGAGGCGGAGCGGGAGACCCGGGGCGGCCGCCGCAGCCTGGTCCTCTACGACGACCTGCTCCGCGACTGGCGGCAGGTCGCCGGGCGTCTGGAGTCCGAGCTGGGCATCCGCTGGCCCCGCCGGAACCTGGAGTCGGAGGTCAGGATCGACCAGTTCCTCTCGCCCCGCCACCGGCATCACCAGTCCGGGGCGGCCGAGCTGCAGCAGCGGGGCGAGGTCGTGGATTGGGCGAAGCGAGCCTACGCGGCGGTCCTCGAGGCCCTCGCCGGGGACGACGACTCGTTGGCCGCGAGCCTCGACCGCATCCACGATGAGCTGACGACGGCCGAGGTCGCCTTTGGTCCGCTGCTGGCGGAAGGGCGGGTCCTCTTGTCGCGGCGTGAACGGCAGGTCGCCGAGCTCGAGACCCGGCTGGAGACCCGGACTCGGGAGGCCGGCCGCCTGGAAGCCGAGCTTTCGGAGGGCACGAGGCGGTCGTTGGCCGCCCAGCGGACGATCGCGCGATTGACGGGCGAGCTGGCGATGTGGCGAGAGGAGCTGGAGGGTCTGGACCGGCAGAACGCCCGGCGCGACCAGGAACTGGCCACGGCCCGGCAGGAGGTGGGGCGGCTGACGGCCGAGCTCGGGCGGCTGGCCGGCGAGGTTCGAGCCGGGGAGTCCTCCCGAGCCGAGATCCGCAAGACCATCGAGTGGTTACGCGGCGAGTTGGGCGGCCGGGAGCGCAAGGTGGGGCGCCTGCAGCGCCGGCTCGAGGAGCTCGGTGCGGCGCTGAAGGTGCACCGCGAACAGGCGGTGGATCTGAGAACCGAACTGAGCAGCCTGCAGTGGGACGTCGCGATTCGCGACGTCGAGATCCGCCGGCTGGCGGGGCTGGCCGAAGCCCGCAGCGCAGAGAACCGCCGTCTCGGCGAGACGCTGGACGGTGCTGGGGCCGAGCGCCAGCGGCTGGAGGACCAGCTCTCCCGCAGCCGCCAGCGCCGGGCGGCGGTGAGCGCCGAGCTGGCCGAGGTCCTGGCCGAGGTCGAGCGGCTGCGGGGTCAGGTAACTGTGCGGGACGAGGAGCTGGCGGCGCGCCGGCTCGAGCTCGGACGGGTGGCGGACCAGGCGACCCTGGCACAGTCTGCGGTGGCGGACCTCGAGGCCAGGCTCGACGGCATCCTGGGGTCGCGGTCGTGGCGTTTCACCCGGCCGCTGCGCCGGCTGGCCGCCCGCTGGCGGTCGCCGTTCGCGTCATCGGCATCGGGGCCCGCAGCGCCCGGGGGCTCACCGGCCCCCCCGGGCCCGGTGGATGCGATCCTCGCCGCCGGCCTGTTCGACGCCGAGCACTACCGCTCCCAGCTCGCCGACCCCGAGGCGGCTGCGTCGGACCCGCTGCGCCACTACCTCGAGCACGGCGTGGCCGAGCGCCTGGATCCGCATCCGCTGTTCTGCACCGGCCACTATCTGGAGTCCAACCCCGACGTCGCGACGGAGGGGCTCGATCCGTTGCGGCACTTCGTCCTCAACGGCGCGTCGGAGGGTCGGGACCCGCATCCGCTGTTCGACGCCTCCTATTACCTGGAGCGCAACCCGGAGGTGGCGGCGACCGGCCGGAACCCGCTGGGACACTTCCTGGCGCGCGGCGCGTCGGAGGGTCGGGACCCGCATCCGCTGTTCGATTGCTCCTACTACCTGCAACAGAACCCGGACGTCGCCGCGGCCGCCGAGAACCCGCTGCGCCACTACCTGTGCGGGGGCGCGTCGGAGGGTCGGGACCCGCATCCGCTGTTCGACGCCTCCTACTACCTGGAGCACAACCCGGAGGTGGCGGCGGCCGGCGAGAACCCGCTCTGGCACTTCATCTCGCGGGGTGCGTCGGAGGGTCGGGACCCGCATCCGCTGTTCGACGTCTCCTACTACCTGGAGCACAACCCGGAGGTGGCGGCGGCCGGCGAGAACCCGCTCTGGCACTTCATCTCGCGGGGCGCGTCGGAGGGTCGGGACCCGCATCCGCTGTTCGACGTCTCGTACTACCTGGAACATAACCCGGAGGTGGCGGCGGCGGGCGTCAACCCACTCGCCCACTACCTGGCGAGCGGCGCCGCGGAGGGTCGGGACCCGCATCCGCTGTTCAGCAGCTCCTTCTACAGCGAGCGCCACCCGGAGGTACGGGCCGCCGGCGACAACCCGCTCGCGCACTTCGTCCTGCGGGGCGCAGCGGAGGGATGGGATCCGCACCGGCTGTTCGACGTCGCGTTCTATCTGGAGCAGGTCCCGGAAGCGTCCGCCGGCGGTGACAATCCCCTGTCGCACTACCTCCGGCGGGGCGCAGCGGAGGGACGGGACCCGCACCCGCTGTTCGACGTCTCCTATTACCTGGAGCAGAGCCCGGAGTTGGCGGCGAGCGGCGAGAACCCGCTCCTGCATTTCCTCCGCGAGGGGGCGGCCGCGGGCCTCACGCCGCACCCCCTGTTCGACCCGCACTACTATTTGACGTGCAATCCGGACGTCGCCAGGGGCGGACGCAATCCCCTGCTCCACTACCTCGAGGCCGGCGCCGCGGAGGGCCGCTCGCCCCACCCGCTGTTCGACGCCGACCACTACGCTCGCACCCACCCGGAGGCGGCGGCCGAGGGCGTCGGCGCCCTCGAGCACTACCTCAGGCGCTACGTCTTGGGCAGGAGCAGGTCGCAAGCGCTCCCCGAGGCGAGTCCGCCGCCGCCGGCGCCGACGACGCTCTCGGTCCGCAGTCTGGGCGAGCCGGGCGCACCTGCCGTCAGCGGCGCGCCCGACACGATCGTCTTCGTGACCCACGTTCCGCCCCATCCGCCACGGGCCGGCAACGAGTACCGGCTGGCGCGGCTGCTGCGGCGGCTGCAGGCCGAGGGATATCGCGTGGTCCTCGCCCTGGCCCCGCTGGGCGGAGAGGAGATCGACGACGAGCAGTTCGCGGCCATCCGGGAGCGCTTCCCGCACGCCATGCTCTGTGGACGCGACGGAGCCGTGCTGGCCGACCTCAAGGAGCTGCATGGTCTGGTGGCCGCCCTCGATGGCGAGGGCCTGCGCACCTTCGCCGGGCCGCTTGGCGAGGACCGGGTGGTCGATGGCCGGCAGCGCGAGCTGCTCCAGATCGACCGCACCTACTGCCACGACCCCCTGATCCAGACGGTGGTTCCCCTGGTCCGCGGGATCGGCCGCTGCGCCGTCGTCGCCGAGTACGTGTTCATGACCCGGATGCTGCCGCTGGTCTCCGGCGACTGTCTCAAGATCGTCGACACCGTCGACGTGTTCTCCAGCTCCTACCACAAGGTGGTCGAGCTGGGGGTCGACGAGTGCCTGGCCATGAGCCCGGCCAGCGAGCGCGAGCGGCTGCGCCGCGCCGACCTGGTGGTGGCGATCCAGAGCATCGAGCAGGATGAGCTGCGGGCGCTGGCTCCCGACCGCAAGGTGATCCGGGTCGGCGTCGACTTCGAGGTCGATCGGGAGGCGGCGCCCGCCGGCGAGCCCATGGTGTGCTTCGTAGGTTCGGGCAACCCCAGGAACGTCAAGGGTCTGCGCGACTTCCTGCGGCTGGCGTGGCCGAGGGTCCGGCGTCGGGTGCCCGCCGCCCGGCTGCTGGTGGCGGGGCACGTCTGCGCCGCCGAGTCGGCCGGCCAGGCGGGGGTCGAGCTGCTGGGCCCGGTCGACGACCTGGCGTCGCTCTACCGGCGGTCCCGGGTGGTCGTCAATCCGTCGGTGGCCGGCACCGGTCTCAAGATCAAGACCCTGGAGGCGCTGGCCCACTTCCGCCCGGTCGTCAACTGGCCGTCCGGAGTGGAGGGGATGGAGCCGGAGGCGGCGGAGCTGTGCCTGGTGGCCGAGGACTGGTACGAGTTCGCCGGGCGGGTGATCGAGGTGCTCGCCGACCCCCGGCCGCTGTGGTTCTCGGCGCCGCAGCAGGAGACGATCCGCCGCCAGCTGGCGGCGGAGGCGGTCTACGCGCCGCTGCTGGCCGAGCTGAGGAGCTTCTTCGGCCGTGACCGGTCCCGCTGACGTCGCCGGGATCGACTTCCTCCTGGATCTGTCGCGGTGGCGGCCGGGCGGTGCCGCCGTGCTCGAACTGCTGGAGGAGCTGCGCAGCTCCGAGGCGCTGGGCGACCGGGGGGTCGTGGGGACGATCCTGCTGGCGAGCGAAGGGGCGGCTTCGCAGGAGATCGACCTGCCCGAGCGTTGGCGCTGCCTCCACCGCCCGGAGCCGATCGTCGCTGCCGATCGGGCCCTCGAGCTGGCCAGCCGCGAGGGCCGGTCGTTCCTGGTGATCACCGAACCGGTGGTGCCCGGCGGCGAGCTGGTGGGGGCGCTGGAGGCGGCGCTCGAGGAGGATCCGCTGTTCGGCGCCGCCGTTCCGCGGCAGCGGGCGGCGGACGGCGGCATCCTGCCGCTCGCCGCGGGCGACGACGGGGACTCGCGCGCCGGCCTGCCGCGGCGGCTGCTGGCCGAGATTCCACGGCGCTACATCTTCCCGGAGCTGGTGGCGGCGTGCATCCTTCTCCGGCGCGAGCTGGTAGGGAACCTCACCGGGCTGGATCGGCGCTTCCGCTCGCTGCGAGGCGCGTGGCTCCAGTATCTGTGCCGGGCGCGGCGGCTGGGCTTCCGGAGCGTGGTCGCCAACGACGCCGTGCTCGACGTCTCCAGACCGGGGGGCGGCGCGGACCGGTGTGACGAGCACCAAGACTACTGGACCCTCCACTGGATGTACGCCGACGTGGCGCTGGGGCGCAAGGAGCTCGAGAGCGCCGCCGCGCTCCGCCACGAAGAGCTGCTCGGTCGCGCCCTCCGGCCCCAACCGGCGGAGCGCCGCCGGCTGCTGATCGACGCGCGCGGTCTGCAGCAGCGGCACAACGGAACGACCGCCGCCGCCCTCGGGATCCTGAAAGGCCTTCGCGATCTCGACTGCGAGTGGCACACCACGGTGCTGGCCGATCGCGGGGCGGCCGAGTTCCACCGGCTCGCGGAGCTCTGTGCCTCGTGGCGCGTCCTCCACGAGGAGCCGTCGACCCGTTTTGCGGCGGCGGTCCGCCTGTCGCAGCCGTGGGACTTCGACACGATGATCGGGCTGCACCGCACGGCGCTGTTCAACTTTTACCTGATGCTTGACACCATCTCGTGGGACGTGCTCTACGTCGGCAGCTGGACCCACACCCTCGGCGCCACCTGGCGGTTCCTGGCCGAGCACGCCGATGGTCTGCTCTTCGATTCGGAGTTCACCCGCAATCGGTTCGCCCGGCGCTTCCAGATGGCGCCGGCGGTCGGCCAGCACGTCTGTCGCCTGTCCTGTCATCCGCGCGACTACGCCACGCCCGCCGGCGAGGCGGCCGACGGCTCACTGCCCTTCCTCTTCGTGGTCGGCAACCAGCTGGATCACAAGTTCGTGCCGCAAACGGTCGCTCTGCTGGCCACCGCCTTTCCCTATCTGCAGATCCGCGCCCTCGGCGGCGAGGACCGGGAGTCCGGCAACGTGACCATCATGCAGAGCGGCGTCCTGCCGCCGGGTGAGCTGGAAAGCTGCTATGCCCAGGCCCGGGTGCTCGTCTTTCCGTCGTTCTACGAGGGCTTCGGCTTTCCGGTCCTGCAGGGGCTGAGCCACGGCCGGGCGGTGGTGGCGCGTCGATCCGACCTCGTCGAGGAGATCGCCGGCCACTACTCGGGCCCCGGGAGCCTCTACACCTACGAGACTCCACTCGAGCTGGTCGAGATCGTCGGCGGTTTGCTGCACGGCGCCGGAGCGAGCGCCCGGGCGATCGGCACCAGGCTCGACGGTCGGGGCGAGCCGGCGAGTTGGAAGGAGGTCGCGACGGGCCTGGTCGAGTTCGTGGAGCAGGCGACGGCGGCGCCGAACCGCGCTCACTGGCTGAGCCGGGAGCACAAGATCGAGCAGCTCGCCGCCTATCACGAGCAGCATCGGTAGGCCGGGGTCTGGCAGTGGCGCCCAGCGACAGCTACCTGCCGGCAACGCCGCGCGCGGCGGCGCTGTCGTCCCAGCTCGAGCTGTTGAAGCGGCTGCGGGATCGCTACGGCGTGTCGCTCCCCTACGAGGACATCGTGCGCCACAACTACCAGCGCTTCCTGGTGCCCGGGGCGGTGGTGGTGGACGTCGGGGCCCACGTCGGCGAGCACCTCGAGCACTTTCTCGAGATCGCCTGGCCGGACGGCCACGTGGTGGCCTTCGAGCCGATTCCCTCCCTGGCCGACGGACTGCGCCGGCGGTTTGCCGACCGGGCCGCGATCCTGGAGATCCACGAGGTGGCGCTGGGGGCCTTCGAAGGCCGGTCGGAGTTCGTCTTCGCCACCGGGACGCCCGGCGAGAGCGGTCTCAAGCAGCGGCGCTTCAACCGCCCCGACCTCGCCGCGCCGCGGAACATCGAGGTGCGAGTACGGCGGCTCGACGACTGCGTCGGTCACCTGTCCCGTCTGGACTACGTCAAGATCGACGTCGAGGGCGGGGAGGTGGATTGCCTCAAGGGCGGGCTCGGGACCATCGAGCGCCACCGGCCGATCATCTCGACCGAATACGGTGCCGCCGGCTACGCGGCCTACGGATACGAGCAGGAGACGCTTTGGGAGCTGGCGCAGGAGGTCGGCTACGTCTGCCTCGACGTCTTGGGCAACCGGCTGGGCTCGATCGAGGAATGGCGGCTGGCCTGCGATCAGGTCTACTGGGACTACTACCTGGTGCCGAGCGAGAAGCTCGAGCTGTTCACCTCCCGCATCGCTGGGACGGTGTGAACCGGCGGGCTCAGGGCTTGTAGAGCGCCAGCGCGCCGGCCAGCGCCACCAGCAGCGGCAGCACCACGAAGAGCCAGGAGGCGCTGGCGGGGCGGCGGCGCAGCAGCGCCACCACGGCACCCAACAGCAGCCAGATCACCAGCTTGACGAGCACCCACCCCGGGAAGCCGATCGCCAGCTTGGCCAGCATCCCGAAGCCGCTGATCAGCAACAGCACCAGGGCGAGACCGTGGAAGATGCCGGCCAGCCGGCGCAGCCCGTTGCCGCCGCCGCCGGCCAGCGCGCAGAGCGCCCCCAGGCCGGTCAGCATCAGCGCCACCGCGGCGATGTGCAGTACTTTGTAGAAGATCAGCGACATGGCGGTCCCTCCCGGCGGTGTCGCCGTATCTTAATACTGCCGGCCCGGAGCGCGTCAGGCCGGGCGGCCGGCCGGCGCTGGGGTATGGTTCGGCCGCATGGGCAGCGCCTGCTACCGCGTCGGCCGGGCGGCGGCCACCCGACCGCGGGTCGTCCTGCCGCTCGCCTGCGCCGTGCTCCTGGCCGCCTGCAGCGGCCTGCCGCGGCCGCCGGTGCTGCCGGAGCTGGCCGCCGCGCCGGCGCGGCCGGTGGTGGTGCTGGTGCCCGGGGTGACCGGGGTCGAGCTGGTCGAGGCGGCGACCGGCAGGCTCCTCTGGGGCCGCGGCGTCGACCTGTTCGTGCCCCGCGACGGCGGCTATGCGACCGCTGTGCCGCTCGCCGCCGGGCCGGAGCAACCGGACGGTGGGGTGGTCCCGGGCGCTGTGATCGAGGAGGTGCGGCTGCTGCACTTCATCCGCAAGCCGGTCTACGGCGAGATCGTCCGGCTGCTCGAGGCCAACGGCTATCGCCGCGGCGATCTGGAGCGGCCGGCGGCGGATCGCGACCTCTATCTCTTCGCCTACGACTGGCGCCGCGACAACGTCGAGGCGGCGGCGCTGCTGGGGCGGCGGCTGGAGGCGCTGAGCCGGGTGCGGGGCGAGGAGCGCCTGCCGGTGGCGCTGATGTGTCAGAGCAATGGCGCTCACGTCTGCCGCTACTTCGCCAAGTACGGCGGCGCCGACCTGGAGGCGGCGGAGCGCGGCGCCGCGGCGCCGCCCGCGACCGTCGAGGTCGTCAAGATGATCCTGGTCGGGACCTCCAACGGCGGCGGGCTCAGGATCCTCCGCGAGATGAACCGCGGCCGGCGCTACGTGCCCGGGATCGGCCGCCGCTGGCGGCCGGAGACGCTGTTCACCTTCGCCGCCCTCTATCAGGACCTGCCGGTCTACCGCGACGACCTGTTCGTGGACGAGACCGGTCGGCCGCTGCCGGTCGACCTGTTCGACGCCGAGAGCTGGCGGCTCTACGGATGGTCGGTCTACGGCCGCCGCCCAGCGCGGCGGCTGGCGCGCGGCCGGCGACCCGAGCTGTTCGCCGATCCCGGCGCCCGCGCCGCCCACCTGGCGCGGATGCTCGACCGCGCAGCCCGCTTCCACCGGCTGCTGCGCCGCGACGTCGCCGGCTTCGGGTGCCCCGGTTACTATCTGATCCAGAACGTCTATGATCCGACACCTGAGCGGGCGGTGCTGGCGCGCCGTGGCGATGGCTGGCGGACGCTGTTCACCGGCGACAGGGCGCTGGTGCGGCGGCCCGGGCTGCTGGCGGCGGCGAGCGCCGGGGGCGACGGCCACGCCACCCGCGAGAGCCAGCTCTGGCTGTCGCCACAGGAGCTGGCGGCCCTGGTGGCGGATCCCTTCTACCTCAAGGGCGAGCACTTCGAGATGATCCTCGACCCGGCCACCCACCGGCGGTTGCTCGACTTCCTGGCGGCACCGGAAGCGGCCGCGGCGGAGGGCTGCGGATGAGCGCGGCCCGCAAGCGGCTCGGCATCTTCGGGTGGGGCGTGGTGGCGCCGCGCTCGCCGGACGTCGCCAGCTTCGAGCGCAACCTCGAGCAGGCCACCAGCTGGCTCGCCCCCTTCGAGGGCTTCGGCCCCAACAACTTCCTGGTGGGGGCGCCTCAGTTCGACTTCTCGGTCTACCGCCAGTGGATCGACGCCCGCTTCGAGCCGCGCAAGTACCCGCAGCTCGAAGCCAAGATGGGCAACATGGTCAAGTATGCGATCGGCGCCTTCATCCAGGCGCTGGGGCAGAACCCCGGTCTCGAGGAGGAGCTGCGCCGGCTGGGGCCGGCGACCCACATCTACGTCGGCACCGGGCTGGGCGACTACCCGATGCTCTACCAGGTGTCGATCGAGCTGGCCCGGGCACAGCGCCGGTGGGACCGCTTCTGGTGCCGCGAGGAGCACCACCCCGAGCTGGCCGGCTACCGGCGGGCGCTGCCCGAGGAGCGGCGGGCGCGGCTTGGGGAGCTGGGCGCGCCGCCCGATCCCGACGACCTCGACCCCGACTCCGACGAGGCCGAGGAGGCGGCCGACGCCTGGTTCGCCTTCTGGGTGTGCCGTTCGGCCGGGCTCGAGCGCTATCTGGCCGAGCTGCGCGAGATCGAGGCCGAGGGCATCGGCGACGACATCGACGCCAGCAAGGGGCATCTGATCCGCCGCAAGGCGGTGGCCCGGCGCAAGCTCAACGCCCGCTATGGCTGCCCGCTCGAGCCCTGGAACGCGGTCAACGCCAACATCCTGTGGAACATCCCCAACATCCCCGCCGCCCAGATCTCGATGCTGGGACGGATCACCGGGCCGTGCTTCGCGCCGGTGGCGGCCTGCTCGGGGTTCGGCACCGCCCTCAAGCTGGCCGACCAGGCGATCCAGAGCGGCGAGGCGCGCGCCGTCGTGGTCGGCATGACCGACCCCGAGCCCCATCCGCTGTCGGTGGGCGCCTTCTACCAGGCGCGGGTGATCTCGCAGGACGGCCAGGTGTCGAAGCCGTTCACCGGCATGCGCGGCACCCACATCTCGGGGGGCGCCTGCATCTGGGTGGTCGGCGAGCTGGACCACTTCCGCCGTCTGGGGATGCGGCCGCTGGGGCTCGAGATCGCGGGGGTAGCGGCCAGCTCGGACGCCGACCACATCATCACCCCCTCGGCCGAGGGACCCAAGGCGGCGATCCTCGCCGCCCTGACGGCGGCCGGCGCCCGGCCCGAGGACGTCGCCACCTGGGACATGCACGCCACCGCCACCCCCGGCGACTGGACCGAGCTGCAGAGCGCGCTCTCGGTCTTCCCCGGCACCACCCGGTTCACCGCTCGCAAGGGCTCCTTCGGGCACGGCATGTCGGTGTGCGGCGGCTGGGAGCTGACCGCTCAGCACATGGGCTTCGCGCGCGGCGTCCTCCACCCGATCGACCTCGAGGCCGAGGAGCTGCACCCCCAGATCCGGCCGCACGGGGGCTCGCTGGTGAGCCACGAGGCCGAGCGGTCGGCCGGGCGGGTGGCGGGCAAGATCAACATGGGGATCGGCGGGGTGAACGCCTGCGTGGTCAGCAGGCTGTGGGACGAGTAGCCACGGGCGGAACCGCTGTGGCGGGGCCGGCCGGGGCGGGGCACGCCTGGGGACGGGGCGAGCCTTTCGGAGTTCGAAGGGCAGGCTCGCCCCTCCTGTCGCCTTCGCACGGGGCGGTCCGTGGCCTTCGAGGGCCGTCGCAAGTGCTCGGCTCTAGGCCCCTGTCGCACCCCACCCCGGCCGGCTTGCACGGTCTCGGCCGGTGACCCGGTGGGCCACGGGCGTTGTGGGAGAACGAGAGCTGCCGGGAGTGGTGTGTTGGGGTTGCGCTTGACCGGGGGCGGTGGGGCGGAGAGGATGACCGGGGTCACGCGGCGTTCGGGGCGTCAACCCCGCCGCCGGGCGGGCCGTAGTAGAGGGTGGCGGCGGTGGCGCCGCCGGGAGGGAGCCTGTGATGAACGAGTCGTCCACCCCCAGCCAGGGCCGGCTGGCCCGCGCCTGGCGTTGGGTCGAGCGCGCGGTGCGGCTGGCCCTCGCCCTGTCGCTGCTCGTCCTGCTGGTGCTGGTCCTGATGCTCCTGCTGGGGGGGCGCGGGGCCTCGATTCCCGGTAAGGTGGCGCTGGTCGTCGCCCCGCAAGGGGTGGTGGTCGAGCAGCTCTGGGGCACCCCCAGCCAGCGCGCGGTGGCCGCGCTGCTGGGCCAGGAGCGGCCCGAGACCCTGCTCCAGGACATGGTCGAGGCGCTCGAGGCCGCCCGCGACGACGAGCGGGTCAAGGTGGTGCTGCTCGAGCTCGATCGGCTGCTGGGCGCCGGTCTGAGCAAGCTGCAGGTCCTGGGCGAGGCGGTGCGGGACTTCCAGACCTCCGGCAAGCCGGTACTGGCGAGCGGCGATTTCTACACCCAGAGCCAGTACTACCTGGCCTCGCTCGCCGACGAGGTCTATCTCCACCCGATGGGGATGGTGCTGCTCACCGGCTACGGCAGCTACCGCAACTACTACAAGGAGGCGCTCGACCGCTGGGAGGTCCACTGGAACGTCTTCCGGGTCGGCGAGTACAAGTCGGCCCCCGAGCCCTACCTGCGGAGCGACATGTCGCCCGCGGCGCGGCAGGCGCTGGCGGTGGTGCTGGACGGTCTGTGGCGGCAGTACCGCGCCGACGTGGCGGCGGCCCGCGGCGTCGCTCCCGAGACGCTGGCCGCCTATGCCAGCGAGTTCGCCGACCGGCTGGCGGTGCACAGTGGTGACGCCGCGGCGCTGGCGCAGGCCGAAGGGCTGGTCGACGAGGTGGCGGGCCGCGACCGGGTCCGTGACCGGCTGATCGAGCTGGTCGGGCTGGACGGCGACGAGGAGGCCTACCCGCGGATCGAGCACGGCGCCTATCTGCGGTCGGCCCGGCGGCCGCCGCCGCCGAGCGACAACGTGGTGGCGGTGATCGTGGCCAGCGGCGAGATCCTCGACGGCACCCAGCCCCCCGGGGTGGTGGGGGGCGACTCGACCGCGGCGCTGATCCGCGGCGCCCGCGAGGACGAGGACGTCAAGGCGATCGTGCTGCGGGTGGACAGCCCCGGCGGCAGCGCCCTGGCGGCCGAGATCATCCGCCGCGAGCTGGAGCTGACCCGCGAGGCCGGCAAGCCGGTGGTGGCATCGATGAGCAGCGTCGCCGCCTCCGGCGGCTACTGGATCTCGATGTCGGCCGACGAGATCTGGGCCCAGCCCACGACGCTCACCGGCTCGATCGGCATCTACGCCATGATCCCCACCTTCGAGGGGCCGCTCGCCCGGCTCGGGGTGCGCAACGACGGCGTCGGCACCGGGCCGCTGGCCGGCACCCTGCGCCCCGACCGCGGTCTGCCGCCGGAGGCGGCGCGCGCCGCCCAGCTGCTCATCGACCAGGGCTACCGCATGTTCCTCGACGGCGCCGCCGAGGGGCGGGGGATGAGCGTCGAGCAGGTCGACGCCGTTGCCCGCGGCCGGGTGTGGACCGGCGAGGACGGCCAGCGGCTGGGGCTGGTGGACCGCATCGGCGACCTGGGCGAGGCGATCGCCGCCGCCGCCGAGCGCGCCGGGGTGGCCGACGATCACCGCGTGGTCTACTACGAGCGCCGGGCGGGCCTGGGAGACCGGCTCCTGGGCCGGCTGGTGTCGGCGGCGGCGGGGCGCGTGGGCCCAGCAGTCCGCGCCGCGCTACCGGCGCTGGCCGGCGGGCCGGAGTTCGGGCCGGCCGGCGAGGCGCTGCGGACGCTGGCTGCCTCGGCGACCCCCGAGCGGCCGGGGCTCCTCGCCTACTGCTTCTGTGAGCCCAACTAGCCTGCACTTCTCACCGGATCGCTCGGCGAGCGGGCGCAGGCGCCTGGAGATGCTGGGCTTGCCGACAGAGGGCACCACAGGCGTACTCGAAGTACGTCGAGGATGCCCGATCGAGGGAAGTCCTGCAGATTCAGGTGCATCCGTCCGCGCAGCAGTGAGCCGGCGAGAAGTGCAGGCTAACCCGCCATCGGCACTCCGACCCGCCGGGTAGACCGGCCGGAGGCGCCGCTGTCCGAGCCCAAGGTCTCCGTCTCGTCGCCGCTGCTGGGCTGGCTGGCGCGGTCGATCGTCCGCGGCTGCGCGGCCCTGCCGCTGCCGGCCGCGCGGGGGCTGGGCACCGCCCTCGGGCTGCTGGCCTTCACCCTCCCCAACCGGCTGCGCCTGGTCTCGGACATGAACGTGGCGCTGTGCCTCTCGGAGCTGCCGGCCGCCGAGCGCCGCCGGCTGGTGCGACGCAGCCTGATCGAGACCGGTCGCAGCCTCGCCGAGGCCGGGGCGATGTGGCGCTGGCCGGAGCCGCGCCTGGCCGCGCTGCTGGAGGGCGCCGACCGCGGGGAGCTGCTCGAGCGGGCGGTAGCCGGCGGCCGCGGGGTGGTGCTGCTGTTGCCCCACGTCGGCAACTGGGAGTACATGAACCACTTCCTGACCGCCCGGCGACTGCCCTTCACCGCCCTCTACCGGCCGCCGCGGGTGGCCGAGATGGAGCGCGAGATCCGCCGCGGCCGCGAGCGCACGGGAGCGGTGATGGCGCCGGCCTCGGCGGGCGGGCTCAAGACCCTCCACCGGACGCTGCGCATCGGCGGGGTGGTGGTGGTGCTGCCCGACCAGGAACCGCTCAAGCGGCACGGCGTGTTCGCGCCGTTCTTCGGGGTGCCGGCGCTGACCATGACCCTGGTGGGCGCCCTGCTGCGCCGCTTCGGCGCCGCGCCGCTCTTCGCCTGGGCCGAGCGCCGCCCGGCCGGCTTCCGCGTCCGCTTCCTCGAGCCCCCCGCCGGCCTCGACGCCGCCGACCGCGTGGAGGCCGCCGCCTGTCTCAACGCCGGCGTCGAGGCCTGCGTCCGCGCCTGCCCCGAGCAGTACACCTGGAGCTACAAGCGCTTCCGCACCCGCCCCGTCGACGAGACCCCCGCCCTCCGCTACCGCCGCCCGTGATCCCGCTCTCTCCTGCTGACCGGAGCGACCGCGGACCAGTCATCTACCACAGCCCCCCAGCCAGCACGCTGACCCTCCAACCCGCGGGTGGGAGTGAACCTCCGGAGGCTTCTGCCGCCCACCCCACGCACAGAACCTTGTCGACGGGCGGCGGCCGAGGGGGGACCACCGCAGGCGTCTGCCCCTCGTCCCAAACGCCGACCCTCGCCGACCGGCGGTAGTCCGCCGCCCAGCCGCCCGAGCTACTGCCGCGCCAGCGTCACATTGCCGCTGAAGGTCTCGATCGACACCTCGGCCGCGCCCGCCCCGGCGGTGAACTCGAGCTGGCTGCCGGGGCCGTAGCGGTTGGTCCGCTCGGCCGGCGGCCCCAGCTCGTTGTGGATGCTGCCGCTGAAGGTCGAGACCTCGAAGCGCGCCGACACCTCGCCGGCCAGCCGCAGCTCGACGTTGCCGCTGTGGCTGCCGGCGTCGAGGCTGGCGCCGCGGCCCAGCCGGCCGCTGAAGCTGAGAGGTCCGGAGACGGTCTCGAAGTCGGCCTGCGTCACCTCGCCGGCCACCACCCGGATGCCGCCGCTCACCGTCTCGGCCTCGACCCGCCCGTCGACGCCCTCGAGGGAGACGCTGCCGCTCACCGACTCGACGCTCACCGGCACGCCGGCGCCGGTGACCGTGATCCTCCCGCTGACGGTCTCGACGTCGACCGGCGAGCGGGCGCCGGCGACCTCGACCTCGCCGCTGACCGACTCCAGATCGAGCCGGCCGCCGACGCCGGTCACCTTGATCGGGGCGCTCACCGTCTCGACGTCGAGCGCGGCGCCGGCCGGCACCCGCAGCTCGAGGCGGGCGTCGAGCTTGCCGCGGCCCCAGCGGTTGCGGACCCCTGCGGGCAGCTTGGGCCGGATGCTGACGCTCCTCTCGTCGCCGGTGATCAGCAGTTCCTCGACGTCGTCGCCGAGGCTGCCGGTGACCCTCAGCTCGGAGCGGTCCCAGCCCTCGACGACCAGCGAGCCGGAGACGATCTCGACGCTCACCCGGCCGTCCGCGGCCAGCGGCTGGGTGCGGTCGACGGGTTGTTCGCCGAGCGCCGCGAGAGGCAGCAGAATCAAGCAAAGGGTCGTCAGGGAGGCAGTTCGGACGGTGCGCATGGCAGGCTCCTTGTGGTTTTCGGTAGCTCGTTGGATCGTCGGGCGTGGGATCGCCGCTCAGGAGTGGGCCAGCCGCCGGGCCAGCTCCGACTCCTGCCGGTAGCGGGCCGCCAGCAGCAGCCGTAGGCGGCGGTCGGTTGGGTGCTCGTCGAGGGCGGCGCGCAGCTCGCCGATCGAGCGATCGAGCAGGCGGACGTCGCGCTCGACGCTCCGCCGCGTCTCGGCGTCGAGCCGCGGGCGGCCGCGCTCGAGGGCGGCGGAGAGGTCCTTGAGCGAGCCCAGGGTGGCGTCCTCGTTCCGCGCCAGCTCGGCAAGACCGGCCAGCTCGATGGCCGACGGGCCCCTGGTCGCCGGGCTGTCGGCACGCCGAGCGGTCGGGGATTCGGGGCGCGGAGCTCCAGGTAGGGCAAGGAGGAGCACTCCGACCGCCGCGGCGAGGGCGGCGGCCGCGGCCCAAGCCCAACGTGGGAGCGCCAGGAAGCGGCCCGCCGGCGGCTCTTCGCCGGCTCGGCGAGGCCCAGGAAGCTCCACTGCCTCCAGCCGCCGACCGGTTCGGCTTGCGCGACCAACCGGCAGGCGCGCGGCGATGCCGGGCCAGAGGTCGTGCGGGGGCTCGACCTCGCGGGGCAGCCGCCGCGCCTCGAGGCGCAGCTCGCCGAGCTGCTCGTAGACCTGGTGGCAACGGGGACAGCCGGCGAGATGCTCCCGCACCTGATGCTCCCTGAACTCGGCCAGCTCGCCGTCGAGCAGTTCCTGGATCTGCTCCTCGAAACGCTCGCAGCTCATCGCGCCAGCGCCTCCCGCAGCTGCCGCCGCGCCCGGTGCAGGTGGGTCTTGGAGGTGCCCTCGGCCATCCCGGTGAGGGCGGCGATCTCCCGGTGGCTGCGGCCCTCGATCTCGTAGAGCACGAACACCGCTCGCGCCCGCGGGGGCAGCGCGGCGATAGCGCCTTCCAGGTCCAGGCGGGTGCCTGTGCGGGAAGGTGCAACGGCCAGCGCGACCGCCCCGGCAATGTCCGCGGCGGGGGCGGTCGACGCCAGCTCGCGCTCGGTCCGCCGGCGGCGCTTGCGCATCCAGCTGATGACCACGTTGACCGTCAGGCGGTGCAGCCAGGTGGAGAAGGCGCTGGCGCCCCGGAACGAGTGCAGCCGCTGCCAGGCGCGGACGAAGGTCTCCTGGGCGAGGTCCTCGGCCCGCGCCGCATCGCCCGCCATGCGCAGACAGAGCGCGTAAACCCTCCCCGAGTGGGCCCGGTAGAGCTCCTCGAAGGCCGCCACGTCACCGGCCTGGGCACGCTCGACGAGATCCCCGACCGCGATGCCAGCGGCTGGAAGCTGGCCGCCGACCAGGGATTCGCCGGCCGGCGACCCGGCGGCTCGGGGCGCCGGCCGGGACCCTGCAGCCCGGGTCTCGTCGCTCACCGGCGCCACCGGGAGCGCCAGTGGCCAGAGCGGCCGAGCGATGAGGGTCGTCCCTTGCACACTTGATTGGACGGTCTGGCGGCCGGTGGGGTTTAACTACAGCCGGCGACCGGCCGCCGCGGGAGACTATCGCCCGCGCCGGCAGCGTTTGATGGGCCGCGCCGGCGACGGCCCGGCCCACCGCCCTGGAGTCTCCGGTCCGCCGCCAGACGGCGCTCACGCCCCGCCCCCTCTCGGCAGGACCGTTGGTAGGCTGCCGGCCGTACTTCGTGGCAGAGCCCTGTGCAGGCCTGATGTCTCGTTCTACCCAGCTTCCGCTTCTGCTCCCGTCCCTGCTCCTGCTGGCGGGACTCGGGCGGGCGACGGCGGCGCCTGCGCCCGACGCCCCGGCCGACGCGTCGGCCAACCGCCTGGTCGACGAGTCGAGCCCCTATCTGCGGCTCCACGCCCACAACCCGGTGGACTGGTATCCGTGGGGCGAGGAGGCGCTGGAGCGGGCGCGGCGGGAGGACAAGCCGATCTTCCTGTCGGTGGGCTATTCGACCTGCTACTGGTGCCACGTGATGGAGCGCGAGGCCTTCTCCGACCCCGAGATCGCCGCGCTGATGAATGGCTGGTTCGTCAACGTCAAGGTGGACCGCGAGGAGCGGCCGGACCTCGACGAGATCTACATGACCGCGACCCAGATGCTGACCGGCAGCGGCGGCTGGCCCAACTCGGTGTTCCTGACTCCGGAGCTGGCGCCGTTCTACGCCGGCACCTACTTCCCACCCGAGGACCGCCACGGCCGGCCGGGCTTCCCCAGCGTGCTGCGGGCGATCCACCGCGCCTGGGAGGAGCGGCGCGGCGAGGTCGAGGCGCGCGCCGCCCGGGTGGCGGAGGCGATCAACGGCTATCTGGCCGGGGCGCCGGCCGGCGCGGTGCCCGGGCCGGAGGCCGCCGCCGAGGTGGCGGCCCAGCTCGCCCGCCGCTACGACCGCGAGCACGGCGGCTTCGGCCGCGGTCACAAGTTCCCGTCGCCGGCCAACCTGTGGCTGCTGTGGGAGAGCGCCACTGCGGGTGACGCAGAGGCCCGCGAGATGGTGCTCCACACCCTGCGCCGGATGGGGCGGGGCGCCATCTACGACCAGCTCGACGGCGGTTTCCACCGCTACACCCTGGACGCCGCCTGGCGCATCCCCCACTTCGAGAAGATGCTCTACGACAACGCCCATCTGGCCGAGCTGCTGGCGGTGACGGCGGCCGCCGAGGGCGACGACGAGCTGGCGCGGCTGGCCCGCGGCACGGCGGATTTCGTGCTGCGCTGGATGCGGCTGGCCAACGGCGCCTTCAAGTCGGCGATCGACGCCGAGACCGACGCCGTCGAAGGGGCCTACTACGTGTGGAGCCGGGCGGAGCTGGAGCAGACGCTGGGCGAGGAGGGTTTCGGGCTGCTGGCGCCGATCTACGGCTTCGACGGCCCGCCCAACTTCGAGGGCGAGCGCTACACGCTCTACCTGACCGACTCGCTGGCCGCCCACGCCGGCCGCCTCGAGCTGACGACCGGACAGCTCCTGGGGCGGCTCGGGCCCGGGCTCGATCGGCTGCGGAGCGCCCGCGCGCGCCGCAAGTTCCCGCTGGTAGACGACAAGGTGCTGACCGACTGGAACGGCATGATGATCGCCGCCCTGGCCCGGGCCGGCGGGCTGCTCGCGGAGCCGCGCTACGTGGCGGCGGCGGCGCGGGCGGCCGAGTTCGTGCTCGAGATGCGCGACGCCGGGGGCGTCCAGCTCCACGTCTGGCGTCAGGGGCAGGCCCGCATCCCCGCCTTTCTCGACGACTATGCCTACCTCGTCCGCGGGCTGCTGGCCCTCCACGAGGCGACCGGCGAGCGGCGCTGGCTGACCGCCGCGCAGCGGCTGGCCGAGGAGCAGGAGCGGCGGCTGGGCGATCCCCGCGGCGGCTACTTCTTCAGCCAGCCGGGCGCCGACCTGCTGGTGCGGATCAAGTCGGCCGGCGACGGCGCCATCCCCTCGGGCAACGGCGTGGCGCTGCTCAACCTGCTCGAGCTGACCCGGCGCACCGGCCGCGCCGACTACCGGCGGCGGGCCGAGGCCGGCCTGCGCGCCTTCGCCGCCGAGCTGGAGCGGTCGCCCGGGGCCCTGACCACCGTGGCGCTGGCGGTGACCCGCTTCGCCGGCGGGTCCGGTGGGCCGACTCCCAGCGCGGCTGCCGCCGGCGAGCGCGTCGCTGCTGCCGGTCAGCCCGATGCCGTCGCCACCGGTCAGGGCGTCAGCGGTGAGGGAGCCGCCGGTGAGGGAGCCGCCGGTTTGCCGTCCCCGCACCGGCTGGCCCAGGAGGTGGTCACCAGCGAGCTGCGGCTGGCCGCCGGCGGGGACTGGCGCCCCTTCGAGCTGGCGCTCCAGATCCGCGACGGCTGGCACGTCAACGCCAACCCGGCGTCGCTCGACTACCTGATCCCCACCCGCGTGGACGGCGCGGTGCAGGAAGTGGTCTACCCGCCCGGCGCGGGCTTCCGCTTCGCCTTCGCCGACGAAGAGCTGTCGGTCTACACCGGCCGCGCCGCGATCCGCGGCGCCCTCGCCGCCGGCAGCACCGCGCTGGAGCTGACCTACCAGGCCTGCGACGACCGCCGTTGCCTGCCGCCGGTGACCCGCACCGTCGAGGCCGCGCCCGGTCCCGAATAGCCGGGGCGGCCGCCGGCCCTTCCGTAATACGATCCGGCCGATGAGCCGGGAGTCCAACCCGATCGTGCGCTTCGCGGTGGAGCGGCGGATCACCCTGGGCATGGCGGTGGCCGGGGTGGTGGTCCTGGGCTGGATCTCGCTCACCCGGCTGCCGCTCGAGTTCCTGCCCGGTTTCTCCTCCAGCTCGATCAGCGTCGAGGCCCCCTATCCCTCTTCCTCGCCCCAGGAGGTGGAGCGGCTGCTGGTGCGGCCGCTCGAGGACGTGCTGGGGACCATCAACGGCATCGAGACGCTGTCGGCGAGCGCCGCCAGCGACGGCGCCCGGGTGCGGATCTCCTTTATCGACGGCACCGACATGGAGATGGCGGCGGTCGAGGTCCGCGACCGTCTCGAGCGGGTGCGGCACCTGCTGCCGGACGACCTCGAGCGGGTGACCGTGCGGCGCTTCCAGAGCACCGAGATCCCGGTGCTGCGCTTCGACCTCAGCGCCCCGTGGCCGGCCGAGCGGCTCTACCGCTTCACCGAGGAGGTGGTGCAGCGCCGTCTCGAGCGGTTGCCGGGGGTCGCCCAGGTGAGCGTCGGCGGCATGCGGCTGCCCGAGCTGCAGGTGGCGCTCGACCCGGCGCGGCTGCGCGCCCACCGGGTGGAGGTCCGCGAGCTGCTGGCCCTGCTGCGCTCGGGCAACCTCAACCTGACCGCCGGCGAGGTGCCGGCCGGCGACCGCGAGCTGTTGGTGCGGGTGGTCGGCGAGCTGGCCACCCCGGAGGAGGTGCGCCGGTTGCCGATCGACGGCGCGGGCCTGCGGCTCGGCGACGTCGCCGAGGTGCGCTACACCTTCCCCGAGCAGGAGGAGTTCAACTATCTCAACGGCGTCGAGGCGGTGACCGTGGCGGTCAACAAGGTGTCGACCGCCAACGTGCTGGCGGTGGTGGCGCCGGTCAAGCGCGAGCTGGAGGCGATCCTCGCGCTCCCCGAGGCCGAGGGGCTGGCGGTGCGCGTCTACCAGGACGCCTCGCGCGACGTCATCCAGGGCCTCGGCCAGCTCCGCGACGCCGGTCTGGTGGGTGGGCTGCTGGCGATGGGCGCGGTCTTCCTCTTCCTGAGGCGCTGGCGGACCACGGCGCTGGTGGCGCTGGCCATGCCGCTGTCGGTGGTGGCTGCCTTCGTGCTGCTCTATCTGCTGCGCCAGGCCGGCGCCGAGGAGCTGACCCTCAACGTGGTCAGCCTGGCCGGGCTGATGCTGGCGCTGGGGATGCTGGTCGACAACTCGGTGGTGGTCATCGAGTCCATCTTCCGGCACCGCAACGAGCTGGGCGAGGACGCCCGCACCGCCGCCCTGCGCGGCGCCAGCGAGGTGACGCTGCCGATCCTGGCCTCGACCGCCAGCACGCTGTGCGTCTTCCTGCCGCTGATCTTCCTGACCACCGGCATGCGGTTCAAGCTCTACATGCAAAACATTGGGATCAGCGTCTGCATCGTCATCGTCGCGTCTTTGCTGGTGGCCCTGACCGTGGTGCCGATGGCGGCGGTGCCGCTGCTCGAGCGCCAGAGCGCCCGCCCGCAGCGGTTCTTCGCCGTGCTCAGCCGCTTCTACCGCCGGCTGCTGGCCTTTACCCTGCACCATCGCTTCGCCTTCATGCTGTCGATGTTGGCGATGTTCGCCGGCGTGATCTACCTGTTCACTACCATCGAGCGCTCCTTCACCAGCCGCTCGCTGGAGCGCCAGGTCATCCTCAAGGTGGACACCCCGCGCCAGTACTCGCTGGAGCAGACCCACGCCCTCTACCGCGAGCTCTACGAGCTGCTCGACACCCACCGGGAGGAGCTGGGGATCGCCGACGTCAGCTACGCCTACGACCGCTCGACCGGCCGCTCGCGGGCCAGCTGGCGGCGCAGCCGGCAGTTCGACGTCTTCCTCGAGGAGGAGGAGGTGAGCGAGCTGACCACCGCCGAGGCACGCGACCGCCTGCGCCGGCTGCTGCCCGAGAAGGCGGGGGTCGAGCTGCGGATCGTCGCCGGGCCCGGCAGGCACGGCTTTACCGGCGTCGAGGTCGAGCTGATGGGCGACGAGCCGGCGGTGCTCGAGCTGCTGGCCGGGCGGGTGGCCGCGGAGCTGGCGGCGCTGCCGATGATCCGCGACGTCGACACCTCGCTCGAGAGCGGCGACGAGGAGATCCACGTCAAGGTCGAGCGCCAGCGGGCGGTGCAGGCCGGGCTGTCGGCGCAGCGCGTGGCCTTCGCGGTCAGCGGCGCGCTGTCGCGCCGGGCGGTGGGCCAGTTCAAGACCGGCGAGCGCGAGGTCGACCTGGTGGTGACCTACCGCGAAGAGGACCGTGAGACCCTGGATCAGCTCAAGAACCTGCCGGTCTTCGCCGCCTCGGCACCGCTACCGCTCGCCGCCTTGGCCGCTTTCGAGCGGGTGGCCGGACCGCGCAGCATCGAGCGCGAGAACCACCGCGCCAAGGTCACCGTGTCGGCCAACACCAGTACGCCCACCGCTTCCTTCACCGCCATGAACGCCATCTCGCGGCTGATGGAGGGGCTGCGGCTGCCGCCGGGCTACGAGTGGAGTTTCGGGCGCTGGAACCGCTTCCAGCAGCAGGACCAGGAGGGGGCGCTGTTCGCCCTGCTGTTCGCGCTGCCGCTGGTCTACATGCTGCTGGCGGCCCTCTTCGAGAGCTTCGCCCAGCCGCTGACCATCATGTTCTCGGTGCCCTTCGCGCTGCTCGGGGTGGGGGTGGTCATGAAGCTGGCCTCCCAGCCCTGGGACTCGATGACCCTGATCGGGCTGATCGTGCTGCTGGGCGTCGTCGTCAACAACGCCATCGTGCTCATCGACCACGTCAACTACCTGCGCTCGACCGGGCTGGCGCGCGACGAGGCCATCCTGCTGGGCGGCGTCCACCGGCTGCGGCCCATCCTGATCACCGCCGCCACCACCATCCTGGGCCTGCTGCCGATGGTCGCCCCCTTCCTGCTGCCCGGCTGGTTCGGCGAGGTGGAGGGGCGGGCGGCGTCGTGGGCGCCGATCGGGCTGGTGATCGTCGGTGGGCTGACCACCTCGACCTTCCTGACCCTGATGATCATCCCCACCGTCTACTCGCTGATGGACGACCTGGGCCTTTTCGGGCGCCGGGTGGCGGCGGCGGCCACCGGAGGCGCCCGGTGAGCACCCCGAAGAAGGCGCCGGCGAGGGCTGCGAGGGGGACCCCGATCGGGCGGCCGGCGCGCGGGCCGGCGGCGCCCGTGATCCTGCTGCTGGCGCTCGGCCTGGCCGCCGGCTGTGGCGGTGGGGATGGCCCTCCGGCCGACGGCGAGCCCTCGCAGCAGCACCGGCAAGGGGGCGAGCGGCGGTGGGGCGGCGCCAGCGGCGGTCCGCCCGGCGCCGAGGAGACCCCGGCGGTGCCGGTGGAGGCGGTGCCGGTCACGCGGCGGGCGATCTCCTCCTACATCGAGACCAACGGCACCCTGGAGGCCGAGAACGAGGTGGAGATCGTCGCCCGGGTGTCGGCGCCGGTGGTCGAGCTCAAGGTCGAGGAGGGCGACGTGGTGGCGCGTGGTCAGCTCATGGCGCGGCTCGACGAGAGCGAGCTCGAGGCCCAGGCGCGGATGTCCGAGGCGGCCTTCAACGAGGCGCGGCTGGCCTTCGAGCGCGCCGAGCGGCTGCGGCTGGAGCAGCTCATCAGCCCGGAGGCCTACGAGCAGGCGCTGAGCCGCCACGACACCGCCCGCGCCCAGCACACCGCCGACCGGCTGCAGCTCGGCTACGCCGAGGTGCGGGCGCCGTTCGCCGGCGTAGTGGTCGCCCGCTACGTCGACCCGGCGCAGCAGGTTGCCCCCGGCACCGCGCTCTTCCGGCTTTCCGACTTCGAGCCGCTGCTGTGTCCCATCCAGGTGCCCGAGCGCGACCTCGGCAAGGTGCGGCTGGGGCAGCCCGCCTACCTCACCCTCGAGACCTGGCCCGGGGAACGCTTCGCCGCCGAGGTGCTGCGGATCCGGCCGGTGGTCGACGCCGCCACCGGCACGGTCAGGGTCACCCTCCAGGTGCGGCGCGAGCCACGGCTCACGCCCGGCATGTTCGCCCGCGTGTATCTCGAGACCGCCACCCGCGACGGCGCGCTGGTGATGCCCAAGGCGGCGCTCTCGCTGGAGGGTCTGGGGGACACCGTCTACGTGGTCGAAAACGGAGTAGCGCGGCGCCGCGAGGTCGAGCTCGGCTTCAGCGAGGGCGCCGACGTCGAGGTGGTCACCGGTCTTGCCGAGGGGGAGCTGGTGGTGGTGGTCGGCCAGGACGGACTGAGCGACGGCACCCCGGCGCGGGTCCTGGGCGGCGCCGCCGCTTCCGGTGGCGCCGCGCCCGCGCCCGCCTCCCGCCGGCCCCAGAAGCCAGCCGAGTGAAGCTCGTCGACCTCTCCATCCGCCGCCCGGTCAGCGTCTTCATCCTGGCCGTCGCCGCCGTGGTCTTCGGCGCGGTGGCGCTCGAGCGTCTGCCGACCGACCTGCTGCCCGACATCACCTACCCGTCGCTGACCGTCCGCACCACCTACGAGGGAGCGGCCCCGGTCGAGGTAGAGAGCCTTGTCACCCGTCCGGTGGAGAACGCGGTCGGCGTGGTCAGCAACGTGGTGCGGGTGTCGTCGAGCTCGCGGCCCGACGTCAGCGAGGTCACCCTGGAGTTCGCCTGGGGGACCGGCATGGACCTGGCGGCGCTCGAAGTGCGCGAGCGGCTCGACGTGCTGGAGCTGCCGGTCGAGGCCGAGCGGCCGGTGCTGCTGCGCTACGACCCGGCGCTCGACCCCATCGTCCGCCTCGGGGTGACCGGCGGCGACGACCTGATCCGGCTGCGGCTGGTGGCCGAGGAGCAGGTGCGGCGGGCGCTCGAGCGGGTCGACGGGGTGGCGGCGGCGGTGGTCAGCGGCGGGCTCGAGGAGGAGATACAGGTCGAGCTCGACGAGCGCCGGCTGGCCAACATGGGTCTCACCCTCGACCGGGTGCTCACCCGCCTGGCCGAGGAGAACGTCAACCTGACCGGGGGCCGCCTGCGCGAGGGCTCGAGCGAGTACCTGGTGCGCACGGTCAACGAGTACCTGCGCCCGGAGGACCTCGAGGAGGTGGTGGTGGACGCCTCGCGGGGGGCGACGGTCAAGCTCTCCGAGGTGGCGCGGGTCCGCCGCGGTCACAAGGAGCGCGAGCTGATCACCCGCATCGACGGCCGGGAGAGCGTCGAGGTGGCGGTCTACAAGGAGGGCGGCACCAACACCGTGGCGGTGTCGGATGCGGTCCGCGCCGCCGTCGGCGAGGTGGCCGAGCGGCTGCGCCAGCTCGACCCGCGGCTCGAGCTGACCCTGGTCGGCGACCAGGCGCGCTACATCCGCCAGTCGGTCCAGGAGGTGCTGCGCACGGCGGTCTACGGCGGGCTGCTGGCGGTGCTGGTGCTGTACCTGTTCCTGGCCAGCTGGCGGACGACGCTGATCATCGGCGCGGCGATCCCGATCTCGGTGGTGGCCACCTTCTTCCTGATGTACGTGTCGGGGATCTCGCTCAACATCATGTCGCTCGGCGGGCTGACGTTGGGCATCGGTCTGCTGGTCGACAACTCGATCGTCGTGCTGGAGGCGATCCAGCGGCGCCGGGACGACGGTCTGGGCGCCGTCGACGCCGCCCGCGAGGGGACCAGCGAGGTGGCGCGGGCGGTGGTGGCCAGCACGCTGACCACGATCTGCGTCTTCGTGCCCATCGTCTTCGTCGAGGGAATCGCCGGCCAGCTGTTCGGCGACCAGGCGCTCACCGTCACCTACTCGCTGGTGGTCTCGCTGGTGGTGGCGCTGACGCTGATCCCGATGATGGCCTCGCGCGGCGGCCCGCGACCGGCGCCGCCCGTGGGCAGGGGCGGGGAGGCGACCGGGGACGGCCGGCTGGTGGCGGTGACGGCCGCCACCCTGCGTGGCCTGGGCCGCGCCGGCCGCGCGGCCGCCGGCCCTCCGGCGGCCGCCGTCGGCGCGCTGGCGAAGCGGCTGCTTGGTTGGCTGGACCGTCTGGGCGATCGCTACGGCGCCCTCCTCGAGCGGGTTCTGCGTCACCCCGGGGTCACCGTCGGGGTGGCGTCGGCGGCCCTGGCGGCCGGTCTGGCCCTGGCCCCCGGGCTGGGCCGCGAGCTGGTGCCCGAGCTGGTCCAGGGCGAGCTCTACGTCAACCTGGAGCTGCCGCCGGGCACCCCGCTGGAGGTCACTCAGCGCCGGCTGGCGCGGCTCGAGCGGCGGGCGATGGCGCTCGACGGGGTGGCCACGGTCTACGCGCTGGCTGGCGCCTCCAACGAGCAGGGCGGGGTGGCGGGCGAGCACCGGGAGCACATCGGCCAGCTCAACCTGACCCTGGTCCCCCCGGTGTCGCGGCCGCGCGAGGAGGCGTTGATCGCCCGGCTGCGCGAGGTGCTGGACGGCGAGCCAGGTCTGGAGTACCGCTTTGGCCGGCCGGCCTACTTCAGCTTCCGCACCCCGCTCGAGGTGGAGATCCGGGGCTACAACCTGGAGCTGCTGGCGCGGCTGGCGGCGGAGCTGGCGCGGCGGATGCGCGCCACCCCGGGTCTGGCCGACGTCGAGGCCTCGACCGAGGGCGGCCGGCCGGAGCTGCAGGTGCGCTTCGACCGCGAGCGGCTGGCCGCCCTCGGCCTGACCCTGGGCGACGTCGCCGCCGCCCTGCGGGCGCGGGTGCTGGGAGCGATCGCCACCGACATCCAGCGCGAGGACCGGGCGATCGACATCCGGCTGCGCTCCGAGGAGGAGGTCCGCGACAGCGTCCAGGACCTGCTCCAGCTCACCGTCGAGCAGCGCGGCAAGACGGCCATCCCGCTGGCGGCGGTGGCGACCGTCGAGGAGGTCGAGGGTCCGGCCGAGGTGCGCCGCGCCGAGGGCGAGCGGGTGGCGGTGGTCAGCGCCAACCTGGCCGGGCGCGATCTGGGCTCGGTGGCCGCCGAGATCGCCGCCACCCTCGAGGCGATGCGGCTGCCGGCGGGCTACGGCTGGCGGATCGGCGGCCAGCGCCAGGAGATGGAGACCTCGTTCGCCAGCATGCGGCTGGCCATCGGCCTCGCCCTGTTCATGGTCTATCTGGTGATGGCTTCCCAGTTCGAGTCGCTGCTCCACCCGCTGGTCATCCTGTTCAGCGTCCCCTTCGCGTTGATCGGCGTGTTGGCCACGCTGCACCTGTTCGAGGTGACGGTGTCGGTGGTGGTGCTGATCGGCGCCATCCTGCTGGCCGGCATCGTGGTCAACAACGCCATCCTGCTGGTCGACACCACCAACCGGTTGCGCCGCGAGGACGGCCTGGCCAAGGTCGAGGCGCTGCTGCGGGCGGGCCGGCTGCGGTTGCGTCCGATCCTGATGACCACCGCCACCACCGTCCTGGGGCTGCTGCCGATGGCCGCCGGACTGGGCGAGGGCAGCGAGCTGCGCCGGCCGATGGCGCTGACCGTGATCGGCGGCCTGTTGACCTCCACGTTGCTGACCCTGCTCATCCTGCCGGCGGTCTATTCGCTCTTCGACCGCGGGCGCTGAGCCTCCCGCAACGGATGGCGGCAGCCGGCCGGTCTGACCGCACAACGCCGGCTACGATCCCCCTCTGACCGTTCGCCCCGACTCGAAAGGTTGCGTTCGCATCACGCCGGCGCTAGAATCGGGCTCCGGGTGTCGCAACAAAGAGAATCCGCGTTCGCCTCCGTCGGCGAGGTCATCCGCCGCGAACGGCGGCTCCGCGGCTGGAATCAGCGCAAGCTGGCCCGGCTCATCGGGGTCAACCGCTCGACCCTGAGCCGCTACGAGAAGGGCCACCAGCTGCCCGAGCGGGCGGCGCTCGACGGCATCCTGGACGCTTTCGGCTGGGACCTGCTGGAGCTGGCCCGTCTGCTCGCCGAGCCGGTGGCCGAGGGCGGGCGGGACCCGGCCGAGCGCAGCCTAGCCCCGTCGCCGCTCGCCGACCCCACCGCCGCCGCCATCGCCGAGCCGGTGGCGGTGGCCGCGGCCGGCGCGGGCCTGCCGCTGCAGGCGGCCCTCATCCACGGCGTGGCCTTCGCGGATCTGCAGGCATTGCTGCGCGAGCTGGCCGAGCGGGCGGTCCGCGAAGCCCTGGGCAAGGAGCTGGATCGCCGTCCGGAGCCGGCGACCCCACCCGCCAGCAGTGGCGGGGAAGCCCAGGATGGATGATCATCCGACGGCCGGCGAAATCCGGCGGTTCGTCGAGGGCCGGCTGGAGGCCGGCACCGCCTCGCGCCGCGTTGTACGCCACCTGCTGAGCGCCTGTCCGGTCTGCCAGTCGATCGTGCGACGGCGGTTCTCGGACCGGCCGCCGCGGGAAGAGCTGGCGGCCGGCGAGACGCTCCTGGAGGCCATCCGCCGGGCGGCCCCCGAGCTGGTCGATCGGGTCGCCGCCGAGCGCATCCGAGCGCCGGCCCTGCTCCGCGAGCTGTTGAGGCACCCGCCGCCGCGCCAGCAGCTCATCGTCCGCCACCGGCGGCGCTTCCAGACCGCGGCCCTGGTGCGCGATCTGTGCGAGGAAAGTCACCGGCGGGTGGGCGAAGATCCCGACGAGGCGGTGCGGCTGGCCGAGCTCGCCGCCCTGGTCGCGGACTCGCTGCCGGCGTCGCGTTACCCGCTGGAGCTGATCAACGACCTGCGCTGCCGGGCGCGGGCGTGGCTGAGCAACGCCCAGCGCCGGGCCTCCGACCTGGCCGCGGCGGAGAGGTCGCTGGGGAGCGCCTACGCCCTCTATCGCCAGGGGTCACGCGACCCGGTCGAGCTGGCGCTCCTCAGGGGCCGTGAGGCCCTGCTGCGCAGCGACCAGGGCCGCTCGCTCGAGGCCCTCGAGGCCAACGACCGCGCCTACCAGCTCTACCGCAGCCTGGGCGACCGGCACATGGCGGGCAAGATGCTGATCGACCGCAGTGTGATGCTCTGTGAGGCCGGCCGGCCGCACCGTGCCATCCGGGCAGCGGCGGTGGCGGCGACGCTGGTCGAGCCGGAGCGCGAGCCCAAGGTGGTGCTGGCCATCTATCACGACCTGGCGCTGGCCTACTCCGAGGCCGGACAGCTGGACGAGGCGCTGGGCTGTCTGCGCGACGCCGCCGGGCTCTACGAGGAGGTCGGCTCGCGTTCCGAGCAGCTGCGCCGGCACTGGCTCGAAGGGTCGGTGCTGCTCAAGCAGCGGCGGCTGCACGAGGCAGCGTGCCAGTTCCGCATCGCGCAGGAGGGTTTCGCCGAGCTGGGTCTCGCCTTCGAGGCGGCGCACGTGTCGCTCGAGCTGGCCGCCACCTACGCCGAGCTGGGTTGGACGCAGCAGGTCCGGCGGCTCGCCGAGGAGGTGCTGGCCATCTTCCGCTCGCGCCGGTTGCACCGCGAGGCCATCGCCGCGCTGGTGTTCCTGGTGCGGGCGGCCGACGAAGACCGCGAGACGGCGCTGGCGGTGCGGGCGGTGTCCCGTTTTCTCGAGGAGCTGGAGAGCGATCCGAGCCGGCGGTTCCGGCCCCGTCCCCCCAGAAAGGGGAGCGTCCAGGGCCCGGGGGCGCTCCTCCCCGAGCAGTCACTTCTCCGGTCTCCCTGATCGGTGGCGCCCCTCCTTCGGTCGTCCGACCGAGGCTCGGGTCGGCGACCGAGGGTCGGGATCGCCGGCCGATAGAATCCTCATTCGTCAGGCCGGCCGGGGGGGACGAGGAGCGTGGATCTCGAAGGCAAGGTAGCGCTGGTCACCGGCGGTGCGGTGAGGATCGGCCGCGCCCTGAGCCTGGCGCTGGCGGGCGCCGGCTGCCGGCTGGTGATCCACTATGCGAGTTCGGCGGCGGCGGCCCGCCGGCCCCGCGCCGAGGCCGCGGCGCTGGGCGTCGAGGCCGACCTGTGCGCCGCCGACCTGGCGGACGCCGCCGCCGCGCACGGCCTGGTGCCGGCGGCGGCGGAGCGATTCGGCCGTCTCGACGTGCTGATCAACAGCGCGGCGCTGTTCCTCGAGGGCGGCCTGACCGACACCGGGCTCGAGGTCTGGGAGCGGCAGTTCGCGGTCAACCTGCGGGCGCCGTTCCTGCTCAGCCAGGCCTTTGCCGCCCAGCTCCCCGGCGACCGCCACGGCGCCATAGTCAACGTCACCGACGCGCGGATCTTCCGCCCGGCCGGCGACCACTTCGCCTACCGGCTGACCAAGTCGGCGCTGTGGACGATGACCGAGATGACCGCCCTCGAGCTGGCGCCGCGCATCCGGGTCAACGCCGTGGCACTGGGCGCGATTCTGCCGCCGCCGGGCGCCGGGCCCGGGGCGCTGGCCGAGCTGGTCCGGCGCCAGGTGCCGCTGCGGCGCTCGGGCGGCGCGGAGGCGGTGGCCGACGCCGTGCTGCACCTGCTGCGGCAGGAGTTCATGACCGGCGTGACGGTGCGCCTCGACGGCGGCCAGTTCCTCTAGCAGCCCGCGGTGGAAGTCCGCCCGGCCGACTGACTTCCACCACGGGCTGCTAGGCGCCCTCCGTCACGCGATCCAGCGGCGGGACCTTCTGGCCCGGCGCGGGCTATGATCCGGCGGTGATGGACGAGACGGCCAGACACCGCGACGCCCGCCACCTCCTGCTGGAGCGCAAGGTCGGCATCCTGTCGACCCTGTCGGTGGAGGTCGCCGGCTTTCCCTTCGGCTCGCTGGTTCCCTATTGCCTGGACCGCGCGGGTCGGCCGCTGTTGCTCATCGCCGACATCGCCCAGCACACCCGCAACGTGCTGGCCGACCCCCGGGCGTCGCTGACGGTCGCCGAGGAACGGCCGGCCGGCGACCCACAGGCCGGCGCGCGGCTGACCTATCTGGCGAGGGCGGAGCGGCTCGCCGACCCGCGGCCGCAGGCCGGCCGCTACTACCGGCACTTCCCCTGGACTCGCGACTACCACCGCACCCACGGCTTCGCCTTCTTCCGGTTGGAGCCGGTGCGGGTCCGCTACATCGGCGGGTTCGGGGACATCCGCTGGATCTCACCGGCGGCATTTACGCTGCCCAATCCGTTCAGCGCCGAACAGGAGGCGGCGATCGCCGACCACATGGACGCCGACCACCAGGAGGCGATGCGGCGCTACTGCCGGCAGCTCAAGGGGCTGCCGTGCGACGACGGGCAGCCGGTGGCCTTCGCCGGCATCGACGCCGAGGGGTTCGATCTGCTGTTCGAGCGCCGGCTGCTGCGCTTCGCCTTCGAGCGCCCGGTGGACGGTCCGGCCGAGGCTCGCCAGCGCCTGGTGGAGCTGGCCGCCGCCGCCGGTTGAGCCCTCCCGCGGCCGTCCGTCGGTCGTCGCGCGGTAGAAGATTCCTGCGTCAAGCAGGAGATTTCTGCCATAGCGGCGCTTGAATCCTGCAAAAAGCTGATATATTCTGCTTTCGAGCCGGTTGCTCTGCCGAGGTGCCAAGATAGCCGCGGCATGGCGCAGCCGGTGCGGTTCAAGCAGGAGGTCGTGGCTCGGCTCAGGTATCTGATCGAGCTGCGGGGCACCTCGGTCACCGCGATCGAGAGAGAGCTGGGGCGGAGCCGCGGCTACCTGGGCGACGCCCTGCGCGGCGACAAGCGGATGTCGCTCGACATCCTGGTGGAGACGCTGGGCGTGCTGGGTACCGAACCGCGGGAGTTCTTCATCGGCCAGACCCCAGAAGAGGCACGCTGGACCGGCGTCCCGCACGACGGGCGCGAGGTCGCCGAACGGGCGGCGCCGGCCGAGCTGGCCGCGGTGCTGGTCGGTCGGCCGCCTTCCACCCCGCCGGGACGCGGCGAGCTGCTGCGGTTGGTGCGGGCGATCACCGCGCTGCTGCTCGAGAAGGGCTTGATCACCCTCGACGAGCTGCGCTCCGCCGTCGAGCGCAGCTAGCCTGGCTACTCGGCCAGCGCCAGCTCGGCCAGCCGGCGGCCGATGGCGAGGGCGGCGGTGGCGGCGGGCGACGGCGCGTTGAGCACGTGGACGGTACGGCCCCGGCGCTCGATGCAGAAGTCGTCGAGCGGCTGCCCGCCGCGGTCGACGGCCTGCGCGCGGACCCCGCTGGGGGCGGGGACGAGGTCGCCGGCGCCGATCTCGGGCACCAGCCGGGCGACGTCGGCGGCAAAGGCCCGCCGGCTGAGCGAGCGGCGCAGCTCGGCGGCGCCGGCCCGCCAGAAGCGGGCGGCGAGTCGCCAGGTCCCCGGAAAGCCCAGCGTCTCGGCGGCGTCGCGAAGCGAGAAACTGCGGCGGCTGTAGCCCTCGCGGCGCCAGGCCAGCACCGCGTTGGGTCCGGCGTGCACGCCGCCCTCGAGGTCGCGGGTCAGGTGGACGCCGAGGAACGGCAGACGCGGATCGGGCACCGGGTAGATCGCCGCGCGCACCAGCCGGCAGCGGTCGGGCTTGAGCGCGAAGTACTCGCCGCGAAACGGCACGATGCGGACGGCGGGCTCGACGCCGGCGAGCCGCGCGATGCGGTCGCTCTGCAGCCCGGCGCAGTTGATCAGCCGGCGGCAGCGCACCTCGCCGCGCGGGGTGGTGACGACGATCTCGGCCGGCCGCTGGACGATGCCGGTGACCCGCCAGCCGGTCCGCACCTCGGCGCCGGCCGACTCCAGCTCGTCGGCCAGCGCCCGCGACACCGCGCGGAAGTCGACGACACCGGTCTCGCCCACCCACAGCGCCGCCACCCCGGCGGCGTGGGGCTCGTACTCGCGGATCTCCTCCGGAGACAGCCGCCGCAGGCTCGCGAGCCCGTTGGCCCGCCCACGCCGCTCCAGCTCGTCGAGCGCCGGCAGCTCCTCCGGTCGCACCGCCACCACCACCTTGCCGCAGCGCCGGTGGGGGATGCCGCGCTCCTCGCAGAAGCGGTAGAGGGCGTCGCGGCCGGCGACGCACAGCTCGGCCTTGACCGAGCCCGGCCGGTAGTAGAGCCCGGAGTGGATGACGCCACTGTTGCGGCCGCTCTGGTGCGACGCCAGCTCGGCCTCGGCCTCGAGCACCACCAGCGGCAGCCGCCCGCCCGCCGCCAGCGCGGTGGCGGTGGCGAGGCCGACGATGCCGCCCCCCACCACCGCCACCTCGAAGCGGGGCGGGGCGGTGCCTGCCGCCGCGGCCCGGCCGTCAGAACTCAATGCCGAGCTTTTCCAGGAAGGCCTCGAGCCGCGCTTCGCCGTCGGCCTGGAGGCGGGTGAAGCGCAGCCCCATGCCCTGGATCCTCTCCGCCGCGGCGTCGGCGTGGCGCACGATCTCGGCGCTGCCACGGATCGACTCCCGCTCCTCGGGCAGCGTGAACTCGATCAGCACCTCCGACCCCAGCGGATAGGACTCGGCGCTGCGCACCAGCATCCCGGTGCGCGAGATGTTCTCGGTCTGGCACATGCGGAGCAGCCGCCCGGCGCCCAGGGCGACCTCCAGGCGCAACATCAGCCGCTGGGCACTGCGGGCCGGCACCTCCAGCAGCCGCAGCACCTCCTCCTCCCACCGGTCGCGCGACTGCTCCGGGGTCAGCACCCGCATCGCCTGGTCCACCCGGGCCAGCGCCGTGCCTTCGGCGCTCTCTGCCAGCACCACGATGGGCGGCGGCGCCGCCGGCGAGCAGGCGGCGCGGGCCGAGAAGACGAAATCGCGCAGCTCGAGATCGGGAAGCGGATGACTGACGATCACCAGGTGCGGTTTGACCTCGCCGCACAGACCGACCGCGGGCACCCCGCTTGCCATCCGGTGCACCTCGAAAGCCGAGCGGGCCAGCACCTCGGCGAGGGCGGCCAGCGAGCCTTCCTCGTCTCCCACCGCGAGGATCCTCCGCTTCACGGCTCAATTCTCCCCGTCTCCGGCGCGGGGCGCGGCCGAGTCGGCGGGCAGCGCCAGCAGCACTGCCATCAGGTCGATGCCGAACCACAGGTTGGCGAGCCGCAGGTTCTCGTCGGGGGCGTGCTGGTTGTCGTCGTGGTTGGCGATGGGCACGATCACCAGCGGGCTCTCGAGGATCGAGGTGAACAGATAGAGCGGCAGCGAGCCACCCATGGTGGGCAGCAGCACCACCGGCTCGCCGGCCGCCAGCTCGGCGGCGTCGATGACGGGCCGCACCACCGGCAGGCCGATCGGCGTGCGGGTGGCGGGATAGCCGCCGCGCCGGGTCACCCGCACGATCCGCGGGTGACGCAGGCGGGTCTCGAGATCGGGCGCCTCGCGCACCAGGTGGTAGCCCCGGCCCCGCAGGTGCGCCTCCACCCGCTCCTGCATCGCCACCGGGTCGTTGCCCTGGACCAGCCTGAGGTCGAGGCTGGCGGTCGCCTCGGTGGGGATCACGTTGCGGGCCGCTTCGCCGACCGCGCCGCTCGCCATGCCCCGGACGTTGAGCGACGGCAGCAGCAGCCGCTCGGCGAGCGGCGCCGAGCCGGCTTCGGTGGCGGCCAGCCCCAGCTCGCGGCGCAGCGCCTCGTCGATCGCCGGCAGCTCGTCGAGCGCCCGGCGCTCGGCCTCGCCGACGGGGGCCATCCGGTCGTAGAAGCCGGCCACCAGCACCCGGCCGTTGCCGTCCTCCAGCCCGGCCAGCAGCCGCGCCAGCTCCTCGGCGGGGTTGGGCGCCCAGTTGCCGTAGTGCCCGCTGTGCAGGTAGCGCGTGGCGCCGTAGACCGTCAGATCGAGTCCGGCGTAGCCGCGCACCCCGAACACCAGCTGCGGCCGCCGGCTCTGGTGGACCGGCCCGTCGCAGATCAGCCACAGATCGGCGTCGAGCGCCGAGCGGTGCTCCTCGAGGTAGGTCCCCAGGTGGTCCGATCCCGCCTCCTCCTCGCCTTCGAACAGCAGCCGCAGATTGGAGGTCGGCGCGATCCCCGCCGCCCGCAGCGCGTCGAGGGCAGCGAGCAGCGCCGCCACCGGCGCCTTGTCGTCCCCCGCCGAGCGGGCGTAGATGCGCCACTCGGGGTCGATCGGCTGCCCCGGCCCGGGCCAGGCCAGCCGCTCGCCTCCGGCCTCGAGCGCCGCCGAGTAGAGCACCGGCGTCCAGGGTGGGTTGGTCCACTCGGCGGAGTCCACCGGCTGCCCGTCGTAGTGCGCGTAGATCCCCAGCGTCCGCCCGGCGCCGGGCACCTCGAGCCTTCCGTAGACCACCGGCGGCGCCCCCTCGACGCTCCACACCTCCGCCGCCAGCCCCCGCCGCGCCAGCGCCTCGCGAATCCACTCGGCGTTCCGCCCGATCCCCTCGGCGTCACTCGCCACGTTGGGCAGCGCCAGCAGCTCCCTGAACTCCTCCAGGATCGCCGCCCCGTGCGCCTGCCGGTGGGCCCGCGCCGCCTCGACCGCCGCTTCGGAGGCCACACCCGCCCCTGCGGCAGAAAGGCACAAGGCCAGGTAGAGAGCTGCAAAGGGGCGGGAGCGCATGGTGTCGAGATCGATTCGTCGGCGTCCCCGCCCGTGTTACCGCACCAAGACGGCACCAGGCCGCGAGCAGGCAGCGCGCTAGCCTAACCGAAACGCCTCAGCGAGATTCTCCACCGCCGGCGGCGCCGGCAGCCCGGTTTTCGACAATCGAGCGAGGCGATGGAGACCCGGTCTCGAGAGCCCCAGGGCTTCGAGTTTGCGGTACCGGGGTGGTCCGCTGGGTCGCGGGAATGAGACTGCGGGCTCGACGCGGAGCAGGCGGGCGAGGCGAGCCCGGGGGCGGCCGCGTGCCGCCCCCGGGGAGATCGCGTCAGCCGCTAGAGGAGGTTGAAGAAGGCGGTGGCGGCGGCGGCGATGGTGCGGAAGGGACCGATGGCGCCACCGCCCTGGCCGGCGCCCAGCCGGTAGTCGATGTGGACGCCGTTGGTCTCGAAGCGCACGGCGATGCCGCGGCCGGTGCCGATCCAGGCGCGGAGCGCGACCAGCGCCTCCTGGTCCTGGACCGACAGCGGGCCGGGGGCGGGACCCTCGGGCAGCTCGACGCCGGGCGCGACCACCGCGCCGGCGATGGTGGCGAAGTCGGTTCGCGTCGAGGTCTTCTGCATGCGCGGCATGTTGACGAACGAGAACTCGAAAGTCACCAGGTCGCCGGCCAGCAGGGCCTCGGTCAGCTTGCAGCGGTCGAAGGAGTTGCGGCGCACCCGGCCGTTGATGACCAGCGTTTCGAGGATCGCGCCACCACGCTCGATGGTGATCCGGGTCCTGACCTTGCCCCGGCTCCGCTGGGCCATGCTGTTCTCGTAGATGACGCAGACCGAGACGCCCTCCTCGACGTCGGTGGGTGTCAGGATGCGGCGCACGACCGAGGTCGGGTGCGGCTGGTTGTTGGTCTCGGCCTCGAAATACGAGTCGGTGGTGTGGATCCAGTCGGCGTGGGCCGCCGGCGCGGCCAGCGCGGCCAGGACGAAGATCATGGCGAGCGCAGTCGTCGGTCTCGGCATCTGGACAAAGCCTCCCTGAGTCGTTGTCTTGTTTGGGAACCAGCGCCGGGACCCGGCGCCGGCCCGACCCTATCCGGCGCCCGCCGCCGCGGTCAAGGCGAACTGCGGGGGGCTACGGCGGCGATGGCGTCGCAAAGGCGTTCGAGGTTGCCGGGGTTGACGCCGGCGACGCTGATCCGTCCGGATTCGAGCAGATAGATCGAGTGGTCGCGGCGCAGGGCGGCGACCTGGGCGGCGGCGAGGCCGGAGAAGGAGAACATTCCGCGCTGGCGGGCCAGGAACTCGTTGCCGCCGGCGCTCAGGCGGACGCCGCGCGCCTCAAGCCCGCCGGCCAGCCGCCGGCGCATGCGGCGGAGCCGCGCTCGCATGGCGGCCAGCTCGGTCAGCCAATCGGCGCGCAGCTCGTCGTCGTCGAGCAGCAGGGTGGCGATTCCGCCGCCGTGCGCCGGCGGGTTGGAGTAGGAGGCGCGGACCGCCCGCAGCACGCGGCTGAGCACCGCCTCGCCCGCCGCCCGGCCACCCGCCACCACGGTCAGCGATCCCACCCGCTCGTTGTAGAGCCCCATGCTCTTGGAGAAGCTGTTGCAGATCAGCAGCTCGGGCACGGTCTCGGCCAGCAGCCGCAGGGCGGCGGCGTCCTCCTCGATGCCATCGGCGAAGCCCAGATAGGCGACGTCGAGGAGCGGCAGGGCACGGCGCTCGGCCAGCACCGCGGCGAGCTGCGCCCACTCGGCGGGCGAAGGGTCGACGCCGGTGGGGTTGTGACAGCAGCCGTGGAGCACCACCACGTCGCCGGCCGGGAGAACCGCCAGCGCCGCCAGCAACCCGTCGAGGGCCAGCCGGTGCTCGGCCCGGTCGAGATAGGGCAGCTCGCGGACCGGCAGGCCGGCGGCGGCGAAGACCGGCCGGTGGTTGGCCCAGGTGGGGTCGGTGAGCCAGACCGTGATCCCCGGGTGGGTGGTCTGCAGGTAGTCGGCGGCGATGCGTAGCGCCGCCGTGCCGCCGGGGGTGTGGACGGTGGCGACGCGACCCTCGGTGAGCGCCGGGTGCCCGGCGCCCAGCAGCAGCCGCTCGATGGCGGCGGCGTAGGCGGCGGTGCCGCGGATGGGCAGATAGGTCTTGCTGCCGCCCGCCGCCAGCAGTCGGCGCTCGGCCGCGCACACCGCGGCCAGGGTCGGGGTCCGCCCGGCGTCGTCCTGGTAGACCCCGACCGTCAGGTTGATCTTGCCGGGATCGGGATCGCGCTGGTAGGCCTCGGCAAGACCGAAGATGGCGTCCGGCGGCGCGACCGCGACGTCCTGGAACATCTCGAGTCGGGGCGGTCGGTCGCCCGCCGTCAGCCGGCCCCGCCGCCCGGCGCCTGCCGCCAGAAGGTCGGGGCGTCCTTGTATTCCATCCCCTTGGGGTACTCGACGCCGTCGGTGTCGAGCCGCATGGTGATGTTGAACTTGTTGCCCCAGTTGAAGATCGAGCAGGAGAAGGCCAGCTCGACGATCTCCTCGTCGGTGAACTGGCCCTTGAGCCGCTGCCAGAACTCGTCGTCGACCGAGTGCGGGTCCATCGCCATCCGCTCGGCCAGCTCCACCGCCAGCGCCTCGGCGGGCGACAGCGAGTCGTACCTGCCGTCCAGGACGGCCTGCTCGCGGGGCTTCACGTCGCTGCTCACGGCAGCGGTGCGCACCGTGCTTCAGTAGGCGCAGTCGTTCATCTGCCCGGTCTTGATCCGCATCAGCTCGAAGACGTGCGGCTGGATGCGGCCGCCACCGAAGAAGGCGGCGAAGACCGGCACGATCGACTTGAGCAGGTCGGGCACGCGACCGATGACGCCGAACATCTCGGCGTCCTTCCACCACCCCTCGGCGCCGTCCTGGAGGAGCTGGCGCAGCTCCTGGTCGGCGGTCTGGTCGCGGGTCACGGGTCGGATTCTGGACGGCATCCTGCTCCTCCTCGGGCTCGTCGGTTCGGTCTCGGGCTTGAAACGCCAGCAGTTTGGCAGCTCAGTGGCGCGGCGCGATTCTCTCACAGCGCCGCTGCCGCTCGCCGCCGCTCGGCGGGCCCCCTGGTGTGCCCCGGCGTCGAACCTCGCCCTGACCCTACGGGCTGCTCGAGCTCCAGGCCGCCAGGTCCCCCGACTCGAAGCCGTCGGTGAAGATGGCGCCCGGGCTCTCGAAGCGGTGGATCTCGCCGGCGAAGTAGTTGGTGACGTAGACCTCGCCGCGCTCGTCCTCGCCGAAGCTGGTGGGGCTGATCGGGGCGTTGGCCCACTCGCTGGTGGACCACTGGCCGGGTGGTCCCTCGGTCGCGAACCAGATGCGGCCCGTGCAGTAATCGGCGTAGATGTAGGTCTCGCGCAGCCCGCCGATGACCGCCCCCTGGTAGCGGTAGCCGCCGGTCACCGAGCAGTTGCCGCTGCTGTGCTGGTAGACCAGGATCGGGAACCTGTAGTTGGTGGGCGGTCCGCAGCCGGTCAGGTTGAACGGCGTGTCGCCCTCGTAGCAGCGCCAGCCGTAGTTGCGCCCCGGCGTGGCGGCCGGCTCGAAGTCGATCTCCTCCCAGGCGTTCTGCCCCACGTCGCCGATGAACAGGTCGCCGCGAATGCGGTCGAAGCTCCAGCGCCAGGGATTGCGCAGGCCCCACGACCAGATCTCGTCGCAGTCGCCGCCGCCGCCGTCGGCAAAGGGATTGCCGGGCGGCACGGTGTAGAAGCTGCCGTTCAGCCCGCAGTCGGGCGGGTTGCCCGGGCCGCCGTCGACGTCGATCCGCAGCATCTTGCCGAGCAGCGTGTCGAGGCTCTGGGCGCGGTCGAGCGGGTCGCCCCCCGAGCCGCCGTCGCCCATGCCGATGTACAGGTAGCCGTCGGGTCCGAAGTGGAGGTCGCCGCCGTTGTGGTTGCCGAAGTCCTGCTCGATCTCGAGCAGGGTGACGCCGCTGCCGGCGTCGGCGACGTTCGGGTTGCCCGACACCTGGTAGCGCCTCACCACCGTGCGGTCCAGCCCGCCGCCCGGGTCGCGGGTGTAGTTGACGTAGAAGAAGCCGTTGGTCTCGTAGTCGGGATGGAAGTCGAGCCCCAGCAGCCCCTGTTCGGCTCCGCCGGAGTCGACCAGCGCGACGATGTTCAGGAACGGGGTGAACAGCAGCTGGGTGCCGTCCCAGATGCGGATCCGGCCGGCCCGCTCGACGATGAACAAGCGGCCCGAGCCGTCGCCGGCGTGCCGCACGGCCAGCGGCTCCGTGAGCCCGCCGGTGACCAAGGCGAGCTCGAGGTCCGCGGGTGGTTGGGCGGCGGCGGGCCAGGCGGTCAGCGTACAGGCGGCAACCAGGGTGAGGGCGCCGGCGAGGCGGCCGAAAGTCGATGGGCTCATGGCGATCTCCGGGAGTTGCACCGTGGGAGCGGGGTGACTGCGAGCTAGGGGACAGGATAGCAGTGGGGAGGTGAGGGGCGTATGCCGAGCTGCATTGCGGTGGCCTCCCGCCCCCCGGCGAGGGGTCCGGCTGTCGGGGCAGGTGCTGTTGCCTGCGATGGTCCCCCCCCTCGGCCGCCTCGGGGGCCGGGGGGTACCCTTCGCTCCACTCCCCCTCCCTGGCCAACACGTTCCGCTGCCGGGTACCCCCCGGCCTGGGGGCGGCCTCCCGCCCCCCGGCGAGGGGTCCGGCTGTCGGGGCAGGTGCTGTTGCCTGCGATGGTCCCCCCCCTCGG